>NZ_JBLGUU010000002.1:0-112092 GCF_050030705.1 Enterobacter cloacae complex sp. 418I7
ATGAGCGAAAACGGCAATAAAAACATAGCGATCGTTGAAGCATTCTCAGAAACAGACAAAAAGACCGGTGAAGTTGTTACGTTAGTTCCTAACACCAACAACACAGTTCAGCCTGTTGCTCTGATGCGTCTTGGTCTCTTCGTTCCGACGCTGAAATCGACCGCCAGGGGCAGAAAGGGGCAAATGGTCTCTATGGACGCCTCTGCTGAACTCAAACAGCTGTCTCTGGCCAAAGCCGAAGGGTACGAGGACATAAGGATCTCCGGCGTTCGTCTGGATATGGATAACGACTTCAAAACGTGGGTAGGCATCATCCACGCGTTCGCCAAGCACAAGGTTGTTGGCGACACCGTCACGTTACCGTTCGTCGAGTTCGTCAGGCTCTGTGGCATACCAACGGCCAGATCGTCCGCGAAGTTACGCAAGCGCCTGGACAGTTCTCTAACTCGTATTGCCACAAACACTATCTCATTCCGCAGTAAAGGCTCTGATGAGTATTACGTGACGCACCTTGTGCAGACAGCAAAGTACAGCACAAAGAACGACACGGTCTCGCTGCAGGCTGATCCTAAGATTTTCGAACTCTACCAGTTCGACAAAAAGGTTCTTCTGCAACTCCGGGCAATTAACGAACTCTCCAGAAAAGAATCCGCGCAGGCGCTCTACACCTTCATCGAAAGTTTGCCACCTGACCCGGCACCAATCTCGCTGGCTCGCTTACGCGCCAGACTTAACTTAACCAGCCGCACCATTACCCAGAACGCGACAGTCAGGAAGGCGATGGAGCAGCTGCGTGAGATCGGCTATCTCGATTACACCGAAGTGAAGCGCGGCAGCTCGGTCTACTTCATCATCCACTATAGGCGGCCGAAGTTACGCCCGGCATTGCCACCAGTTAAAGCTGCGCCGGAAGAACCAGAAGAGCAGGAAGATAGCTTGCCTGGTGATGATCAGGAGGACATCATCGATGTTGTTCCTGAAGAAAAAGACGGTGAGATGGTCATGTTAAGCAAGGAAGAACTGGCGATTCTCGAAGAGCTGCGCAAAGCTAAAACTCGTAAATAGCCCAACCACTGTAGAGAGTAGAAAGGCTCACTATCCACTGTAGTGAGCCTTTTGTTTATCTGGAATCCGCTATCCACTGTAGTGAGTAACAGCAACCGAAGAGTAACCACTGTAGGCAGTGGCACGCAAACAACGAAATAAATGTTAGTGGTTACAAACCTAGATGAATCAAGGGCTGCGAGGTTAGTGGTCACTGGGTATCTTGTTAAATCTACTCTCTATAGTGGTTATCGTTGTTCCCTTCGTTATTGGCTATCCACTGTGGAGAGCAGAATCGGTTGGCTGGGTTTACTAACCACTGTAGTGAGTAGATATCCGCTGAAAACAGTGAAGGTTTACTCTCTATAGTGGATATCCGCTGGAGAGCGCATTCCATCACTCGCTATAGTGGTTGTTTGCTGCGAATGAACGCCTGTTTACTCCCTACAGTGGATAGCGACGTCGATAATCGCCACTTTACTCACTACAGTGGATACCGGATGTCACGGCAGGCGTTTTACTCACTACAGTGGTTGGATTGCATACCTGAATGGTGTTCTACTCACCACAGTGGTTATGAGCAGGATACGCACGCGGTGAGCTGGCTACTCACCGCAGTGGTTAGTGTTATCAGTGGATTTTCTTCAGCAGACCCCAGAGTGTCCCGGCCTTCGTCGTGAGCTTACCTGTTTCCGGATCGTACATGCGCCATTCGCGACGCTGGTGGACAATGACACCGTCCTCACGTTCCAGACGTTCCAGCACGCCAGGTTGCTTAAACCCTTTGGCACGCCAGTAGCCGCTTGTTTTTTCGATTTCCAGACCTGCCAGTGTAACCGCCATCAACCAACCTCCTTGCAGTCATCGAAAAGATAGCTGGCGTTCTTCGCGTGAACGCCGTAGACATCACCTGATTTGTTGTAAACGAACTTATCTTCACCCACGCCAGTCAGTTTGCCGTTACGTTCGGTGAGATAGGGGGAAGACAGGACGCGATCATCGCGCACAACATAAAACTGTTCGCCGCTGTCCACAACCATCGCGCCGTAGCTGGCTTTGACGACATTGCGGATCACGTTGTTTTTCACTTCGGCCACTGACATCTCACACTCATAGACGTATGTGTCCGCGTAGACTGGGAGGGAGAGCAGCACCAGAGCCAGGGCTATTTTCTTCATGCCACGACTCCTTTGATAACGCCAAATGCTGAGTCGAATACCAGCACTACGGCCAGCGCATTAATCATCGCGCCATTAACAGGCGCCAGCGCTTTACGGATTGCTCCGGTGAAGATGCAATCGAGCACAAAAGCTATCGAGACAATAAGTAATAAAGTGTCTAATACAGTTTTCATGATAGGTAGATACTAACTTATATATTTTTTGCTGTAAATATCACTCAAAAGTGCTGATACCTAAGATACGCTCAAGATGAGCCGCGTCTTCATCGCTTACCGGCATCGTGTCGTCGACGTACCAGCAACTACCGTTGTGCCAACAAACACCGTCATCGTCGACATACACAGAATCTGCATCCATGCCAGTGTACTCAACGAGATTGCGCTCAATTGCCGCTTGAATTTCTTCATCGTTCAGCCCATCGCACTTGACCATGAATAGCGGGTAAACGTCATAGTCGGTGCTGGCTGAAACTCGAACCAAAATCTTCATGTGTCTTCTCCTTGTTGGTAAGTACTTATTTATATTAATGTGCGCCATGCGGCGCACAATCATTGTGTTCAGGCTGGTGGAAAGAACTTCTCCAGCGTGCGGTCGACAGCTTTATCGATGTGCATCAGATGCCAGACGACCATATCTTTACTTCCCATACCGCGGGTGTAGATCACGTCGAACTTACGCCAGGCGGCGTGAAACCAGTGCGGTGTATCATCAACCGGCAGATTCTCTCCAGCCTCCTTGAAGTACTTGAGCAGCATGGCCTGTTCAGCGGTGGGCGTCGGGCCAATCTCTTCCGCGTACATTCTGATGAAACGCTGCCAGTCGGCTTCATCTTCTGAAGGTTCCGGTGCGTTCATCTCTGCAATCGCCTCACGCAGCTGCGTCGCCCATTCTGGCTCCGGGAAGCCCTGGGCAATTTCGGTATCCACTACATCCAGCGCAGCGTTGGCCGCGTCATACAGTTTCTTCACGCTTTTTCTCCTGCATTAAAAGGAACACGGTCATTGCCGCTCTGAAAGGGTTAGGGTTCTGGATCAGATGTTGTGGCGTTGAGCTATCCACCTTTCTGTGGGCCGCTCTCCACTCGCCAGGCTGTCTGGTGGGGATTACGCCGATTCTGTGTCGATAAATAATGTCCCACGCATCTTCCGGATCGTTACACCAGTCGAAGGTTCCGGCTCCGTTCGGGCCGATGGCGACCACTGCTGTGTAATCGCCTTCCTGTGAGCCTTTCCAGCCATATTGTGAGATAAGCGGTCGATGGCCGGTGGCTTCCGCGACCAGGCAGTTAATCTCAAAGTCCGTCATCTCGCTGTAATTTTTCATTCCCGATCTCCTTCTCATCCGTTGCCGAACAACTATGTGGCGTTGTCACTTTGTACTTCTACGGATGCTAATTCCGTATTAGTAACCAATTTGTTTTCTTGTTGGTGATAATACGGAAATAAAAAAGGCGTCCAAGTGGACGCCTTGTGATTACGCTTCTTCTGTCTCTGCTGGGGACGACTCTTTCGCTCGCCGTTCGTCTATCGCCTGGAGTGCTGCGATGATTTCCGGGAGTGGCTTCTCGCGGTACATCTCGACGATCTGCGATTTGGTGTATTTCTTATCGCCAATTTCCACACGCCCGCTGGCGTTCTTGGGCAGGTATCCTTCCTCCAGCATGTACTCAACCAGCGATTCGATGACGTCCAGCCCGCGAGTCGGGTCGAAGTAGAATTTCCATGAGCATTTGCCAAACGGAGGCGCGACTTTGTTTTTAATGCACTCGGCGCCAACGTCCTGTCCGATCTTCTCTTTGCCATCCTTCATAACGGATGCGCCCAGACGGATGCGCACCGACGCGTAGAACTTCGGAGAGTCGCCACCTGGAGACGTCGTCGGATCGCCAAACATCACGCCAATTTTGGTACGCACCTGGTTCAAGAAGATGATGCACGCGTTGTACTTACGCGCCCAAAGCGCCAGAGTAGGGAAGTTCGCACTCGTCGCGCGCGCCAGCGCCGTGTTGTCGTTCATGTTCAGCTGATCTTTGTCCTTCGCAGTACCTTCTGCCATCTTGTCGAACTTCTCAGCCTTCGAGTTCGGAACCATCGACGCCAGAGAGTCGGCAACGATGCAGATAGGAGCTGTTTCCGGGATAAGCTCTTCGTCGCGCACCAGCTTGAGGATTGTGCCGATCAGCTCTACGGAGTCTTCGAAGGTATCCGGCTGTTTGTAGACCCACTGACCGTCGTCTTCGTCGGCGTTCAGTCCGTTCGCTACCGCCAGACCAACGTCGAAACTGTTTTCGTGGT
The DNA here is from genome assembly GCF_050030705.1 of Enterobacter cloacae complex sp. 418I7. NCBI lineage: Bacteria > Pseudomonadati > Pseudomonadota > Gammaproteobacteria > Enterobacterales > Enterobacteriaceae > Enterobacter > Enterobacter cloacae complex sp. 418I7. The sequence continues at coordinate 4,520 of NZ_JBLGUU010000002.1, forward strand.
CAAGGAACACGGCCAGACCATCCTGTTTCTGTGCTGACACCATCGCTGCCGTCGCGAGGAATGTGTTGTGGCTGATAATCCCGTTAGACCAGAAAGAGTGTGTTTCCGGCATCGCTACGTCGAACGTTGGTGCTTCACCTTCCTCAATAGCCACGACTTCGTCGTAGAACAAGTTAGAGTCAATTACCGCTGCCAGTTGTGCAAACAGATGCTCGTTAAAACGATTCTTTCTGCCAATGAAGGAGACATAGATTTCTCGCAGTTTGTCTATTCCGACACGATCGCCGCGGCCAATAACGTGATCTACCAGAACGTAGTCTTTACGAGAGGTCTTGGTGAGTGACTCGTAGAGTGATTTCACTAAGCCGCTGATGTGCGGAACGTAGCCTAAATAAGTGCGGTCAAAACTAATGTCCCGTTTGGTTGCCACTGCTAAACGAGCCGGAGACTCGAACCCAATCGTTGACAGGAAAAGGTCGTAGTTAGAGCCACTGAATGACAGCCGGTAATATATGTTTTTATAACCTGCGACGTGTTTTTCAGAGATAGTTGACGTAATCCCCAGATTCAGGAGCATGAGGCGAATTTGCTGTAGCAGCAGCCCACTCGCGCTCACAACCTCAATGCAGCGACCATCATTGACGTGGCATTCCAGCTCAAAGTAGCCGCGAAGGAATGCAATTTGAGCCTCGCTATTGGCGCGACGCACACTCAACGGAACCTGCTTGCCAGCAGCTTTCTCATACTCCAGACCATATTCTTTAAAAAGCAGCGAACGCACCTCTTTGCTAAACAGCACATGGTCTTCCGAGCCGTTATGTTTTCTCGTAACTGGCATCTTGTTTGATACCAGCGAAATGAGGCGGTAGTACTCATCCTTGATGAATGGATCTGTGTTAGAAAAATGCACAGAATTTTCAGAGGCCACGTATCCGTCAGCAATTAAATAGCCCATCAGTTTTGCGATATTGGCATCCAAGTGCTGATCGCCGAATTGATGTGTGCCAACCATTGAAGGAATCGTGTCGCCTACACTGATTTTTTCAGCATACCGCCAGACGATATTGCCTAAGTCGTCAACCACACGAATTGGGTGACGGAACGTAGCCTCGATGTAACCCCCTGATGCCAGCTTAATGCGCTTGAATTTGCGACGGTTGTTCCATGTCAGGTGTGAGGTCTTCTCTATCACGCCATTTTCATTGATGAGTCCAACGTTATGCTCTACATCGCGAGTAGTGCATGTTGCTTTGTGCCCCTCAATCTCAAACAGTTCTTTCACTGTTACCATTCCACGCTCCGTCAGCAGCATGGTGTCTGCGGTAACACATTTCCCCGCGCTTGGTGGCCCGAAGACTTCAACGATACGTCCACACGGAAAACCACCGTCGTAACGTCCGGAAATGGCTTTGTTTAGTGGAGGGAAACCGGAGTCAATCCAGTGGGAGACCTTCTGGATCTCGTCATTGCTGCCGATTTTCTTTTTCAGCGCCAGTGCCAGTGCGGATTTGCCTTTTGCCATGATTAGGCTCCTTTTGATTCGTTGATTCGCTTCGAAGCAGCGGCTTCGTCAAACTTGATTGCGTCGTGGTTCAGGTGTTTGGCGACGCGAGCGATGATCTTCACGACCTGCTCGCTGACCAGCGCGAACTCGCGCTCAGTTGCAGAAATGCCAGCAGCGCCCAGAATGTTCGGCAGCGCCACCACAGCGTGCTCGCCGTGGCAGAAGACAATCTCTTTAGCCAGCATGGTTGGCGTAGTTGCCCCGCCATTAATGATGGACTTCAGCATCAGCAGTACCTCTCAAATGGCAGAACAAACACTTCCAGATCTTCCAGAAACGACCGGAAATTCAGCTCGTAACACATCTGTTCGAAGGCATTCATGTCGCGTGCGCCTTTAATCGACTCGATTTCGCTGGGTGGGAATTTTGTGTCGATAAGGTTCATCAGCATCATGTTGCGCTTAAAGGCTTCGAGCATCCGGCAGCCCGTCTTCTCGTTGAAGGCGTTCTTTGCCAGCTTGTTGAATGCCGTCTTATAGCGACCCTTATTGATGACAATGGAGCCGTCGTTAATGCCGCGTACCATTGCGGCCACGCTTCCCCACTCATGAAGCAGCTCTTTCGCGCCACCATCACCAATGCCGCCGACGCCTTTGATGTTGTCCGAGTTATCGCCCTGCAACGCTTTCGCTTCCAGAAACGCGCGTGGTGTTGGCAGACCTGTCAGCTCTGCGAACTGTTCGAAGTTCACCTGCTTGTGCTTGGCATCTTCACGCAGGCTTACCCAGCTCACATTCTCGCGAACCAACTGGAGCCAGTCGCCATCGCCCGTCAGCAGGTAGATGTGATCGACGGTCGGCTGCGGAGCCAGGCGAGAGACCAGCATTCCAGCCAGGTCGTCCGCTTCTGCGTCCTTTGCAATGAGTTGGTTAACGCCCAGCGCGGTCATCATTTTCAAGATGTACGGCTTCTGGATGGCAAAGCCTTCTTTCATCTTCTTCATATCCGGGTCGTCATCGCGATTCGCTTTGTACTCCGGGTAGAAGTCGCGACGTTTGTCGCTGAATCCATCCCACAAGATCATTGGGCGGGCATGGAGAATTGAGGCGTAACGACGAACGTTCTTCACGAAGCCAAAAGCCGCCTGAACTTCCATCTCGCCGTTGTGTAATTTGTCGGATTGCTGGTGGTAATAGCCCAGGCTGTTACCGTCCACAAAGAGATAATTCACCGGTACACTCCTTCCAAAAAGTAAGGCGTCCGTAGACGCCTTACTGGTCACGTTATGGGATTACAGAGCGTCCAGTTCAGCCAGCAGGTCGTCGAGACCTTCGTCAGCTGGTGCAGATGCAGCGGCAGCAGATGCTGAAGCACTTGCAGCTGCGGCGGCTTCCGGAGCTTTAACTTCTTCCGGTTTAGTTTCCGGTTTGAACTCAGCTTCAGCGGCACGCAGGATCTCTTCATCAACCAGACTGGTGGACTCTGGAGCCGGAGTGTGTGCTGTAGCGACAGCAGCTGCGCCTTCCGTATGACCAGTGATAGAGCCAAAGCCTGGCAGTTCAGCAGCAGCTGATTTTGCAGCGGAAGAAATGGCCGGAGAGGACATTGTTGCTGCCGGAGCCGCAATACCAATCAGACGACCCATAGTGCGAGCCGTAGACAGCAGACGAGTTTCGTCAGCCTGGTTCGCGTATGCGATCAGATCGTGTTGGGTAGTCCAGAGCTTCTCAGGAATGTCGCCTTTGTAGACTTTACGTTTCGGGGATACGTCGTACTTGGTGTCACGACCGGAACCGGTACGCTTAATCAGGAACGCATAGCCTTCTTCTTTGCTCAGTGGGTTGCCGATATCATCCGCAATATCTTCGGACATCACTTTGCAGATATCGTCGAAGACCGTAGACGGCAGCTCAATCAACTGGCATTTCTCTGCGTCTGCAAAGTCTTCACGCGCAGACAGAACACCGTTGACCAGATAACGCGGTGTAGCACGCATACTGTTAATGCGCTCTTCCATCGCTTTGTTGCCCTTAAAGCGAGCACGACCTTCCATAACCATCTCACACAGCTGGCAAGCGTGGCCGTGGGTGTGCTGTTCGCAGATGTAGGCGGTTGTTACATCTTTGCCTTCCTCATTCTGATGCTTAACGTAGTGCATACCGAAAGTCTGGAAGAACACGCCATTCGGGTCGTCCTTGTTCGGAAAAATGCGCAGATAGTTATTGCCGTCTTTCAGACGGGTCAAATCAACGTTATTGCCACGTTTAGAAGCAATATCGCCACGGGTCTTGTTAAGCAGATCAAGTAATGACTTAGACATATATTTCTCCTTGTTGTGATTGTGGCCATTGGCGCTATGCGCGTTGGGCGTTCGTTTATTCGTGGCTCTTTCGAGCGAGAAGGATGATAGATCAGTACTTACTTACGATCTAGCATAAATTAACGGGAAGAGTGGAAACGTTCGGCGCCCAAACGTTCAATCTCCACGATAGCCATTTTGGACGCCTGGACAATCATGTCGCGGCGGTGAGAGAAGGCGGCCACAGCGTGCTTGTACAGATCTGCAATGTGCCGGGCATCGTCGAGTTTCTGGCGCTTTGCGAGGTATTGCGGGTTGGTTCTCACCTTCGCCTCCAGTACGGATTCATTGAACTTAATGCCGTTCATACTCAGGTTCTTACGCTCATTATCGTAGATTTTCGCCTCAATCGCATCGAGGGAGAGTTTTGCATCCGCGACCTCGCGTTCTGCCCGCGCCAGCTTAGAGCCGTACTCCATCAAAAGACGCGGCTGCTGACGCCAGACTTCCTCCAGATTGTCGCGATCGAACTCAAGATCGGACATGATTTTTTCGTAGATATCGGTGCTCATAGTGTTAATTGCCTGCTTATTTATATGTATCAATTTTATCATAATGGAAACAGGCATTGGAGATTATGACACGATGAAATGGAGGTTATGAGATAGGTAAGCCAGTGAAAAATCAGGCGGTTCTGGTACTCTATGCCCCGTTAAAAGCTGGCCGTAGACAGCGTACGACAATGTGGTGGAGATACGGACGGATTGAGTTTACTCGCCGTTGACAGTTGTCAACATCGAACATATAATATGCCGGAGATAAATTGTATCTGAAGACGCATCCTAATAAGCACATTCAAGCGGCCATTGAATATGCTGTAACTCAAGGCTGGGTTTGGGTTCCACCAGGCGATTCTGCACACTGTTTTTGCAAATTGCGCTGTGGCAATCCAGAAGGTGAACACCGAGATCACCAAATGAGTGTATGGTCAACGCCGAAAAGTGCTGAAAACCATGCCAAGCAAATCATTCGTATGGTTAAACGCTGCGATTGATTTTGCCCGGTAAGGAGTTGCTACAACAACTCCTTACCGAATAAATAAGAGAATACTCTGAATACTAAACGAAGAGGTACTATGGCGCTTTTTAACTTCACTCTGACACTCTCAGGCGTAACGTATGAGACCGAAGGACTGGAAGACGCGCTGTACGAAAGCGGCTGTGACGATGCGCTGATTTGCGCATATGGAAACTCCGTCTATGTTGAGTTCGACCGCGAAGCCGAATCGCTGGATGCTGCTATTGCATCAGCGATTGACAATATCGAATCAGCCGGTATCGGCGCTATTGTTGAATCTGTCGACTCTGCTCTTGTTGGCCTGAGCGACATTGCAGAAATTACAGAAATGTCCCGACAGGCGATTGCAATGTTGAAAGATGGCACTCGCGGTAGCGGCGACTTCCCTTGCCCAGTCCAACGCATTAAAGGCCAATCCCCACTCTGGGATTGGGCTGATGTAGCCGAATGGTTACTAAAGAACGGTCGATTAAAAGAAGACAGCAACTTGGTAAATAACGCTCGTGTGCTGAGTAAATGGAACCTTGCCTTACGTGCAAGCGCTTCAAAAGATTTTCAAGAAGTTGAGTCAATAGCGGCAGCACTAATCGAACGTCGACGTAAAACTATTTCATAGTCCTTACGCGTTTGGTCTTACTGCCCCTCCATTTTATATTAATAACGATGTGCAATTGAGGAATTATGGCCCAAGACTCCAAACGTGGTAGTGAATTGGTTGAGGTTATAAAATCTGATGATGTAACCGATCTGTTCAAGGAATACGGTGAGATAGCTATTGACTCTGCCCTTGAATCGGGAACGCTTGAGTCGATTCCTTTACTCAATACTCTCGTTGGAATTTTCAAGACGGTTAGCTCAGTGCATGATCGTCGGTTTACGGAAAAGTTAATTCGTTTCATCTCTGGCTTCGCCGATCTAGACGATGCTACACGAATAAATATGGCCAATCGGTTGAATGAAAATGACAAATTTGCGGGTAAGGCCGGCGATAGACTGATTGAAATCATTGACCGCATGGAGAGTGAAAATAAGCCAGAAATTGCAGCAGCATTCTTGAAAGCGTTTGCGTTTGAGCACATTGATTTTATTACATTACGTCGCTTAATGGTTGCGCTTGAACGTATCCCTTCCTTTGAGATTGATGAGTTAGATACTTTTTCCAAATACGATGAAAATAACCACCATCAAATATCAGATGAAGCGCTTTTACTCTCATTTGTTAATGCTGGGTTGGGGAAAAACAATGGCGGGTTTGAGGGAGGTATTATTTTGCCGACAGATTTGTGCGCAGTATTCGTTCGGTTCAAAGGCTTCAAACCGGAATAATTTAGATCATATAACCCGCCATTTGGCGGGTTTTTGCTTTATGCGACTTTCTTACCAAAAATGTTGGATAGAGTGACTCTTATCTGGCGCTTCAGCCTGTACTGTCTCACATCGCCAATTTTGTTAACTTCCATAAATTCTTTGGCCACCTTCAGTACCAGCCGATTGCGGAATACTTTGAATGCCTCCAGCTGTTCCTCTGGGTTATCTGATTCGTAGATCTCCAGCAGATACTGGCACGCCTTCGGATCTTGCGTTTTAAGCGCCAGCGCTCTGGCACATTTACGCAGACGACTGACTTTATCGGCGCCATCCAGCCCGGCGAACGCCAGCGCCAGATCTAACGTGACCGGGCAGTCGATGATTTCCCAGAACTGCGACCGCATGGTGGCCGCAACTGCTTTATCCTGAAAATCCGCGGGGATAGCCGCCAGCGCTTGTGCAATCTTCTGTGCCTCGTTCATGGTGTTCTCTTTATTCATTTGCTAATAGTCTCCGCTACCTCTGCCAGAATTGCTTCCAGCTTTTCGCCTTCCTCTGGGCGAAAGTACAAAATGTTCGGGTTAAATCCGTAGAAAACGGTCACATCCAGCTCTGGCAGATACTCTTTGCGTCCAACCAGGTCGGATGGTTTGCTCTTGTTGTTGAAGAGTGACGTCGCCCGGCTGCCACACGTCAGCACATAGGTCGGACGCACCAGATTGATCTCTTCACGCACAAAGTCGATGAACTGGCCGATTTCGTCTTTGGTGTAGTCCTTCTCTTTGTCCTTCACCTTTTTGCACACGCCGGTGACGTAGAGATCGCCCATACGCAGATCGCCTGCAGTAAGCAACTTCGCCTTAAAGTCGTCGTAGCCGTTCTCCATGAAGTAGCCGGTACGCCCATCATTGCCGTTCGCGTTGTCCAGAATGACCATGATTTTCGGCTTAATGCCAATGCTTGGGCGGATCAGGTCGTCTCCCAGACCCATTTCGGCCGCCATGCGAGTCATCAGTACATTCACTTCAGCAGAGCGCTTAGGGTTCATCTCGAACGGTCGAGAGGCTTTTACAGCGTCGATCACCAGATTGCCCATCAACTCTGCCTGGTCGCGCAGCCGTTCCGGATCTGTCGCTGGCAGACTGCCAGGCTCAATCGATGCGAACGCACCTACTTTTTGCAGTGACTCGCGTACCCGGCTGTTACACGCACGCTTCTCGACCGCTTCCTCAAATTGCTCAAGTGACTCGAATTTACCGCCAACTTTCTCACGCGCTCTCATGATGGCCTGGCAACCATTCTCAGAGCAGCCTTTCACAGCAGAGAATGGCGCATACAGAACCTGGCTGCCGTCTTCCAGCGTGCGGATCTCAATTCGGTTAGATGACACGTTAACGTCTGGTGGCAATACGCGAATGCCATAGGTCAGCGCATCCTTAACCAGCCCCTGGTGCTTATCCTCGCCCAGAATGGTGAGAGCAGCAGCGAAGAACTCAGCAGGGTAATGTGTCTTTAACCACATAGACTGATAGCTGATCAGCGAGTAGGCAACGGAGTGTGATTTGTTGAAGGCATATCCACCGAACTTCTCAAAGGCGTCCCATATTTCTTGGGCTTTCTCAGGGCTAAGACCTTCCTGCTCGGAAATAACTTTGGCAATTTTCATGTGTTTTTCCCGTCATTTGCTTCAAACGCTAGCTTTTTTTAAGATATTTGCGATTTGAGTGTTAGAGATGCCGAATTTTTCTCGCAACTTTTCATAGGTTGCGCCAGCCTTGCGCAAGGCGACCACCTCAGCTCTTGCTTCAGCATCCAGTTTTTTGGATGCTCTTGAGACAACGATCGGCCCACCAACTCGTGCCCATTTCTTCCCGGTGACGATATGGTGAATGTAAAGCTCAGTTAAACCATATTCGGCCGCGAGGTCTTTGTTCAGAGCGCCTTCTGACTTTTTAATGCGAATAGCAATGACGACTTCGTTGGTTAGCTTGGCGTTGTAGCGCCTCTCACCAAACTCAACGGTATCGTGTGCAATGGCGTCAGCCATGTTGTCGACTTGAGTGCCATACGCGAGATTGGAGGGCGCATTGTTTGATGGTCTTCCGTCAAGATGACGAATAAGTAAGCCTTCTGGTCGTTCTCCGTGGAATGCAGTTGCTGCCAGATAATGAACTGTGCGGTCGCATTTGACGCCGTTGACGCTTAGTTTCACGCCCAGATGTCCAAAATCATTGATTACGCGAGGTTTGAGGATTTGCCCCTTCTTCACCCATTCGCCCCCATTGGGGGCTGTTCGTATAACATCTAAAGAGCGAATGCGACCTAAACTGGATGCTTCGTAATAACCTTCAAACTCAGGAATGGATTTCCAAATTTCTTCCACCGTCAAACTCCAAAATCAACAATATCAGCGTTATCACCAATCGCTTCGTCATAGGTTCTGCGTTTGCCGTCAGAGCACATCAGCTTGGCCTTTTTGTGGACTTCTACTGTGCTTCCGTTTTCAAGTGACAGTGTCACCCAACCTGCTTGCGCTCGTTCTACAAAATCGCTGCCGATCGCTTTCATCTTATCCATGTTCTTTTTACCGATAGCGGAACGCAGAGCGTCAGCCTCAGCCATAGAGAATCCAGCGAGTACGCGAGAGCTTTTCATGATCTGCTCTTGATAGAGTAAAACGCCGTTGGTTTCTTTAGTTGCTTCCTCAAGACGCGGATGAATTGAATGTGGAGCCATGAAGCCTTTGGCTACGGAGACATAGTCGTCCAACATGCCTGACTGAATCGGGCCAGGTCGAAATAGCGCGGTAGTAGCGACAACGGTTTTAAAGCTCATTGGCTCAATGCCACCGCCCAGATCTTTAAGTAACTTACGCATGGGGCCGGACTCCAGCTGGAATACGCCCTGCGTGTACCCTGCAGCGAACCCATCCAGAACCTTGCGATCGTCCAGTGGGATAGCATCGAGATTGATGTCTTCCCCGGTACTCTCTTTGATGTAGCGTTTCGCGCTATCCAGCAGATCGAGCGTTGCCAGACCGAGAACGTCCAGCTTAATCAGCCCCATCGCCTCGCAGTAACGTTTATCGAACGCAATACAGCGAGCATTGCCACGCAGCTCGACGGGCGTGCGCTCTACCAATGGAACACCAGCGACGATCATCCCCGCAGCGTGACGACCAAAACCACGCATCAGGCTTTGCAGCTTACACGCCGCTTTGAACGCTTCCGGGTTTTTCGTGGCGTATTTGTCCAGGCTGGCCAGTTGCTCGCGCAGCTCTTCCAGCGACAGGCTATCGTCTTCCAGATTCTTGAACTCTTTGGATACCGCCATATCCGCAGCGTCGACACCGTAAATACGCGCAGTGTCACGCAGCGCCGAAGCAGCGCCCAGATAGGTGAAGTTCGGAATACCGGCAACGTAATCTTCGCCATAGCGTTCATTCAGATACTCGATCACCTCATGACGACGTGCCTGGCTGAAGTCCAGATCCGCATCCGGCAAGTCGAGACGTTCAGGGTTAATGAAACGCTCAAACAGAAGACCGTGACGGATAGGATCAACGTTGGTTATGCCTATGCACCACGCCACCAGAGACCCGGCAGAGGAACCACGACCTGGCCCGACAGGAATGCCAGTTTCACGACTGTGATTCATCAGGTCGCGCACCATCAGGAAGTAGCCACAGAAGCCCAGGCGGGTCAGTGTGTCCATTTCGTACTTCAGGCGATCAACATACACACGGTGCTCAGAAGCCGGTGGTGTGTAGCCAAACTCTTTGGTAGTAAGACGCTTGCGCAGCCCCGCGACAGCCAGCTTCATCAGCGTTGCAGGTTCGTCGTCTGCCATCTTGGGCAGTGCTGGTGGCAATTCATGCCAGCGCCATGTGCAGGCTTCAATAATGGTGTCCTGCGTTGTTGAGGCCATTGCAGCTGTTACCGGCACATCCATTCGAATGGAGAAGGCTTTCAGCGCTTCAAGGAGATGGCGGCGACCATTAACGGCATTATCTCGCTGGTGGGGAATACGCAGACGATGCGGCTGGTCGATTTTGATGTTGTTCGTAACCATGTGCGCAATGTCTTTAATGTCAGCGTCGTCGACCGCTTCGTAATAAGCGGGATAGAACGCCACTGGCTCTATTTTCAGTGCGCTCGCTACTTTCATCGCCCGGACGTTAATCTGGTCGTAGAATGGGGTAGGGTGCGGATAAACCACGCTGTAGAAGTTATCGCGTCCTCCAGCTGTCACCAGCGTCCCGATAATCTTTGTGAAGTCCCGGTGCTGGAATACACTGCCAATGTCGGACGTCAGCAGGATGATGTTGCCTTTGGCATATGCGGTCGCCAGCTGGTCAAGTGCCAGACGAGGGACAAAGTAGAATTGCTCGCGCTTGTTGGCTAAGGTCATCAGTTCGCACACGTCGCGATAACCTTGCTCATTCTTTATCAGTGCCGTAAAGCAGTAGCTGCGATCACGTACCAATGATTCCATACATCCCCCTGACTCTTTCGCCAGGCGGGCGCGGTGCTCGTATGTCGGATCGTCGACCACATTCAGCTTAACACCACAAATAACCGCCATGTCGTCGCCAGCGGCACGCTGCAGGGGGATCACACTGGCAATGTTCATGCTGTCAGCGGAAATGACAGCGGTGTAGCCAGCTTCTCTCGCGATTTTCACCGCGTTTTCTGCTTTTAGAGCCGACTCTCCCAGGGAGAAGTCAGTTCTGACCATCAGAGCCTTCATGTGTTTTTACCTTTCTGGTTTTCTTGATTTTGTCATTGGGGAAGCCAACGAACTTCCCATACATCGAAATCGCAACCTCTTTGGCTGACTGGTGGCACTCGGGCCTATCCGGACACGCCAGACAAGCCCGGCCAGTTTCAGACGCTGCGATAAGAGAGCCGAAACATCCTTTACGCACGATTAACCGAAGATCTTCTGAACCACTTCACGCGCTGCCTGTGCAGACGTGGATGGAAGTTTATTGATAAACGACTTTTCGATGCCGGCAGAGAAATCACCGCGCATCATTCCGATTTTTGCGGACAGCAGCAGCTCGCGAGGGCCGATTGGCTGGCTGATCAGATGCTGTTCATAACCTTCACGGACAAGGTTCGCGAATTTCACCATCTTCTCGGCGTATTCGCGGATGACGCCAGCCTCAGCCAGCATGTTGACTTCAGCCTTAGTGCTCATGTACTTCACGTTCGAAACAATGCCGAAGCGCGAGAAGTTCGCCGCGTTCTGGATGTTCGTTCCTTGATAGAGACCCGTTTCGTCGCCAGAGCCGTTAGTGTTGCCAGTGCCAATGAAGGCAAAGCGTTTATGCGGAGTGATACGGCGCCAGTCCGGAGTTGCCTCTTTGATGATCAGCGGTTCTCCTTCAAGAACTGGCTGGTACACACCCAGAATCTGCGGGAACGCGAAGTCATATTCATCAGCGAGGTACACCCAGCCATTTTTCATCGCCAGCGCCAGCAAACCAGGCTCGAAGTAGGTGGAACCATCGCGAGCGAGGATCTGGCCTGTAACGTGTGCCTCTTCCATAGACGCCGTATGCTGGGCGCGGATCAGTGGTCGATTCAGCAGGGCGCATAGCTGCGTAGGAAGAGAAGATTTACCGGTTCCTGCATGACCCCAGAGATAGCCTGGGATTCCGATTTCCAGCATCATGAAGATGTCTTTAATCAGGTCGAAGTCGCCATACACATAGTTCTTCTTCGCTTCCGGTACGAACTCCGGATATGGCGTGTTGACGTTGACTGTCACCTGTAGTGGTTTTCCGCGTGGCGTTCCCAGCTCTTTGATCGTTACGCCAAGCAGCTCGTGCGCGGCCACCAGTTCGGTCTTGTATTCGACCGTTCCTGCGTAGCCCGGATGTGCGCTAATCTCCGCTACTTTTCCTTCGCCTGAATGCTTTTCGGCACGCTTCTCATTGAGTTTGGCCAGTGCCGTGCGAGAGATCGTTGGTTCATCCGGAAACGCAGAGGTGTACATTTTCACCACCTCGTCCACGTCCAGACCTTTCGCGGACTCAGGAATGTTCTCGCAGCGGCCCATAGAGATATGGGATTTCAGGTAATGAAAGGATTTGCCACACCACTTGCAGACGATGGCTTCCGGCAAATGTTCTTCTTGCTGTAGTGCAGTAGCGGTCATGTGTTTTTCCTTACTGTTTGTCGTTCGTGGGGTATATCTTATATAAATATATTAGGCTGTATAGTAAGTGATTACTTATTTTTACGGGTAAAGCAATTACCCAAGAATGATACGAGATAGCTCTGTGACGACTGACGGCCCTAACTCTTCTACGCTGTTTACCAGTGCGTAATTTTTGTAGTAACGCCGTGGTGCGTCGGTCAGAACGCCGATAGCCATCAAATCGATGTCACTCAACGTCTCAATTTCTTTGGTGACGGTTCGTAAATGCTGATGGAACCCATCGCCTGCAGCACATGGCGCCCCGTCGCTCATAACCAGCATGATCTTCTTGTCCTCCATTCGCCCTGCAAACAGAGTCGCCAGCTGCGCGACGCTCTCACCATCGACGTTATTGAGCAGGGGGAACGTCTCACACACGCAGCCCATGCGGGCGCGGATCTCTGGAGAGTTAGCTTTCTCATTCCAGTTTTTGATAATGGGCAGCATTAGCGCCTCGAAGCGAGTAAACCCGCGCTTCGACATGGTTTCATAATCTGGGCTACCAAACGTGGTAAAGCCGGTGATGATGTTAGGCACATTGATACGATCCAGAGCATCCGCAATGGTGTAGGCGCTTGCGAGTGCCAACTGAATCTTCCTGCCGCCCATTGAGCCGGACAAGTCGATCACTTGCTGGACGCACGCGTTCACCGCTCTGTGGTCTTCTTTTTTGCGGAACACGCGGTCGTCGTTCATTGCCAGACGATACAGGTTCGCGCCATGTATCCGCCCACGTCTCTGGCCTGGGATAAACTGAACTCGGTTGCGGCTGGCGATAGCTCGCTCCAGGTCTTTGGCCAGAGTCGAAGAAACGCCTGCTGACAGATGTTTTTCGATTTTCAGTTCAAAGAGCTTTCTGCCTTCCGGAACCATGCGGTAGCGATCGACAGGTGAGTGCATTGGGATTGCGCCGAACGTCTTTCTGGTGCGCTTTACATGCTCTTCAGCCTCATCAATCAACCCGATAAAGTCGTATGAACGATCGTATGGGCGATACTCAGAAAGTGAGGTGCTCATAAGCTCTTTGCTGATGGTGGCCGACAGTGCGTCTTCGGTCATTTCGCCTGTTCCGTCTTCCATCTCGTCGAGCGCCTTGAGTGCGTCCTCCAGAGTCATTTCATCCGGAGCAGGAACAAAGCCTGATTCACTGTCTTCAGGCGCTTCCGCGGCATCCTCATTTTCTTTACCTTCGCCGTCTGTGTGATCGGCGGCGTCATCTTCCTCTTCGCCTTCTCCTTCGGACTCCCCATGACCGGCATCGGAGTCTTCGCCGTCATCACTATCACCATCGCCATCGCCAGCGGCGCCAGAGCCATAACCATCGGAGTCATCGGCGTCATCGCGAATGCCATCACCAGGCGTTGGAGAGCCAGTGTCATCACTACCACCTTCGTCATCAGAATCACCTGATTCCATGCCGGCATCATCGGATTCTGGGGTGTCTCCTGATTCCTCTTCGCCTGCTTCTGTATATTTACTTTCTGTATCACTAATTTCTTTATCTTCTGTAGGTAAGTCCTTATCTACTGATTCGGGCAAATCAGAATCCCCAGACTCTTCCTCTTCTGAGGCATCATCTTCTTGCTCTTCCTTGTCGTCGTCTTCGCCTTTGGTACGCTTTGGTGCTGATTCACTATGAGTCGGTTCATCACCGGCTTCTGGGGTTTCCTCTGACTCATCCTCACTCTTCGACGGCTTCCTAGCAGACGATTTAAGCTCTGGTAATTTGCCCTCTGGCTTGTCTTTCATATCCTGCATGATTTGGGCGATAGCAGCTGCGACCTTCACACAGTCTTCTGTGTTCGACATATTGCGAACGGCCACGTCGATACCATGCTCTTTGAGCAAGGCTATAGGCTTCTCGATGAGGTGCCAGTGTTCTTCCATAAAGTCGATGAAAGGGCTTTGGCCATCCCAGGCGCGGACGACAGGGCAAAGGAAGAATTTCAGGAACAATTCACGCTGGTTGCCGTGGCAGATTGAAACCGCCTCTGACACTTTGCCCTTGAAGTATTTGTCGATCACCAGGTTCTGTGTGGCCAGTAAATTGCGACGGGTTCCGTTGAATACCTGTCCCATTCTGCGTTCAATAAAAACGTCTTCCAGCGCGTTCCAAAGCCCGGTAGACGGAGCCTTTCCTCTCTCGCGCATCTTCATTGCGACTTTCGGATCAGTAAAGAGGATATGGGCTACCTCATGGTCGAGAAAACCACGTACTGCGTTCATGAGGGTTGGTGACGCGTCGTCCGGTATAGATGGGATGTTTACCAGCACTGGTTCGCCGCGCCGGTTGTAGCGGACATATGCTTCATTGCCTCGCTCTGCAACAGGTATCTGTTTGCCTGATAGCATCGCTACAACTCGTTTTACGCAGTCGCGGAAGTCCTGTACCTCTTTCAGCACAGCTCTGGTCATGGCTTTGGACATGAGAATTTCCTTGTTATTAAAACAATTTGTTTTCTGATGTGCGTAATTTATCACTGTACGAACAGGCGACTAAGCTGTTCGTACAGGCTTCTATCGGCAGGAATGTGTGTTAAATGGTTCTCACGGCAAGGGAGCCGCAACCAGTATTGATGAGTGTGAAATGTTTATTTTTTAGTTCAAAAGTGAAAACCGTCGTATCAACCATCTCCACGGGAAGCTCTTCAGATTCTAGTTCTGTCAGGATCGTCGCAACGCCATCCAGCCCAATCGCATATGCGTGTCCAACCTCAAGGGCGGTCAATTTAGAAGTTATATTTTTCATTTCATATCATCCAACTGAACACATTTGAAAGTTCGGCAATACTACTACCTATTGTATCAATATGGAATGCACCTATATCAGATACGTCTTACTTTTCTCTGTAAGCGAATAGTGACAAATCGCCTAAAAACCATAGTATAATGGCGGTATGCTGGGGTTTTGTGCCTATCGAAATTAAATAGATAAGTCTTTACAACCCTGGCCTTTGCTGTAATATCAGTAAGCACTTACCAGAGATAAACAAAACACGCAAGGTTCACTACATGGCTACCAACGAAACAGAGATCAAACAAGGTCGCTACGCAGCTTACATTGACTCGTTAATCACAATCTCGCCTAAAAGTCAGGCTACCATTGCCAAAGAGGTTGGGTACAAGAACGCCAACAATCTCTCTCTCATCAAAAGCGGCAAAATCCCACTTCCAGTAGATAAGGTTCGAGCATTAGCCGAAGCGCTGGATGCAGATCCGGTTCGACTGATGCTGATGGTTCTGGAAGAACGTCATCCTGAGCTGCTTGAGTTTTTTCGCGAAGAGGGCACTGCACCGCTCTCCGCTGATGAAAAACTCGTTCTAGAAGCGTTCCGTAACCGTTTTGACGGTCAACAGGGAGCGTCAGAAAAGGTGGTAGAGGCCATCAAGTCACTGTGAGAAATTTACACGAATAAGCTCGGTGGCTAGACGATCTCCCTTGAATTTGTGGTCTATCTCGTCTAAGTCTGTTTGATTCACGATAGATGCGATGTACGTTGAGAAGTTATTCAAGGCGTCTCGCATCTCATCCATATAATCGTGGCGATCATAGACGCGATCTATCCCTTCAAGACTGTGGTTCATAATCTTACGGGCCACCTCCTGATTAATCCCCAGAGCAGGGAAATAACTACGCGCTGTACGTCTCAGATCGCGTGGGGTGAATGACTCAACCTCCATCAACTCAGGTCGTTCCAGTATCCTTCTCAGTGCCTGGGCAATGGCCACCTTAGACATTGGCGTATCCACGCCCTTCTTCTTATTCGAAGGAACGAGCCACTGGCTGCCTTTCCCGTACTCAAACAACCCTTCTACGCATTGGCGCATCAATGGGCTTAACGGCAGCGCGTGCTGTCTGGCCGATTTGTTTCGCGTACCTTGATTCCATACATCACGTTGAAGGTTGAACTCATCCTTTCTGGCCCGGAGCACTTCATCGGGTCGTCTGGCGGCGACAAGACAGAGCCTGGCCGCCCACTTTGTGCCTTCGCACACATTGAAGTAATCCCAGACGTTCCAGAATACCCAGACCTCGGCGTCCGTCAGCTTACGTTCGCGCGGCACTGGCTTTGCGCCACCGGCAACTCTATTGAGCGACATATCATTCAACGGTGATGTATCAATCAGCCCCTGAAAAGCGCACCAGCTCAGGAACTGTTTCATTAGGGAGAATACGCGTCTGCCCTGGACGATCTTGCCTTCCAGTATCAGTGGGTTCACCAGTTGGTTGACCAAGACCCTACTTATATCACTTACCTTTACTTCAGAGATATGCGGCATTATATGTATCAAAACACAATGAACGGCTATTTCAGGTCGACGTCTCGTTATCAGTAAAGATAAGCGAGTGAATAATATGAAGGCGGAAGAAAACGACATGTCTCCGTCGAAATTGGCGGTCGACACTGCCGACAAACCGGAAGCGCGTTCGAGGTACTCGATGGCTTCCCGAGAGGTGTTTTCTGCTGCGCGTGCTTTATCAAAGGTGTTTTTCATCGTCCACTCACTGAGTGAAACCTTTTACTGTATGTATGAACAGTATATTAGGCTTAAGTTTTTGTATGATCAACCATAAAATAGCCTGTTTTGTACAATGATTCCATACTTAATAGGTATGGAATCATTGAGAGTCGATTTTTTTAAATCTGAGAAACAAGCAAGATGATTTTAGCGGTTGTGAAAATCTTCAGCACAGGCTGAAAAGTGGGAGATTAACTGTGTGTTGGCGGCGCTCATGAGATCGTGTGCTGGGGTAACAACTGCAAGAATGGAGTATCTGTCCGGATTCCACAAATGCTGTGCATAAACTAAATAAGTATTACTCTTCTTCTGCCGATCTGGAGTGCGAGGTGGCCAGGGCTGTTCGTCGGGTAGCTTGATGTGGATGCGAGCGAGTTGAGCGTCTACGGCATAAGGTGGAAAAGTGAAGACGGCGTCACTGCCGAAGGTATCCGTTGTGGCGTTGTGCTCCTTGCAGTAAATAAATTCCTCTATGAGCTGCTGTTCCAATCCAGGGAACTTTTTGAAAGTGGGGTCTAAAAATGCGGCGCGTGTATCGGGGTTGATCTCGACAATCAGAGCCATTTGGTCGAAGCCTCTGTGCCACTGGCTGCCAGAACAGCAAGAGCCGCATGGCTAATTTCTGATTCGCGAAGAGGGCTAACTGTCAGGATCTGATTAACCAGATTATCGAGATTTTTGGCCCCGTGACGCATCTCAGCGACAGCCCTGCATAGCTTGTATTCAGTGGAGTTTTTGTCGTAAGACCGGATGATCGACATCTCTGGTAATGCCTGGAATAAGAACTCGGCAATTGCCAGGGAGCCAATTACATCAGCACGTAAGCCTTCTGCGGCAAACTTTGCCTGCTCAAAATCATGTTCTGCCAACGCATCCAGTCTGGCGTAAATTTCACGGCCATCAGCGGTAACTTCCTGGATTTTACCCACACTTTCGCGCAGTTCTGCGAGGGATGGTGCGCTCGCCCCTGAAGTAATAGCGCTGCGTTCATGGGTGTGATCTTTGGCATAAGAACCGTGTGACAGGCTGCTTAGTGCCAGTGCCACAACCATTGCGATTTTGGTGATTGAGTCTTTCATGATTTATCTGCCTGCTTTTTGCTGGCTCGTAACTAAGTGTACGCGTTCCCTGAAACTGCGACAAACAGAAACGGCCCCAAAAGGAGCCGTATTGTATTACAGGGTGCTCGCAAAAGCAGCAAATTCCGTATAACCCCCGATAGGTTCGCCATTTACGAACACCTGCGGTATGGTCTCCACCGGCTTGCCAACCAGGTCGCTCAACTTCTCTTTGTCGATCCCGGCAGACACAATATCGATGTATTCATAATCGCCAAAGCCGTGGCCGTGCAGCTGCTTCGCCAGCTCGACCGCACGTTTGCAGTATGAGCAATTATCCCGTCCGTAGATAACGACCTTCATCACTTCACCTCGTGCAGCTGCTGCTTGAGAAGATAGCCTTCCAGGGGCCAGATTTTGGCAATCGCGTTCTGGCGTGCAATTTTACGTCCGATCTCCGGATCAAAGTTCTCCGGGCTGGCGCACGCAGACTCGCCGGTTACGGTGTAGCCGTTCTCCAGCACAAGAACGCAGAATGTCAGCAGTTCGAGTGATTGCGGGGCCGGTTCAGGCTCTTCCTGCTTCAGCCACAACGGTGAGCTGCGATATCCGTCCGCGCCGGTAAAGTAAAATTCGCCTGAGATAACAGCTTCAATGCGTTCCGGGGTAACACGCGCGGCCGTTTTGCCTTTGGCCACAATCTCTTTTTCGATATCCATATCGGTCATTTTGGTTTCCTTACGTTAAAAACGAGCGATTCGGGCACGAAGAATTAGCTCATAGGCTTTCATCGCGTCCAGCTGCTTAATGAGCATGTTGCGGTCGACTTGAGGGAGACGACTAAAAATCTCGGTGGCTGTGAAGCACTCCAGCTTGAAAATACGGCGCGACAGATCTTCCTGTTCCTCTATCACACGCTGCTGGTGAGGCAGATATTCTTTGGTCACGCTTATCTCCTTATTGGTAGGCTTCAAGCGCAATTTTGCATAACTCAGACCGTACACAGTCCTCGCTCTCGAACTCGATCCGTCCAACATATTCAGACGGCTTAAAGCGCTCCATAGCGTCTTCCAGCCCGGATTTGACGCTGCCAGGAAGATCGCATTGGGTGATGTCCCCGTTAACGATAACCGTGACGTTTTCTCCCATACGGGTCAGGAACATTTTCATTTGTGACGCTGTCACGTTTTGAGCTTCATCCAGAATTACCACAGCGTTTTCGAAAGTGCGCCCACGCATGTAAGCGAAGGGGGCAATCTCCACTTTGGCCACCTCTGGCTTTAAGCAGTATTCGAGAAACGAGCCACCCAGACGCTTCTGTAGCACGTCATAGACGGGCCGGAAGAACGGAGCGAACTTCTCGCTCATGTCGCCCGGAAGGAAGCCCAGATCTTCGTCTGCTTGCAATACCGGACGAGTCACGATGATCTTGTCCACTTCCTTATTAAGTAGACGCTGCGCTGCAACGGCCGCGGCCAGGTACGTTTTACCGCAGCCAGCTTCGCCAGTGGCGAACGTTAGCGTTTTGGTATCGAGGGAGATGAGATAGTGGGCCTGGGCCTCGTTTCGCGCTTCGAGAGGAGAGTTGTCGCGCTTCGGTTTCGGAGGCAGAGCAGGGGCGGCAGCCAGCTCGTCAACGATGATTGTGTCAATTTCGTAGCCGTGGATGCGTGGCTTTGACTTCAGTGCCTGACGAGCTGCGCGACGCGCCTGTTTACGTTTGTTTCCCATATTGGGGTCGTCTCAGAAAACGGAATCTATGGTCACTCCCGTTTTTGCAACACCGATTTTGACGATAAATTGGCTTGCTTGAATCTATCCGGCGTCTGAATGGGATTTTATTCCCGCGCCTCGATGAGTTCCGCGCCTGATGAACCTCCAGAAAATATACGGCTTCAATGAGCCTTTCCGTTTTACAGGTTCCTCAACAGGCCGGTGGGCCGTTAGTATCATCAATATCAGTATTCGCAAAACCAGATCAGTGATTCTTTAAACCGGTGTATTTCTTCCGTTATGCTACATAAGTTTGCTGTCGTGCCGTTAGGGCCCAGGCTATTCTGGCCAGCTTGTTTGCCAGAGCACAAGTGACGACAAAGTTGCTTTTCCTACACAGTAGATCCCTGACCCAATCGGCCAATTTGCCAGACTGGTGTTCCAGTTTTTGTATGAATACCCTGGCACATTGAACCAACAAAGTTCGGATCTTTTTGTTACCTCGCTTACTAATTCCCAGCAATGTCGTCCGACCTCCCGTGCTGTACTGTCGAGGCACTAGCCCTGTTGCCGCCGCAAAGTCACGACTGCTGGCGTACTGCTTCCCGTCGCCAATCTCAGTTGAAATAGTACTCGCTGTCAGTGTTCCGACGCAGGGAATGCTCAGCAAGCGCTGTCCAATCTCATCTTCGTCCAACTTTCGTTTCAACTGGGATTCCAAATCTTTAATCTGCTCAACAAGATAGTGATAATGCTGTTGTAATTTCAGCAATAACTGGCTGAGGTATAGAGGCAAACTATTGTCCTCAAGAAGGGTACTCAGTCGGCTAATAACGGCAGCTCCTCGTGGAACGCTGATGCCAAATTCCAGCAGAAAAGCATGCATCTGATTGGTTGTTTTTACCTTATCCTGAACCAAGGATTCACGGACACGATGCAGCGCACGCATTGCCTGCTGAGATTCAGTTCTGGGCTGTACAAAACGCATAGACGGACGCGATGCAGCTTCACAAATAGCTTCGGCGTCGACAAAGTCGTTTTTGTTACTTTTAACGAATGGACGGACAAATTGTGGTGATATCAGCTTAGGAAAATGCCCCAACTCTTCCAACTTGCGTGCCATAAAGTGAGAGCCACCACAGGCTTCCATTGCGATGGTTGTAGCGGGGCATGTCGCCAAAAATTCGATTAACTTTGGCCGTGTAAATTTTTTACGGTAAACAGCCTTGCCGCGACGATCCTGGCAATGAATATGGAAAGAGTTTTTACCCAGATCGATACCAATGAGCGCAATGTTTTCCATGATAGTTCTCCGAATGAAAGCCTATCCTCAGCATAGTACCGGGAAGGAGGGAGTGACCATCTCATTAAATAAAGCACGCTAAGCCGGTTGCAGCGGCCGTAGCGGCCTGAACTTGCCCGCGCCGATCTTGGCGCTGCTGCGCCAGAGGTAATCGCCGGTCAGGTTGATGTGCTCCCAGCCGAGCGGCGACAGGTACTGCAACAGGCCGTCATCGACGGCTTGACCGTGGCCACGCAAGGCGTTCGCGGCCCGCTCCAGATAGACCGTGTTCCATAGCACGATGGCCGCCGTCACCAGGTTGAGGCCGCTGGCCCGGTAGCGCTGCTGCTCGAAGCTGCGGTCGCGGATTTCCCCCAGGCGGTTGAAGAACACGGCGCGGGTAATCGCTTCGGCGCTCGCCCGCTCGACGGCGTTGAGGGCGGGCACAATGACCGACTGCCGCCGCAGGTGCTCGATCAAGGCTCTGACCAGCACGATGCCCTTGTCGGTTTGCATGGCCAGCTCGGTCAGCAACTGGACAGCCTGCCGGTAGTGGCCAATCGTGAACGGCTGGAAGCCGAACACCGTTTGCAGCTCGACCAGGTGCTCGCGTCGGGTCTGCTCACGCTGCCCGTACTCGTCCCAGCTTTCGATGCCGACCTTGAGCTGGTTGGCGACCAGTCTCAGCAATGGCGGGAACGGTGGCTCATCAGCGCCAAGGATGACGCCGGGAAAGCGCAGGTAGCAGAGCTGCACCGCGAAGCCCAGCCGATTGGCCGGGCCGCGCCGCTGCCGGATGATGGAGAGGTCGCTTTCGCTGAACGTGTAGTGACGGATCAACTCATCCTTGGTGTCCGGCAACGCCAGCAGGCTTTCGCGCTCGGCGGCGGAGAGGATCGAACGGCGGGGCATGCGGTTTCCTTCTTCTTGAAAACGTAGGTTTGTGACAAGCCCGCCAAGGCAACCGGCGCGGCACGGGAATCAAGGCATTGCGATTCTCGAAAATAGTTCTTGAAATTCTATTCTTGATTGCATATCATCTCAACGAGTTTCGATAAGAAAGGATGCGCATGCGACCGTCTGTTGTGCTTGACATGAAGCGAAGCGCAGTGCGTGAAGCGGTAGGCCGCTTTCGCGCCGCGAACCCGCGCGTCTTCGGCTCGGTGCTGCATGGCACCGACCGGGATGGCAGCGACCTCGACCTGTTGGTCGATGCGCTGCCCGGTGCCACGTTGTTGGACTTGGGCGATTTGGAAGAAGAACTGAAATCGCTGCTCGGCGTTGACGTCGATCTGCTGACTCCCGGCGACCTGCCGCCGAAGTTCCGGGCCAAGGTGCTCGCGGAGGCGCAACCGATATGAGCGAGAACCGCCTGCCCGATTACCTCGACCACATTCAGCAGGCCGCAACCGATGCGCGCAGCTTCGTGGAAGGGATGGCCAAGGACGACTTCTTGGCCGACAAGCGCACCCAGCAGGCCGTCATCATGAGCCTGATCGTCATCGGCGAGGCGGCCACAAAGGTGATGGATGGCTACGTCGAGTTCACCCAGGCGCATGCCGACGTGCCGTGGCGCAGCATGCGCAATATGCGTAATCGCATGGCTCACGGCTATTTCGACATCAACCTCGATGTGGTGTGGGAGACGGTACAGGAATGGCTGCCGGCGTTGCTCCAGCAATTGCCCGCCGTGCGTCAGGATGCCGACGATGAAGACCGTAACGACAACTGTGAAAGAGGGATCTCCGATGACTGTTGAATCGAGAATATTTTCTGTAGCCGAGTATGTTCAGCCGTCCGAAGGCGAGCCTATTCGTTCCGTTGTGCTTGAAACCCGAGACTCAATTATCGTGGTTTGGCATGTCCATCCCGGGCAGGAAATTGCGGCTCACATTCATCCTCACGGCCAAGACACGTGGACTGTTTTGTCGGGAATGGCTGATTACTTTCAGGGCAATGGGATTGTTCGTGCCCTCAGGGAAGGTGAGATAGCCGTGGCAAGACCGGGCCAAGTGCACGGGGCGCGAAATACAGGTACCGAGCCATTTGTGTTAGTCTCGGTTGTGGCATCAGCCAATGCCGGTTTCGTATTGGCTGAGCGATAGAGCCCAATCTCTGGAGTTGGTCCAATGAGCGGTCGGGGAGATAGGTAACAGACATGCAGCGGACACGGCTGCTAAACCAGGTCGCAAACCTCCTTGCGTCGCAGCGTGCCGCAAGCGACGCGATCAATCGAATGGGGTCGGCATGAGACTGAACACCATCCAGTTCCCGACCGCGTAGCCGCCTGTCCTGCCGATCAGGTCTTGACCATCGACGCCTGGGATCAGTCCTGAATGTTCTTGGAGACCACTACGTTATGAGCCGCAGCCGCCGCAAAACACCCATCGTCGGGCACACGACCTGCGGCAGCGAGCGCGAGGACAAGAAGCTCTGGCATCAGCGCTGGCGCACCCGTGAGCGCACGGCGCTGACCAGCGCGTCGCCCGAAGCCCTGAGCGCCCATCTGCCCCTGCTGGAAAACCAGGCCAGCAGCGTCTGGTCGATGGGCAAGGATGGCCGCTCCTACTGGCCCGTCAAGCGCCAGGCCGCCACGGCGGATCGCATCGCCAATCACAAGGGACGCAACCCGCAAGAACGCGCCTCCCTGAAAAAGCGCCTGCTGCGCAAGTGGATGAGCAAATGAAGCTCTCCTTCCATCAGCACATTGCGCTGTTCTGGATGATCGGTGCTCCGGGCGTCTTCGCGCCCGTGATCGAGAACGCCAAGCGGCCCGATGCCGGCGCCGTCATGGCGTGGGGTGTCGCGATCGTGGCGGTGATGATCCTCTTCACCCCTTTGCTGCTGCGCTGTCCACCATTCCGGCGCTGGTATGGCCGGACGGATGCGCTGTCGGAGCGGCAGCGCCAGGCGCTTGCCGAGCGCGGCCTGCGCCGCTACTACCAGACCGCTTTCGATGACGGCTACGTGCCCCGCGTGATGCCCTACGTGTGGCGCATCATCTGGACGGTCGGCGGGTTGATGGCTGTGACCGCCGTACTGCCTACCAACACCGGACGGCCAGCCTTCGATGCCTTGGTGGTCTTCTCGACCTGGTATCCGATAGGCGTGATGCTGCTGGTTTTCGCGTCGAGGCCCCTTGGCCGGTTGATTCGCCAAAGAGCACAGGAGCGGCGGAAATGAGCACGTCAACCATCGAGGCGCTGGCCAGCGCCTGGGCAAGGATTGCCGAGGAAGCGGAATTCCCCGCTGACTACGAGGGGACTGCCACACCACAAGCGCATCGGGCTAGCGAAGCTATTCAGGAGCAGATTCGGGAGCGCATCGTCGCCACCAACGACATGCGGCTGTTCAGCCTGCTGCACCTGCTGGGTCAGGCGTCGCTGCGCATGGAGCAAGCGCTGTGGCCGGAGGATTACGAGCGGATGACGCGCGAGGTTGAGGAAGCCCTGCGGCAAGCCACCGACGCCAACGCCAGATCGTACACCCACGAAGAAGTGATGCAGGCGATGCAGGAACGCATCGACCGGGCGCGAGACAAGCCATGTTGATTGGCTATGCGCGCGTCTCGACGCAGGATCAGAACCTGGAGCTGCAACGCGAAGCCTTGAGCAAGGCCGGATGTAAAAAGGTCTTCGAGGACAAGGTGAGTGGCACGCGGGCAGACCGGCCTGGCTTGGCCAAGACGCTCGAAATGCTGCGCGAAGGCGATACTTTGGTCGTCTGGAAGCTCGACCGGCTGGGCCGGTCGGTCAAGCAACTGGTCGATCTGGTCGGCGATCTGCACAAGCACGGTGTCCAGTTCAGGAGCCTCACCGACTCCATCGACACCGGCACACCATCCGGGCGGTTCTTCTTCCACGTCATGGCGAGCCTTGCCGAAATGGAGCGCGAGCTGACCGTCGAGCGCACCCGCGCCGGGCTGGAAGTCGCCAAGCAGCTCGGCCGCAAAGGCGGCCGCAAGCCGAAGATGACCGACAGCAAGATCGAGTCGGCCAAGAAGCTGCTGGCCAGCGGGGTGCCGCCCAAGGACGTGGCCAAGAACCTCGGCGTGTCCATTCCGACGCTGTACCGCTGGGTGCCAGCCTCCACGCACGCTTAGCGTGCTTTATTTAATGAGATGGTCACTCCCTCCTTCCCGGTACTATGCTGAGGATAGGCTTTCATTCGGAGAACTATCATGGAAAACATTGCGCTCATTGGTATCGATCTGGGTAAAAACTCTTTCCATATTCATTGCCAGGATCGTCGCGGCAAGGCTGTTTACCGTAAAAAATTTACACGGCCAAAGTTAATCGAATTTTTGGCGACATGCCCCGCTACAACCATCGCAATGGAAGCCTGTGGTGGCTCTCACTTTATGGCACGCAAGTTGGAAGAGTTGGGGCATTTTCCTAAGCTGATATCACCACAATTTGTCCGTCCATTCGTTAAAAGTAACAAAAACGACTTTGTCGACGCCGAAGCTATTTGTGAAGCTGCATCGCGTCCGTCTATGCGTTTTGTACAGCCCAGAACTGAATCTCAGCAGGCAATGCGTGCGCTGCATCGTGTCCGTGAATCCTTGGTTCAGGATAAGGTAAAAACAACCAATCAGATGCATGCTTTTCTGCTGGAATTTGGCATCAGCGTTCCACGAGGAGCTGCCGTTATTAGCCGACTGAGTACCCTTCTTGAGGACAATAGTTTGCCTCTATACCTCAGCCAGTTATTGCTGAAATTACAACAGCATTATCACTATCTTGTTGAGCAGATTAAAGATTTGGAATCCCAGTTGAAACGAAAGTTGGACGAAGATGAGATTGGACAGCGCTTGCTGAGCATTCCCTGCGTCGGAACACTGACAGCGAGTACTATTTCAACTGAGATTGGCGACGGGAAGCAGTACGCCAGCAGTCGTGACTTTGCGGCGGCAACAGGGCTAGTGCCTCGACAGTACAGCACGGGAGGTCGGACGACATTGCTGGGAATTAGTAAGCGAGGTAACAAAAAGATCCGAACTTTGTTGGTTCAATGTGCCAGGGTATTCATACAAAAACTGGAACACCAGTCTGGCAAATTGGCCGATTGGGTCAGGGATCTACTGTGTAGGAAAAGCAACTTTGTCGTCACTTGTGCTCTGGCAAACAAGCTGGCCAGAATAGCCTGGGCCCTAACGGCACGACAGCAAACTTATGTAGCATAACGGAAGAAATACACCGGTTTAAAGAATCACTGATCTGGTTTTGCGAATACTGATATTGATGATACTAACGGCCCACCGGCCTGTTGAGGAACCTGTAAAACGGAAAGGCTCATTGAAGCCGTATATTTTCTGGAGGTTCATCAGGCGCGGAACTCATCGAGGCGCGGGAATAAAATCCCATTCAGACGCCGGATAGATTCAAGCAAGCCAATTTATCGTCAAAATCGGTGTTGCAAAAACGGGAGTGACCATAGATTCCGTTTTCTGAGACGACCCCCATATTGAGTCCTTTCAAGTGAGTCACCGAAAGAACTATACCGACAAATAATAGGTAAGTCATTACTTATCAATTGCATTTTTATGAGACATTCAAGACTCATTGTTTCAGTCTTTGGAAGACTGTTGCTGCGCGGTTATCGAAACTTGGTTAATGCTAATGTACGCGTACATTAGCATTAACCCTCTCATTCCGGCAACAAATAGCATTACAGCAGTGGGAAGCGACGAGAACCATCAACAAAAAAGGGGCCGAAGCCCCTTTGGATTTTGCGCTGAAAAAAGTGTAACTACGATGCTAAGAAGCACTATGGTTAAGAACGTCTGCCGTGTCTATCACAGCGTTGAACGGTCTGGCGACATTTGCGGAGTCTTTCCGTTCGGACGGTGGTGGCGAACTCCAAACCGTTCAGCGCTGTGTTGGCGATGGTGGGTGGACTCGAACCACCGACCAGTTGATTAACAGTCAACCGCTCTACCACTGAGCTACACCATCATTATTCGCGGCGGTACTTGTTCATGGACAACCAGGCAACCAAGAACTTTCCCGCAACTTGCACTTTACGTTAGTGCCAGACGAGGCTTGTGGCTTGCTCACATAGAGCGAAGATCTGGAATCCTTCTCGGCGGTTGATGGCCGCCAGATTCTTCGATCTTATTGGATGTATGGAATCATCCATGTTGTGAAACCAGGGGCTACATAGGCAACAATGATTTCACCAGAGGGTTAAAGAATCCTGCTTTCACAACGTTGAGGCCACTGAACCGATTTATGTTCGACCCAACATATTGATCAGTCACTACAGCTCTGTGGAATCACCTGTATGATTAAAAGAAAAACAGTGACCTCAACGTTGTGCGCTGGCTAACCAAGCCAGCCGGGTTACGTCGCCGCTTTTAACCCAAGATTAAACGACATAAGTAATGGAAATGACGTAACAGGATGGACGGTCAGCTGGCTGAAACCGGGATGATGGAATGGAATGAGGAAAACCAACCGCCCATCCTGTTACTTCATCGAATAGGGCATGGGTGGTGCAACATGCCCTATCCTGCGTTCTGCAATCACACTCGCTCAGTGTGTCCCATTTCGGTGACGAGGCTGGAAACTGACCTCGCTGGTGTTTGGCTTCTTAGGCTACTGCCAGGTACGTATCTTCGTTTGCAGTTATATTTAACGTTCAAACAGTCGCGTCTCAACGAAAACAAGTGAATCTTATACATATTAGATAAGTAAGTAAATACTTATTTTTCTGTGACTCGTTCAGTTGCTATCTTTTTGATCAAACTCACCTTCTGTTCCGGCGTTCTCGTGATGATGGCCGTAAAACGCTTCGCTTGAATAGTGATAGTTTCGTTCTCCTTGAGTTCGCCGTAGTGAGTCTCCAGCAGAGAACCCAGGCGCCACAGACCGTCGTCTATGCGTTTATGGCTGGCAAATCTGATCAGCAGTAGCTTTACGATTAACTGACCAATGTAAAAGGCATATCCGAAGCCGGCCGCCACAAGGTAGGTTGCCAGCCACCAGTCGAATGAGGTCAAATTGCTCATTTCTGCACTCCCGTCTCGTGAACAACCCGATACAGACGCTTACCGATGCGAAGCGTTTTGGTTTTCAGTTCCTGCCTGACCAGATCGCGACAGATACTGAAGCCGAGGGCCACGCCCCCAGCAAAAGATAACAGGATGTATGGAATAATCAGAACGCCCCCGCCTCAGTCAATTGCTGTAACAGTGAGTGTCCTTTTTCAGTGAGTTGATAGTTCTCCACACATCCTTTTGGCGAAACGTTAGCGACAAGATTCATACGTTCCAGTTTGGCGCGGGTCTTTGGCTTCCAGTTGGCGTAGAACTGTTTCCACTGGCTGATTTCACGCAGAGTTTCTTTCTCCCGTTTACTTAACATGATCATCCTTAATCTCCTTCAGTGTGTACGTGATATCTACAATGCGGTAAATGCGGCCGCGCCTCTGCATGACACCGGCTTTTACGTAATCGTTGATGCAGCTGGACATAACCAGACTGCCGATAACAATGCCGACGACCAAAAATACAATCATCCAGCCGAGCATCAGTCTTTATCTCCAATACGGTCTTCGGTATCTCGCAGACATTTCGGCCACTTCAGACGTGGGTGGCGTAAGCTACCGTCTGGCGTTTTCTCATGGCAGTGAACCTCGACGATGCGTCCACGATATTTCTCCTGATTGTTCCAGATCTCATCCAGGTACTTATGTTTGATACCGCTGGCACGCACGATGACGCCGTTCTCCAGACGAATCACTATCTTGCCTAGCGTATGCGCAAAGCCAGAGTCCGGGTCGCCTGGCTCGAAGTCGATGATTTCACCGTCTTCGGAATCCTCGTCTTTCAGCTTCCACCAGCTGCGGGTACGCTTGAACTCGTAAACAGAATCCGGATCTTTGCCCATCTCCCCCTCTTCATTCTCATCCAGGCGCTTCATGAAGCGTTCGATAAAGTCTTCATGGCTATGGATGATGTAGAACGGATGCAGGTGGATATCTTGCGCGTAATCTTCCCCGCAAGTGTTGCGGAATAACGCCACCAGCATAGCCAGGCGCTCTTTCAGCTTCATGCCGGTCTTCAGGTACTCTTTGCTTTTTGCCTGAGCACGCCACTCCGGTAAGAAGAAATCGAAGATATGGTAAACGGCACCAATGGCTGTCACGTTCTTCTTGCGAAGCGCCGACACGGACTGGTTGAACGTACCTGCAGTACCCTCACCATCGAAAAAGATGTGCTTGAAACCGGAGAGTCTGCCTCGCTCAAGCATGGCTGGTTTAAGGTGATCGAGTGACGTAATCGGATTGCCGGTACGCGTCAAGAAGTTCACCTCTTCCTCGTCAACGATAACTTCGCAGATAACCCGGAGACCATCGAGTTTGAGGCTGCCGATCATTGGCCACTTGGCCTTTGGGTTTTGTTTAAATGGGTATTTGTCGCCTTTCTCCTTGTACGGAGACGCCAGCTGTACCTCAAACTTCGGAATTGGGTTTTCGAACACCTTGTTGCACAGGCTAATGCCGACGCCGGCTTTCGGATCTTTCAGCAGGAAGCGACGAAACACGTCCTGCCCGTCAGCGCACATTGAGGCAACGAGTGATTCGACAGCAGTAATGGCCGCGTTCCCGGTCAGTTCGCGCGCCGCCAGCTTCTCCAGCAGCTCGACTACCTTCTGATCGCTGGGTACGGAAGTATCGAGTGGCTCGGCCACTTTGTACTTCTTCACACCGAATCGAATGAATGGGTTGAGCATTAGCGAGACCATGCTCTGCTCAAATTCATCAAGGTTGGCCAGCGCCTCTTTCTTGGCGTTGGTTCCCATCGTTTTTATGGCATCCAGCTTGTGCTTTAGGGCGATCAGTTTTTCCATTAGTGTTTAACCTCCATCGGTCGCTCGGGAGTTTTCATGTGTTTTCTTTGGTTGCTTCTTCAATGAGTGCCGCGTACACGTCAGTGACGGGCGCCAGTGAATCGGTGGACGTGGTTTCGGGTTTGGCTGGTTCTGTTTTCTTCGTGCGTTTAACCAGACTGTTAATCGTCATGGTGTTGCGCTTCCGGGTTAGCGTTCTGGCGTGGTCGTTTTGCTCTTCCACTTCTTTGATAAGCGCAGCCATATCGATGAAGTAGAGCTGTTCGCCTTTGCGGATCTCTTCGACCATCATCTTCAGCGCCTGGCATTTGCCAGCAGCAATGGCCGCAGCGCAGGACTGGAACGATGTCGCCGGGAGGCGCTTCTCTTTGTAGGCGAGGATGGTGTGCTGGCAGACTGTATAGCTGCAATGGGCCTCATGGCCGTTGATCTTCACTTCCGGACAGCGCAGCGAATAACCGTTGTTTCCGGAGATAGACGGGATTTTCGACAAATCTGTTCTTGTGGACATGCTTCTAACCGTAGTCGTGTACTTACTTATTAAGCGCAGTTTAAAAAAGCCCCACCAGGGGGCTAAATGGTTTTTCGAGGCTTACCAGGTCGCCCAGCCAGTCATTTTGTCCTGAGCGGCTTCGAACCGGTATGGCTCCAGTAAATCGTTGGCATGGTGGACGGCGTATGATTTTGCCTCCTGTTTAATCATCGGCAGCTCGTTGGCCAGGCGTGCCACCTGCCCTGCAAAACTGGCGAGCACACCGTCACATGCCTGACCCGCGTCAACAATGATGCGCACCAGGTCTAAGTCGCTGCGGCACATATCGCAGATGATGCCGTATTCCACCTCACGAATGCGCTCAACGGCTTTTTTGGTATCGCCACTGACCACCAATTCCAGCAAACCAGGTGGTGTTGTCAGATCGGTAACGCGTTCGGTAACTTCAGGCAGTTCGACAATGCTCAGGAACGCCGCGATAGACGGATCATCCTCTACACCAGCCCTGCCTTTGATCGCGCGAAGAGTTGCGTCGACAATTTCCTCAAATCGTTCACCTTCATCACACACCGCCTGATTGGTGTAGACAACGCGACCGTCGTACCATGCACCGGCACGTACTTCGACCGTTGCGTCCTTCATTTTGCGAGTGAACGCCACGAGTGCCGCGCGTTTCTGTTTAACACCAGGCAGCTCCGGGGACTCTCCAAAACGAACCCATACCCGCATGTATTTCGAGCCTTCCCCAAGAGGTGCTGTGCTCACAGACGTGGCGATGTGCTCCAGCGCAGTTTGGATCGCCTCATCGATAATCTTCTGGCGCTCTTCTGTATCAATTTCTACGCCTGATTTGTCGATAATTTCGGTAACGGACTTCTGAATATCTGCTTTCATAAAGGTTCCTCAATTCCTTCGTCGAGCATATTCTTACAGAAAAATAAGTATGTATCTACTTATCATTAAAGGCGTGCAATTTATACAAGAGCTTTAATGCCGAGTACCTTGCTTTGTAGCTCCAACTGTCTGGAGTACGGCTTGGCACGATAATAGGCTTTTAGTATCTGCTCTGGCGTCGCGTCGCCGGGGTCGAGACCTTCTTCGCCCAGACAGGCCACTTTGACATTCAGTCCGATGCTGGTGAGACGTTTGGCCGCTGACATGGTGTTGCGGATCGCTTGCTTTTCGCTGTCCCACATCATGATGACGTTGCGTAATCCACGCGCCTTGAGCGTCAGGAACGCGCCTAACTGATCTTCAGCGTCCTCATTCATATTTCCGGACAAGTGCATCCCGAACGTGCCAATTGGCTCTACATAATCCCGCAGCGTCTCTTCGTCGAAGATGGCTCGCTTCACGCCCATTACGTCAAATGCCCCTTCACACACAACGACCGTTTGTTTTCCGACTGCATTGTGGCCGTTGTAGAGAAACTTACCCGACGCCGGCAGCTGCATGGGGAAGAGATAACGGCGTTCTGCTGCACCGGTAATGTCACGCCCCTGGAAGGTCTTCATCACGCCATCCAGATCGTAAACCGGTATCAGGATGCGCATATCAAACACCTGCCCTTTGACCTGGTCTGTGTACGGATCGACGTATGCGTGCTTGCCTTCGACGCAGTAACGCAGATCAAAGTATTTGGCCAGCTCCGGGGAGATATGGCGCTCCACCAGATAATCAGGAAGACGACCGTCAATGGGGAGTTCGTAATGGCGCGGGAGAGCTACTGGCCCTTCGAGTTCAACCTTGCTGGCCAGCACGACCTCTTCCGTCTTCGGCGCCCATCCTTGTGAGATCAGCGCGTTCTGGACGTACTCTTCAAAATCGCGACGGGATTTGCCGCTGTAGTGCTTGAGGAAGACCAGCTTGTTGAACTGAATCTCTTCGGGATGATCACCAGCAAAGCATTTGCCGACGCCATTGGTCAGGTTGAAATAAACCTTCCAGTTTGAGCTGCCGCATACCGGACACTCCTTGATATTCACCTCACGTCCACGAGTACTGACGCCACCACGACGGTAGATGATTCCTTCCATATCGAGCCATTGTTCAAAATCCAGCTCGGTCAGTAATTCTTTCAAGTCGCTCACGTTCTTAACCCTACTTTTTGCAGGTAATATCTTGATAATCCTCGGTATTTGAATACCATAAAGGCTCATGTGTTTTTTCTTTTGTGGCTTTGGCAAAAGAGAAAATTTGTTCTCTTATGGAGACCGGCGTGGAGAGCGTTTCTCCACGCCTTCTTTTTTTAGAGGACGTCCATAATGCGTTCGATGAATCGCATTTGTTCGAGGTTCTGCTTAACGCGGATGCTTACGCCGCCTTTCTGGTTACGTGAACCAGCGAAGTACAGACGCGCTTCGCCTTTCGCCTCTTCCTCTTCCGTTTTGTTGATCGTGATAACGAGGTCAGCGATACGCACCTTCTCGATGTTGTCCGCTGCGTGCATCATTGTTGCCACCTCAGAAGCACCACCTTCCCTGTTAGTCTGCGATGCAGTGATGCCGGCAACGTTGTGTTTGTCGTACAGCGCACGCAGGTCAGTGTAGATGCTGCGAATGTTGGCGCGGTCGTCGCGGAGGTCGTAGCTGGCACGCATCAGGTCAGCGTAGTCGACCACGACCATGTCGGGGATCATGCCATTGGCTTTCATGCTGCCCAACATACGATCCAGATCTGCAGGCGACATGCTTCCGGACGGTCGTTCAACAATCCACAAGCTCCCCACGCCTTTCGTCGCGCCCAGCTCTGCCAGTTTGCGATGGACGTCGTCGCGGCGCTCCACCAGCTTGGACATTTCGGTCTCAGACAGACGGGCGTCAAAGCGATCTGACAGAATGGAGGTGTGAACTTCCAGCGACAGATACAGGACGTTGTAACCGGCAAGCGTGGCGTTGATGGAGAACTCACCCATCGCCGTCGATTTACCAGACTTCGCGAAGCCCATGAACAGCACCATTTCACGCTTTGCCCAGCCTTTCTGGTAAAGCAGCTTGTCGAGCAGCGGTAGACCCGTTGTGATGCTGTTTGGCACGTAATCGTCGGACGCTTCATACTCACGCGCCTTGTAACGCTCTGCTGATTCAGAGAAGTAATCGTAAATGCCGGTCGCTTCGTTAGAGCCGATTTGCTGGACTTTAGCCATGATTGCCATCGCGCCCTGGAAATCGCCCTTCTCTTTCATCTCAGCCGCTTTAATCAGCGCGTCGTCGAATGCTACGCTTTTGGCGAACGTGGCGACCTGGTCGACCATGTACGCCGTGTCTGACAGCTTCTCAGCGAGAATCCGCTTAAACGCCTCAACGACGTCGGGGAACAGCTCTTCGCGGATCGTCTTATCGCGTTTGGCGCGTTTGAGCATGTCGAGTATGGCCGACGATGATGGTGCGCTCTTATACATTCTGTAGTAGCCCGACACCATGTTCACCAGAATGGCGTTGGCCGCATTGGAGAACTGGTTTGGCGCAACCAGATCACCGGCGCGAGTCAGAAACTCATGGTCGCGACAGAAGTAGGCTGCGAGTCGATTCTGGAAGTCGTCGTCGAACTCTTCAGACAACCCTCGTCCTGTGTGGCAAAGTTCGGTCATGTGCTTTCCTTTGGTGCTTAAACAATTTGTTTTCTAATACTAAAAAAGCCAGATAGGGGATCAACAGAATCGCCGTGCTTCTTCCAGTTCTTCCGGGAAGTGCGCGTAAATCACACGCTCAGGCACGATTTCCATCAACCAGACAGCGGAGAAGATGATGCGGACGCGCTTGTCTCGGGTAATGCCACGCAGACGCTCCAGAACCCACTCAAAATAGCGTTCTTGAATCGGGTCGTGCTGCATATCTCCCAGATGCTTAAAACTCACCAGAGAGTCATCCAGACGGGTTACAGCGCGTTTGGCTAACTTCTCTTCGAATATCTCGATCAGCTCGGGCTGCCAGAGATGCTGGGGGCGAGGCAATTTGTCCCACAGACGGCGTGCAGCTGCGGACAGAACGGTAGAAATGAAGTAGTCATAAGAGCAGCAGTACTGGTCGGCAAACTGGCGTGCTTTCCAGAGAGACGTTTTGTTCGCCGTCGACAGCTCCTGATACGGCACACGTTTCAAACCGGTTGTGAATGGGGCCGTCTCATAGTGTTCGCGGCCATGCGACAGCATGATGTATGAGTACTGGCGCTTGTATGCCTCAGTGAAAAGGCATGTGGCCATAAGCGGGTGCATGTCGCGGTAATCAAACCACTTTGTCTCGAACAACTCAGCCTCATCCTTGCAGCGTGACAGCCCAATATTCTCGGCCACCCACTTGTCCATGACTGTGGTGTCCCACTCGGTCATGAAGTCGTACTGGTCGTTGTTAATAGTGTTAAAGAAGATCTGGCTCATGTGCTCCGCCGATAGGTAGTCACTTACTTATCATAATGGGCGAATCATAGCGACTGGAGATGTTTTTTGGAAGTGGAAACGGAAGGGAATGTGTCTGGGAAGTTGGCATAGAAAAAGACCTGCTTCCGTATAAATAATAATAAGTAACTTAGTATTTATATATACGGAAGCAGGTTCTTAATTGAAGCTGCCAGAACTAGTAACCTTGAAAAGTAAGGTTCTTGTCCAGCTCCACACGCTTCAGTTGGTACGAGTCGGTAGGGCAAAGCATTTTGTACACGGCCAGATTGCTGTCCAGCAGTTCACGGGCAAAACTTTCCAGCTCTGGATAGGGTTTGCATCCGATAGAAATCTCTTTGATGAGCGAGGTGTCGAACTTCTTAATCCCTGGCAGCTCAGAGATAATCCGGAACTCTTCTTCGTACTTCCAGCTCTCACCCTTGTGCAGAAAGATGGCTCTGACAATGTCGTACACATCAGCGGTATAGAAGTTCACTTCAGGCGGCGATTTCACGTACTCCACATCACCGTTTAACGCTGTGTGTTGGTCATCCAGCGCTTCCACAATAGCGTCATCAAACCCTATGCAAAATCCAGAGTGGGAGCTGGCGTAATGCGACCACATCAGGTAATTGGTGTCAGTTCTGGTGAGGCATATCACACCGGTATTCAAAAGCAGATTTCCGCGCAGCATATAGGCGTCAAACTCTTCGGCGTTTTTGGTTCGCCCTCTTAACCAGTTCTCACCGTCCTCGTCGCTTTTGCCAGGCCACATCTCATAATATCGGACACGCTTCTCCGGGATCGTGGCGTCAAAACTAAATTTGGCTTTGAACTCGGCAGGGTCATTGAAGTCGTGTGGCCGGGTGGCTCGGATGGTTCCATCTTCGATGAAGAATTTAAGAATTTTGATTAATTCGTTTGGGTCTTCATGCCCTACGTATTTGTACAGCACAAACAAAGTCCTTTTGAGTTAAAGGCGTCTTTCGACGCCTCTTATTTAACCTTTCTTCATCAACTCACGTTTGATTTCATCGGTGCGCATCGTGACGTCGGCAGCTGTGATCGCCTCGTTCAGTTTCACGATGTCTTCGATTTCCTGCGGCGACTTCTCTGCCAGATGGAAAATGGCTGCACGAATCACGTCAGAACGGGTGAATTTCTCGAAACGAGGGATGAATTTCATCATCTCCAGCAGATCGAAATACTCGTCTTCCAGCGACATTGTGCGGCTCTTAATCTTCTCTTTCCCACGAGTCGGACGCCCCTGCGGTCTGACTGGCTGGCGCATTGGGGTGCTGCTTTTTGGCTGCTCTTCCGGCTCTTTGCGCTTTGCAAGGTCTCCCATTCTCATGGACATTATTCTTCCTCCAGACTCATGATGTAATCTACAAACTCTTCGAACTCGGCTTCTGCCTTCTTATCGCGTTCCGCGCCGGTCATTTCAAAGATAGAACGACCGGCCTCTTCCGCATCGTCATAAACGTTACG
The DNA here is from genome assembly GCF_050030705.1 of Enterobacter cloacae complex sp. 418I7. Classification (NCBI taxonomy): domain Bacteria; kingdom Pseudomonadati; phylum Pseudomonadota; class Gammaproteobacteria; order Enterobacterales; family Enterobacteriaceae; genus Enterobacter; species Enterobacter cloacae complex sp. 418I7. The sequence continues at coordinate 40,703 of NZ_JBLGUU010000002.1, forward strand.
GTTGTACAGATTAACCGGCGCAGCCTCGATGCCAAATGTCTCGACAATTTCTTTCGCCGCCAGAATACGTGATGCCTGGGAAGGCAGTGACGGACACTGGTTCACTACCGCGCGGATCTTCACTGTCTCGTTCACATTGCGAACGTTGTCGATGATCGGGTCGATATCACGCAGAGATTTCAAATCACGACGTTTAGGACGCAGCGGGATGATTATCACGTCAGCCATAAGCATCGCCAGACGCTGAATTTCGGAGTCAAAGCCACCAGCATCTACCACTACATAATCGGTGCGCCCCTGAAGCGATTTAAGATGTTTGACGATATCATCCTGAACATATGCGAAGGGAATCAGCTCAAGATCATCATTCTGGCGACGGTCTTCACACCAGCTCGTCGTGGTACGCTGGATATCGATATCGGTGACGTGAACCTTCTTTTTCTTTTTAACTTTGAGGCATACCGCAATTTGCTGGGCAACGGTAGATTTGCCTGGGCCGCCTTTTGTGCCGCCAACCACAATGATCTTGGTCATTGGTGAGTTCCCTTTGCGTGAATTATTGTCGTATGAAACAACTTGTTTTCTTATATGTGATATAGCCTAAATGCCTACGGCTGCGGTGTAAAGGTTAAATGATAGGTACTTGAGGAATGTGGAGCGTGGGATCAAAAAACCCGCCGTAGCGGGTTTATGGGAGAGAGATGATGTTGACGATGTGCGTACAAGAGCCTTTATCAAGTCGCAGCTCGCGGTCTCCCCACTCGTCTGTTACGCGACTTAAAGGCAAACTGCCAATATCCCACGGCAGGAAGCCGGTGGTAGAACCCTTTGCCTTGTCGCCGAGCTGGTCAAGACAACATTTTTTCACGGTATCGTAGATCATAACCTCGCCATATCTCCGCATAGTACCTGACCACATGGACGCACCCAGAATGGTTTGCAAATTGTCGCAAACGAGGTGGCGGTATTTGTCCAGTATGAAGCGATATGCTGTAGAGCCTATGCGGGCTGAGTCAAAAGGCGGTTCGAGATAAGCGCCTTTGATTTGCTTACCGAGGTATTCATTCCCATCGACGCCAATAAACGAAAAATCGTTATAGGCAAACCGACCCACAACCTTCAGCTCTTCTGGGCTAAGAGTCGCATCCACGATCTCAATTTTGATGATGTGTTCGGCAGCCTCAAACGCACTCATCCCCTCGTCATCCATAACCCGCGTGATTTCGTCAAATTGATAATCTGAGTTATAGGAGGGCAAAAGATACACAACGAGAAAGTTGTCGAACTCGCCTTTATCGGCACGCATCTCCACCAGACGAACAACATCGCCTTCTGGTGTCGCGAAATGAAAGGTCTCTAAAATAGTATAGCCGCCCATAGAGAGCGGCATTTTGTTCAACTGCTTGTGGTAGCGTTCATCAATTAAAGAAGGTGCCATTGTTCTTTTTTGCGTTCTGGTAAAACGCTTTCCTTGAGGTCGTTGAACTTATTCTTCATGAATTGTACAACGGCTTTCTCAATTTTTGGAACAATGGATTCTTTAACATCAACAATTTCGGGGTACTGTTCTTGCGGCTTGAGAACAAAGCGCAATTTGTTATTGCGCACAACGACCTCTGCCAAAGGAGTTACAGTTGAGGTGCTGTTGGAGATGTTCTCTGCGCGAGTAACATCGCTTTTGAATGTGACAATGAAGTGCTGGCGGTCAGCTGTTTCGCGACATAACATGCGGCGCACTTCCACTGAGTCTTCACTGTTATGAAAACGCATAGGGAAGCTATCGACTACCGCAGTGTTCGTGCGGATCGTTTGCATAGTACGTGTTTTGTCATGATAGTTGAGCATGTTTCCACCTTAGCCGTTAAGACGTTGATGTCGTGCGGCGACCCCATCGGGGTTTAGAGGCTACGAGAATGCAGCGCTTCTTTGAAATAATGTATGAATGCCTTGACACTCGTTGATTAAATCTACATCAGTCACAAACTAATTGCAACCTGACCACTCCCCAAAACCCCGCTAACCACGGGCGCTTACGCGCTTCCGTCTGCTTTTTTGCCGCTCCATTGGCACAAACGCTCGCCCACCATATTGTGAGTCAAGATCTGTCGCTCTGTCTCTTCGGTCATTAAATCCTCATTACTCACATAGATAGGGTTGGCTGCATCGCAGAAGAGCACGCCGGAAGTCTGTGTCTTAATCACGCACCCACTTACCATGCAGCTCACGATGAACAGCAGAAGCGCCTTTCCGCCGCACTTCATTAAATGTCTCATTTTTGACGTCCACTGTACTTTGAAGCCTTTTCCTGTCTTCCTGCCTTGCCTTCTCTTCGATCGCTTGCCGAGCCGCACGACCACCCATCGCATAAGCACCGACAAGCACGAAAAGAACGGCAGCCAGGGTAATCAGAGCAATTTTCAACTTCGAAACCAGGCTGCCGAACATTTTAAACCATCCCTTTCTGGTGTTTGCGTACCTGAGACCAGGCAATAAAGCCGGCCACAATGATGGTGGCTACGCCAAAAATGATACGAACCGTATCACCGCTGGTGATATGACCTTGTGCCTTATCCATCGCCACAGACACTTGGGGCATTACGTCGGCCAGCTGCGCCAGCCCAATACCTGCCGTGACAGTTGCGCCAGCCGTTTCTTTGGTCACAGGAACCGCTTTAACCGTCTTGATCGGCTTAACGACGCCAGCGCGACGCAGACCTTCCTCAATAACTTCTGCCGCATACCAGGTGTTTGGCGTTTTCAGTGGGCCACGGCCGTTCTCGTGCCGAATGATCGCCTCTACCAGCGGACGCAGAGTGTCGTAGTCGTGTAGATCGATGATCATGTCCGGGGTGACACCAACGGCTTTAGATACCTCGTTCACGTAGGCACTGGTGTTGTTTTCGTTTGGCGGCGCCCAGCGCTCGATGACCTCGCGAATGGTATCGATGCTTGAGCCGTCCTTCGCCCGGCGCTTGTCGTGGTAAGTGATGAGCGTTACCGCCAGCGCTCGAATCCCCCATACAGGATCTTTGAACGTGCAGAAACGTGGTTCGGAAGGGTTGCTAATAAGCCCCTGCCACGGCGACCCCTTATCGAGATTGCCTGGGTTGTTGTTACGAATACCTCTTGGAGTTTTCATCCTTGATCTCCTTTATTGCAGTCCATTCTTGACGCCGTAGGCGGCTAACCCCAGCAGCAGCGCGGTAATCAGGAACGACGTAATCTTTGAGATAATGCCGCCAAAGAACCCGCTGGAGATGGTGTCGAGCCGGTTAAGAAGTTTGTCCAGGTTGGAGTGCTGAATGCTGTGTTGTGCAGGCGTCATATCGCCAAAGTAGGTTTTGAGCTGGTCATTGACCTCCTGGCCAATTTCTTCACGCAACTCCTTACCTAATTTGCCAACGACTTCACGCGCAACGATTGCGGCAATGCGTTCAACCTGCTCAGGCGTTACGCCTGCCATCTCGTTCGACATGATTTCCTCCATGAAAAGTCAAATCGGGATGGCAGTTTTATATCACAATATAACTGTATTTTGTAGGTAAGCACTTACCTACAAAATGAGTTTTAAATTTTTGGGCATGAGCTTAGTGAGGTGAAAGCACCAGAGCCGACCCAACGCCAGTTAAAGACACTACCTGCACGGTATAATGTGTAATGCCCTTCTTTCTTAATCGCATAGATTGGCACACCAGTGTCAACGCCGCCTACCATTGCTCGCCCATAGCAAACCGGCTCTGGTAGTTTCTGGCACGCAGTCAAAGTTAAAGCCATACCTAAAATTAATATCATCTTTTTCATTCTATTCTCCGTTATCCGTAGAGGTTTCTGTTCAAAACTGGAACTCGGTTATTGATAGCTAATGTAGCCCCACCGTTAATTTCATTAACGAGAATCGAACTCACGGTGTTCCCATAACATGTGTAACCGTATACTAGGGTCTTCGCACCACCCGGCATCGGTATGGCGAATGCGTTAGCATATGTAGGCACAATAGCTACTGGATAATCAAAGTTGTGTTTATCTCCGCTGTTCCAGCTCTTATTATCAAGAAACGTAAATGACAATGGAATATTTGCCGTGTTATAGATCTCCACTCCCGATGAATTAAAGAAACTCATCCCCCACTTCTCTTTTTTTGAAATGCCAGTTGCGAACACATACACCGTTACACTGGAGTCGCTGCCTACCCCGCCGAAGCTGTAAATAACCTGGTTATTGCGAACTAATCGGCTTGCGAGCAGCGAAACAGCCTTTGAATAAGCAACGAAAACAATAGGCGACCGATCTGGAGACAGGCCAGTATTGAACTCACTTCCGCCTCGCAACGACACCACATGCTTACTTTGGAACACCATCGGGGTAAGACTTGGAGACATCCAGACCTTCCCATCAGAACGAACAATTTTGCTTCCGTACATTATTTCTGAAACACCAATATATAAATTGTACCGCGAGCATCAGACCAGTTAATCGAGTTGCCCGATACCGAAACACTTCCAATATATCCATTGATTGTTTCCATTATGTAGTAATCAATTGACATACCTGGCTCAATTGCATAACTTCTGCTGCCACTACCTGTCGGTAGAAAATAATCCAGATAATAAATTGGCGCTAATGCGTCAACCATTTCCTGACGGCTAGGCGACCAGATTTTTGCTCCATAACTCATTATTTTCCCTCCGTGAAAAGAGGCACTAACGTACCTCTTAAAATCAGACTCTGGAGACGGTAAACGTCGCTCCTACCTGATTGAAAAACCAGTTTTGTGCAGTTAATGCGTAATAAGTCCGCACCCCATTCAGGTACATATAATTGACAAACGACAGCACAGTACCATTAAGAGATAGATTAAAGTTTTGTGCAGGCCCATTAACCAATCCCAAATAGAGATTTTGATAACCGCTTGGTTGATAAAAATGTCGGATTTCACAACCAAACAAGCTACCGCTTAGAGAACCAGTAGGGCGCACGGTTAGAACGTTACTGAGTACATTCTGGATACTGCCTGTAGCGGTTGCAAAACCGGTGTAGTTAGTGGACACAACGACCCACTGCATGTTTGTTACCTGCACGCGGGCATCATAAGTACTGCGTCCAGTTGTGATGGTAAAGTCGGCAGTAGATTTACCAACCAAGCCACTCATCCAGAACGGTGTGCCGACCTTAACAGCCGAGCCAGCGGCGGACATCCACCGCTGACCAGTTGTTGCGACGGCTGACGACCCGACCCATCCGGAGCCAATAGCCATCAATTACCTCCCTTTAAAACAGACATTTCTCCACGGAGTTCGCGCACTTCTTCACGTAACTCCTTCACAGCCTCGACCAACATGCCGATCACACCGTTATAGTTCAGACGTAAACGCGCTTGGCCGGACTGATCATTGTGGTCGACAGTTACCAGCTCAGGCTGGACCTTCTGAACGTCCTGCGCGATAAGACCGCCAGACTGTTCGTAACGGTCATAGACCTGAATTTCATATAGAACGCCTTCAATCCGCTCTAACTTGTCGAGCGCCCGTTCAATCTTGCGAATATTACGTTTGCTACGACGGTCAGAGCGGATATAAACGTCGTTAAAACTACCATTGCCACCGCAATACCACACGCCATCGTTCTGCAGAAAAGCCTGTGCATCCGTTCCGTTAGCAGTACGCGATTTGTTAATCATGTAGAACCCGAACTGCGAGTTCCCCAACCCACCGACCATAAAGTAACGATCGGCGTGCTCCTGACGAACAATTGCTGATGCGGAGGAGGTATTTACAGCGGAGCTGTTTGAAAGCGCAGCGTTAGTCCTCATGTCGATCCACGATGTGCTCGACGTCGGGATTCGGATATTTCCGCTCGTGACATCCACCCCTCCCCCAACGCTCAAGCCATTCCCCATTGAAACTGCACCGCTTGCGTTTGCAATAGTAATCGGTCGTAAAGCATTCCAACTTCCAAGCGGATCTCCAGATGCGGTCAAAAGGAAATAGGTGTTCCCCCCATCATTTCTGATAAAGAAACCATAGTTGCCATATGCCGCGCGGTAGGCGTTGGCCGATCTGGAAATGATATCCCCTGCTGCAGTCAGACCACCTGAAAGCGTGCCACCGGACAAAGGCAAAGCCCCCACATCTGCGGCGCTCGGCTTGTTGAGTGTGGTGTAGAGCTGTGCCCACGCCGACCAATTTGCATCACTAGCATCACGGCGAGAACGAACGTAAACTGGCGCATGAGTACCGCTCGTTCCGCTCCAGCCAATCAATAGTTCACCTTCACCTGAAGACGCCGCACCTTTAAGATGAATGACGTTGCCATAAGTCGTTGGGTAATTGTTGCTGTAGGCTTCATACATTTGTATGCCGGGCATTGCCCCCTGGGAGTTAGCTTCCAGCGCTGCGACTCTCCCGCGTGACACAAGTGTGGGAATGGAGATATTTGCTGACCCGTCAAAAGACACGTTATTAATCGTTCTTGGGGTCTGTAGCTTAGTCGCTGTTGCTGCATTGCCTGTTGTACTCTGATTACCCGCAGTATTTACGCCCGGCAAATTGATATCAGTTGACCCATCAAAAGAAACTCCGCCAATTTTTCGCGCTGTTTGCAGTTTTGTCGCCGTGCCAGCATTGCCCGTAGTGCTCTGATTGCCTGCTGTGTTTACGCCAGGTAAGTTGATATCGGCTGACCCATCAAAAGAAACCCCACCAATTTTTCGGGCCGCCTGCAGCTTCGTCGCTGTGGCTGCATTACCGGAAGTATTCTGATTACCCGCAGTATTTACGCCTGGTAGATTGATATCTGCGGAGCCATCGAAAGACACACCTCCGATACTACGAGCGATCTGGAGCTTGCTCGCCGTTGCAGCGTTACCGGAAGTACTCTGGTTGCCCTGAGCATTCACCCCCGGAAGCACGATATCTTTGCTGCCATCGAACAATTCGCCACCGATGCTGCGAGCGGTCTGCAGTACAGTCGCTGAACTTGCGTTACCCATGAGCGATCCGGTAATAGAGCCATCTGCATCGGAAAGCACACGATGATAAACAACTCCCACAACGGCGTTTTCCGGTAGCGTATCCAGAACCTCAAAAACTTCCAGGGTCTCTACCGCTGCGCCAGAGAACTGAAGGTTAACAATCAGCTTCTGAGCACCCGCACCGGCATTCAGATAGATATCGTAGTTGTCCTCATCGGTGTTCACAGTGGCTACGTTCTGCACGGCAGAATCCATTGTGCGATAGGTAACTACATTCAGGCCACGCGGATCGCCACTAGCTGTTCGAAGCACTATGTCGGCCATTGCCGCCTGATAAGGGCTGTTGACTTCATATCCCGCACCTCCAATGATCTCGATATAAACGGTGCTGGTCGACTGCGGCATACGTGCGCGCGAAATCTTCACCCATTTAGGCGAATCGGTAGTTAGGTCCATCTCTGCGGAAGTCCCTTTCCACTTCACGCTCGCTACACTTGATTGGGCATTCTGAGCATACTCATACGCCTTATCCTCAGACTCTTTCGCTTTTGTTTGGGATATTTTTGCTTCACCCGCGGAGGTTGACGCCTCGGTTGCCTTCTTCGATGCGAGCACAGCGGACTCAGCCGCCTCATTCGCTTTGACTTCTATCCCAGCCAGAGAATCTGCCGCTGTTGTTGCCGACGCAGCTGCACTCGTCTCTGACTTCTTAGCTTCACCTGCGCTCAATGCAGCGGCTTCTTTGCTTGCTAACGCAGCATCAGCGTATTCGCCAGACGCCGTAGCGCTATTAGCCGCAGCCTCGGCACTCAGACCTGCGGCAGATTCACTCCCAGCAGCAGCCTTCTGCGATGCGTCGGCGTTGGTTTCTGAAGCTTTGGCCGCAGCAGCACTGGCCACCGACTCCCCGGCGCTCGAAGCAGCATGAGTTTCTGACTCCTTAGCCGCATTTTTCGAGGCCAGCGCATCAGCTGCACTACCAGCGGCGGCCTGCTCTGAGGCAGAGGCATTGGTTTCAGAGGTTTTTGCAGCAGCAGCAGAGTCAGACGCAGCAGACGCTGAAGCAGAGGCTTCGGATGCACTGGTCGCAGCCTGTGCTTCAGATGCTTTAGCCGCATCTTTGGATGCCGCGGCACTCGTGGCTGATTCACCAGCTTCAGTCGCTTTGGCCGACGCGGTCGCGGCAGACGCAGCAGCATCGACCTTGAGGCTTTCAGCATTGGTTTCAGACGTTTTGGCAGCGGATGCACTTACACCGGCAGCGCTTTCTGATGCAGCTGCGGCGGTAGCACTCTGGTTTGCTTCGGTGGCTTTGGTCGTCGCTGTATTGGCGCTTTCCGCAGCGGCCGCTGCACTGGCAGCGGCTGCTTTGGCCTTTTCACCAGCGGCATCGATAGCGTCGGTATTGTCTTTGTACCATTGCTGATTGGCATTGTGCTCATTGACGATCTGCGTCAGTGACTTCACAGTCACTTCTGTACCGTCTTCGCGCTCAAGCGTGACCTCATCAACAGCCGTCAACCAGCTGCGCATCGTCTTCGAGTCGGCTGACATACGGGTCATGAGCGCGGTAAAACGTGCGCTGAACTGCGTTAAGTCGCCTTCATAGGTTGTGATGATGCGGCACGGAACTTCCGTCTGGGTTTCGCCTGAATACGGCTCCACCAGCAGCAGGCTGGTGTCATTGAGTACGCGCTTAATTTCGTGCAGTTTGTTATCAGGGCCAATGACAATCATGCCCGGCAGCACACCATTCGCGGTAACGTTCCAGAACGTACCAGTGCCGGTGAGTGTGTCACTCCCCTGTGTAAATGTGATAGTACCTTCCCTGTACCACATATTCGCTCCTTGATAAGACGGGCATCCTTGCCCGTCATTAAGTAAGTACCTACTTATTTTTACCGATATGAAGAAATATTTCTACTGTCAAAGAAGCCCAATCCTCACCCGGAGAACGTTGTTGTCGTCATAGACGTCGATACGCTGGCCGTTGATGACCAGACGACCGTTACCGCCACTATTACCGTTGATCTCCAGCACGCCATTTTTCCCAAAGCGCCATCCCGAACGGCCAGAGACAAAGTTGGTGGACTGTAGGTCGCCAACTTTGGCGTTGGTGATTGTTCCATCCTTGATAAAAGCGCCGTTCATGTAAGCAACGCTGTTTTCGACCACAAACGGCGTGGTGATTTTCCCGTTAACCGAGTTCACAAGACCAAAGCGGTCTGCTTGAACAAGGAACTGAGAAAGACCTGTGCTATCAATGCCCAGCGCGATACCGGCAACATATTTCTGGCCACCGCTCGTGGAAGTCTCCATTTTAAGCGTCCACGCTGTCGAAACCTTTTTGTTGGTATCGGCAATTGCCTGGGCCTGCTGCTGGATAGTGGCCGAGTTGCCGTCTACTTCAGCCTTAATCGTATCAATACGACCACCTAGTGCTTTATCGGCTTCCGCGCGTGCGGTTGCTTCAGAAGTAATTGCGGCACTGATATCTTTTCCTGTCTGAGCCTGCAAATTGGTGATTTGCCCTGCCAGCGCAGAGTCGGCATCGGTTCTGGCTTTCGTTTCTTCCGCAACAGCCGCCTTAATGTCGGCGCCTGTTTGGGCCTTTAGTGTTGTGATTTGTTGCGCCAACGATTCGTCGGCGGTCGCTCTTGCAATCTGCTCTTCGGCCAGCGCCGCGCTGATATCTCCCTCAACCTTCGCTTGCAATGTTGTGATCTGCTTCGACAACGACTCATCCGCTGTTGCACGAGCCTCTTGTTCAGCAACGATGGCCGCTGAAATATCGTCGTTGAGCTGGGCTTCCAGCTTGGAGATATGCGTCGCAATAGCCTTATCAGCCTCTACGCGAGCCGTTGTCTCTTCAGTGATAGAAGCGCGAATATCTTCACCAATTTCTGCGCGGATCTCTTCCACTTTCGAGGCCATTGCAGACATATCGTCGGCAAACGTCTTCTGAGTTGTGGCAATCTTCGCGTTATTGACCATCTGCTTGTGCTGGTCTTCATCCTGACGCAGAGCAAGATCGATATTGGTTTTGGCCAATGCCTCAATATTGGTGGTCACTTCCGCGCTGGCTCGCTCGACTTCGGCCACAGTTTTCTTCATCTCTTCAACAGCAGCAACGCTATCGTCAACAGAAGATTTCATCGCCTCAATCTGTTTGGCGTTCGCCATATCGCCTTCTACTCGGGCCTCACGTTCTTCGGCAATCAATGCAGAGGCATTATCGAGTGCTGCATGAGCTGCTTCGACCGCGCCGGCTACGGCTTTGCCCTGCTCGGATACAGTTTCCTGTAACTCAACTAAAGCCGCATTGGAATCTTCAACCTGTTGCAGAGCGTCATTGACCTTATCCAAAGTGCCGGACACTTCCGTTTTAAGCCCGTTTTGCGCTTCTTCTAGTCTCTGATCTGCCGCTGTCAACTTGTCATCGAGATCTTTGAGGCTCTCTTCCATCTGCTGATAGATAGAATCAACAGCCTCCTGAGAAACCTTAGAGTCGATTTCCTCAAGCAACTCCTGTCCCAACTCAGAAGATGTGATTTTCCCTGTCAGGAATGAGAGAACATCCTTTGTCATCGCCTCGGTACCCAAATTGGAGTTTGGCGGACTCAACATGCCTCTCTTATTTGCCGCGCGAACCCAATAGAACCACGTTTCGCTATCCCCCAGACCTGCATGGGTGAAAGTAGTACTGGCGGCCTCGGCAATCAGTTTTGCGGTGTCCAGGTCGTTGGTCTGTGACGCATACACGTTGATGTGGTCGAGATCGATTGAATCAGGGTTAACCCAATTCAGAATCACGTTGCGATAGTCACCCACAGCCGTCAACGCAGTCGGTGCGCCTGGCGGTGTCATCGTTCCCTGAACTTTATAGACTGTACTGATGATCTCAGTCTTTTTGCCGCTGAATGACACAGCATAAAGCTGGATATCATATTGGCCATTCTCGGCAATATTGATGATTTCGTACTGCTCTTCAGTGACACGCGCGGACTGCCAGTTAGAAACGTTGTTCTCGTCCGAGCGACGCCAACTGATCCAATATTCAGCAGACTTACCTTCCCAGGTCGCAATAAGCTTGATGGAAAGGTTGCCAGGGCTGGAAATATACGTTCCTTCCGTCACCTGCAGGTTTGTCGGCTTCGAGTATGTTGGATCGAGAACGGTGTTGTTCTCCGGAATCAGCGTAGCCCCATTGTCTATCGCTTCGTACTTCGAAGGGTTATTCTGGACGACCGTCACATCGAAAGACCCTTGAGCATCACCCTGCGCAACGTTGATAACGCGTACTCGCATTGGCTCCAGGTCTGGTTCGGTGATAGTCCAGATGCCATTCATTACTGGCATTTCGCCGGATGCCAGAGACTTCGAGAACGTCACTTTAGTGATATTCTCCCCCGTCTCCAGAATGTCGCGTTCGACGATCTTGCCTTCCTGGTTCAAGATGCGAATGTAGCTGCCGCTTTTCTTCAACGATACTGGTGCGTCTAATGTGATGCTGTTCTTGTTAAAGGACATAATGCGACCGGAGTTGCGCTTGCCCGAACGGTACTTGTTCTGGATCAGCACGGTTTCACCAGGCATTAAGAACGAAGCGTCAAGACCGGCAGTAAAGGTAATAACGTCAGACTCCATGCGAGCGGTATACAGCAACCACAAACCGACACGATGCGCCTGGCCACGGCTGGTACAACCGAACGCAACCACTTCGGTTTTGCGCTCGCCATAACGACGCATCGCCTCCTGGTCTTCGACGTACTCGATGTTCTGTTTGTAGCCGTCTTCTTTGTTGTTATAGGTGACAAGCGCAACGGAAGGACGATCTTTACGAGCTGAACCTTTATAGCTAAACAGGCCATCTTTGACGTTTGCGTTGGTAAACATCATGACCGGATCTGACGGGCTGTCCTGCATGACGTTGACCATTCCACCAGCCCAGAAGACCATACCGCGGAAGGCGCCAGCGATATCCTGAATCAGTCGATAGGCATCCTGCCGGCTGGTTATCTGGGTGTTGATGGCGAAACGCTTCTCCTTGCCGCCGAAACCATCGTCAACCTCTTCGTCGCAATAGCGACCGATCTGATACATCTGTCCAAGATCAATCATGGACTCAGAGACAAACTGCCCAAGGCCATATCGAGCGTTGGTCAGAACGTCGAAGAGAATCCAGGCTGGGTTAGAGGATGACAGCAGCTTAAACGTACCGTCCCAAACACCAACATAGGTATTGGTATTCTCGTTGTAGTTTGACGGCACGCGGATTTTCAAACCACGCACCAGATACGAACGAGAAGGCATAGAGCTACCGAACTGCTCGGAGTTAACCTTGAGTCCAACAAGCGCAGAGTTCGGATAGTTCATTGGCGTATCGACGATCTCACCGACAGAGTCCACCCACGTATCGTTAAAGATGTACTGAGTGTTGCTGTCATCGGTCAGACGAAGCACGCGAACCTTGTAGGCACGGCCTGGCTTGGGCAGTTTTAGTTCATAGCTGCGGTAGTAGACGCCCGTCTTTTTTGCCGTCAGCGTAATTTCGGAAGTGCTCTCCCCTTCTGCGATGGCGTCCTTGAAGGCATTATCGCCATTGGCAATCTGGAATTTGTACTTCACGGTCGTACCGTTGGTATCACCGGTCTTTTTGTCGATGCTACGCAGAGACGGGAACTTCAGAATGACGCGGACACGGTCTGCCTCATCGTTATCGATGGCAATCGTAACGTCGTGCATTCTTTTCAGCTGGATGTTGACTGACTTCGGCGTTTCAACGAAATCGAACCCGGACATCGGCGTCTGGTCTTGTGAACCATCGCGGAAGTCCCAAGTGATACCGCTAAAGTTTGGAGACCCGTCTTCGTTAAGGATTGGCAGATCATCAATGAAGATCGATTTTGCGCCATCCACCAGCCCGCCAATGACACCTTCCCCGAGCAGGTCGAGGATTGACGCCATAGCACGCGAGTTTACGGTATCGTCAGCTTCAACCGGCGTGCGGCTGGAGCCACTGCTTTTCTTACCGCCAGCACCTGCAATCAGGAGAGGCAGTCTCTTCTTCTTGAACTGTTCCATGTTCAAAAATTCCCTTCTTACTAAAGCTGGTCGATGGTGATCGAAGAACTCACTACCTGTGAGCCGACCAGAATTTCCTCACCATAAATGAGCTGAACCGGGTTGCCCTGGTTAGTGGTGTTTTGTGGCCCGTCGAAATAAAACGAGTTCGAGTTATCTGCCTGCCTTACGCTGTCATTGGTCGCCTGGGGAGAAATTAGCTGAGAAATACCGCCCATCATTAGCGACAAGCCGAGCGGGACTAGAGCAGGCATAATAAAAGCCGATACGACCATCAACGCAGCCCCTACCACTGTTTGAAACCAGCCGAATGCAGAGCCACCGCTACCGCGAGGAACCGGCGTGATGCGGATCTTCGCGATGTTGTCGGACTGCCCCATCATTTGAAACTCGCTCTCATCAACCGACCACTTATGCCCCTGCTTATTGGTGATCTGGATGTGGTACTTGTCGTAGGTCTTCATGTTGCGCTTCATCCATGCTTTTAAGCCCGGACGGTTGGCTTCGACCAAATCCAACGCCTGTTTGGTGTTGCGCACTTTTAAATGCCAGTGGCGGCCGAAATGTCTGGCCATCGGGCCACCAAGTTGCACATGAACTAACTCAGACACGTCTCATCTCCCTTGAGTAAGTCTCTGTGACGCAGGTGGTGCGTCGTGTGTTTCTGGTACATGCCACCGTAATAAGCGCGACAACTCAGGCGGTCGATCTGATGATGCAGGATCATGCCGTCTCCGATATACACCGCGCAGTGGTCAGGCATTTTTCCGTACTGGATGAAGAAGACATCGCCGCGCTGCGGTTCCGTCCCTGGCGCAAGACGCACCAGCCCTTCATTTCGATAGTTCTGGTCGAGAATGTCGTTGTCGCCCGTGTACCATGACGGGATATGCAGGTGCGCATTCGGATTCAGCTCAACACCAAACTCGCGCTTGAGATAGTCGCGGCAAAGCATCCAGCAGTCGAAGACACCGAACACATAGGGTCTCCCCAGATAAGGCATCTCAAAGCCGTCTGGGGTGATCACATTCATCTCACTGAAGTGAAATGGCGCATCGCCCTCGACGTTCTTGCGAACAGCCAGAATCAGCCACGGAACTTCCGTTGCCTCGCATCCGGCGCGATCGGCGTCTGACGCATCAGCTGATTCGTCAGTGTGGGAGTGCCAGATGGCAACCACGTCCCCCGCATCTTCCGCAGTGATAATGTCGTCAGCGTGCATAACAAACGTGTTTTCCGGGTACTCCGACACGTTCCGGGCTTCAATGAAGCGATATTTCTCGCCAGTGGTACGCACCAGAAAGCCACACGCTTCGTTCGGGTAGCGTTTGATGGCTGTCAGATAGATTTGTTGCATAACGTCCGAGCCAAGCTCAGGGAGCGCCTTATTACCCATAACGCGTTGCTCCGATGAACCCGCCAAAGTGGATTACGCCATTGGCAAAGTAGTTACGGCGAGCGTTGCATGAGTCGTAGCGTTTCGTGCAGTAATCCGCGCCTGACATGGTGGTTTGCTGGTTGTTTTTGTCGAAATATGGGCCGGTGTAGCCGCACTCTGGGCCGCGGTATTTCCACGGGCAGGTGTTTTTGATGATCTGGCGGTACGGCAGCTGCACGCCCATCAGATCGAACACACTCGACAGCTCAAACTCGACGACCTCATGAGTTTCGAGAGTCTTCTGTTCGATGAACCACATCTCATCCGGGAAGTGCTGATTTGGATCTGCGGTTGGATTCCCGTCTTTGAAGTTGGCCGCATCGAGAAAACGCGCCAGCGTCATCTTGCGGATGATGCGGCACCCCACCAGATCGTCGTTTGCCTGAACTTCAGCGGAGACAGTTCCGGCAAAGTTGGAGACCTGGATTTTTGGACGCGGCAAAGTACCCTGACCAGTCTTATCAAAGCCTGACGCTTTGATTGGCCACGGTTCGTAGGACACACCCTGCCAAACGACTGGCTCCATCAGTTCGTTTGTGCCGGCGTGGAAAAACAGCTTGCCCCCAGAGGTGGTGTTCGACATATCAAGTTCGAACAACTCAATGAGCGCGGAGGGCGACAAGCTCTGAATATCAGCTTTAATACCCATCGTTTCTTCCTTGAAATAAAGAGGCGCCAACATCCTGTCAGCGCCTATAAATAATAGTAAATAAGTGATTACTTATCTAGTGGGTTAAATTATCCTTCATAAATTTGTCTGAAGGTCGCAGTGAGAACCTGATAGCCCTGGTAACGTTTGACCGTATGGCTGTCGCACACCACAACAATCTTTTTGCCACGAGGGTTCGTCCAGTAGAACGACTCAACGGCCGCGCGTGCCGTCAGAAAGTCATCGACGGCATTGATGACGTCGTAAGAGCGCGTAAATGTCAGGCTCCACTCTTCTTTGATGCGATTGAGACCTTTGGCCTGGCGCTGTTCGTAATCGTCACCGAAATTCAGAACCGCCACGTTAGGCTTCACGGTCTTTTCCGACTCGTAGTCGGGATACCAGTTAAAAGTCAGTCTTTCCATCTCACATCCTTGTGAGACTGCCCCTTCCGGGGCAGCCGTGGTTAGTTACGTTGAGAGTTAGGGTTGAGCGAACCGCCTGGTCGCTTCTCCTGAGCGATGGTTTCAAGCGCGATCGCCTTCATGCGCTGTGCGGCCTGACTCCATGCGCCTTCGGAATTGCTGTTCTCCGTGACACTGCCGTCGCTGTTGACGTTGATCTCAATGCTGACGGGGGAGAACACGCCGCCGCCACCGCCTTTAATACCCTCTGCATTGAGCGTGACGGGGATGGAACGACCATCCGGAAGCGGAACGTAGGCTTCGTTCATGTCTCCCTCGCCAAACAACGCCAGCTGTGGGGAATCCGCGATGCCACCTTTCTGGTACGCCCGCAGCGGAACCACTCCGTCTTTCCCGAAAATTCCGCCTTTAGCGAACTTAGGAATTGAAGGAATGCCATTCGTACCATCTGCCGCGGAACCAGTCAGATTGTTAAACCCGGAGCTGCCAGAAGAACCCGACATCAGACTATCAAACCCGCCACCAGCCCAGGCTGATACCAGTCCGGAAACCACTGTCGAACCGAAACTCAACCACTTGTTGCCTGATCCGGAAGCATTTGCCCCCAACATGGCGAACGCAGCGGAGAGTGCGCCAGTAACAGAGCTGAGATTCTGCATTGAGAAGATGGAGGTCTTCACTGCTTTAGTTTCAGCGTCTTTGGCCTCGGTGCTACTGAACAGCCCCGACACCCAACTCCCAATCGCGTTGGTTGCCGTACCGATAGCGCTGGTCGTTTGCTGAGTCGTCTGACCCAATCCGGACACAGAACTGGAGGTCTCTTTCGTCGCTTCACCTACTGACTTGTCACCGTTGACCGCATTCATACGGACGCCCTGATTGGCAACCGCTGACGCGACACCAGAAAGCAGATTGCCACTCTGAGAGCTGCCAGCTGCCGTCGTTCCCATCCCCAGCATGTTCATGAGAGGCAGGGTGATCTGCGTCTTCACAACCATGTTGGTGATGTCGCGGAGAATGGATTCTGCCAGGCTGGAGAAGTCCATTTTCCCCTTCATAACGAAGTCGGTGAGCGTATCGGTAAGACTGCTGAACAGATTGCTCCAGCTATTTTCCAGTTGCTCGGCCAGATTTTCATACTCAAGCGCCAGCTTCTGCGTGGCCGTGCCGGTCTCTTTGATGAGCGCGGTATTGCCAGCGGCAACAAGCTGATTGATCTGCTTGGTGTACAGCGCCACAATTTTCGGATCAGAAGCCTGGTCACGCAGATCCATCAACGCTTTCAGGTTACGGTTGTAGGTGTCGTTGAAATCGGCCACCTTCTCTTCACGAGACGGCTTGTAACCCGCGCTAATGATGGAATCGGATTCCGGCGCCCAGGTGGAGATCATCTGCTCGACGTTGCGGCGGTTGAACATCTCGCGGTAGTCGTCGCTCGCGTTAGCCAGATCAGCAAGGCGTGACTTGGCTTTGTCGATCATCTCCTGAGTGATGAACTCATTCGGTACGGCGTTGGCCAGTTCGGTCAGCGATTTGGTGGTATCGCGTAGAGACTGGTCAAACGACACGGTCGCTTTAGAGCTTTCACCCATCTGCCCCATAAGCTGATCGGCTTTATCCAGCGCTTTCTGGTAGCCGGCCGCCAGCTTACGCTGCGCATTTTCTTCCTTCCTCGCGGCACGCTGAGAAGCATTGGCAGTGCGCTGGCCGGCTTTTTCCGCTGCTGCTGCATCCTGCTCACGCGCTTTGGTTAGTGCGGCGATCGCTGCTGCACGTTCCTCGTCGCTCATTTTCTCCAGAGAGCTGGCGCTGGAGGCTTTCTGCAGGTTCAGCTGGGTTTTGAGCTGCTTCGGCCCAATGATCGGTTTACCTTCGAAGTCCAGCATCGCCGTACCGTCTGGCAACGTGCGCTGATAGGTTGCGGAGTCCATTTGGTTGCGCATGTACTGCGCCAAAGCTTTCTGGGCCGCCTTGTCGCTCGTACCAAGCCCCAAAACGGTTCCCTGGTTGGACATGACGCCCTTACCAGTTTTGGCAGCGTTATCACGCTCAAACTCGGCCTGAGTCAACTCCTGAGCGACAGCTTCCAGATGCTCCTGATAGCCCCGAATACTGCCTTGTAGCTTCTGAATCTGCTCGGTATTGCCCTCTTTCTTCGCTTTTTCGAGCAGATCGTTGTAGTGGGCAATCTGCTTCTCGGTCGCGTTTTTACGGGAGGACAGGGAATCGACCAGTTTTTGCGCCGGTTCCAGGTATGACTTGTTCACCGTTTCACGGAGCGGTGCGAGAAGTTTGTTCTTCTCATCGTCGGACAGTGATTTGTCGTCATTGATTTTCTGGATCTTGTCCAGAGCCTCCTGACGTGCTTTCACAAATGTCGCAGAGAAGACCTGATTGTCGGCCCGGATTTTCTCAATCTGGGATTCTGCTGCCTCTTTAGCCAGACGTTTGGCTACAGCCCCGTCACCCAGCGCAATGGTGCCGGTAATCTTCTGGTACTCTTCCTGATTCTTCTTCAGGCGAGCCTCGATATCGGCTTTTGACTCTTTGTGAGTGACAGCGCCAACAGAGTTGGACACATAGCTCACGCTTTCGCCTGTTTTGAGCGCTCGCTGGTCTGCGATGATCTCTTTTTCGAGCTTTTCCGCACGCTCTGCCATCTGCGCACGTTTGGCCGCCGTCATCGCTTCCGGGATTTTGCGGATCTCGTCAACGACTTTTGACGTTTCGCTGCGGAGCATGGTCATATACGTGATCAGCCCAGCCACAGCCACGGTAGCGACGGTGAACGCTGCACCAATGGGGTTTGCTGCGATGAACGCAGTTAGCCCAGCGAATGCCCCCTGTAGCCCCGTAATCGCGCCACGGATAGCGAAGATCAGCGATGGGATTGGAGCCAGCCCCATACGAGCCGCACGATTAAAGCGGGTGACAGCTGTCGCGCCCAGATTGAACGGCGCCTGGATGACAGTCGACATCGTCGCAAACGTGTTAACCATCTGCCCGGCAGTGCCAATCACGCCCATGATACCCGCACGCATCAGTTTGAACGCCACCATAGCGGCCACTACTTTGCCCAGGTTGACAATCAACTCCTGGTTTTTCGCCAGCCACTGCGCCAGCTCACGTAAGCTGTCGATTGCGGTGGTAAGTCCGGAACCTAATGAGTTAGCGAACGAAATGCCTTCAGCGCTGTTCATAATGGAGGCCAGCTCTTTCATTCCCTTTGAGAGAGAATCCAGATAGCCCGCCTGACCGACGCGATCGGCAAACAGCGTAAATGAGGTTTGCAGTTGCGCCAGCGCACCGGTGTAGGTCTGCATCATGTCTTTGGCGGCGTTTTCGTTCTCTGCACGCAGACCAACGAACATCAGCGATAGCGCCTGCTTCGCTTCCACAGTGCCGGTGGAGACTGCTTTGGTCAGTTCCCCCATAGTGATACCGGCAGCGTCTGCCATCGCCTTCATCGCGTTAGGAACGGCTTCACCTAATTGCTGACGCAGTTCTTCCATCGACACGACGCCCTTACCGGACATCTGCTGAACAGCCACGGCAGCACGTTTAAGCAGCTCGCTATCGCCGCCGAAGCGTGCAACGGAGTCCACCAGTGCTTTCAGCGATCCGTCAGTAGGATCGAGACCTGCCGAGCGGAATTTAACGAAGGAATCGGTCAGCGCCTGCATCGCAAACGGGGCGTTTTGCGCCATATCCACGATGTACTGCATATCCTCTGCGGCTGCTTTGCCAGGGTTGGCCTTGTCCTTGTTCAGCCCGCGCAACATGACGCGCATACGCTCCATTTCGGAGGCAGCTTCGACGATTGGCTTCTGCCAGCCGAACAGGATGTCAGTTACCGTTCTTGCCGCATCACCAATCTCGCCCAGCAGGAAAATATTGCCTCGCAGACCAGAGAACACGCCATTTTCAGCACCGCGCCCGCCGTGGCCATAGGAACCGCTGTGTCGACCGCCACCGCCATTACCACCGCCCTCACCGTAGCCGCTGGTGCGCACACGCACCGGCTTGCTGATCAGCTGCTGGCGGCCAATCACCGCATCCATCTGATCGCGGACTTTCTTCAGCCCCTCGGCAGCCTGGCTCGTTGTGACGCCCCAATTGCTGAGACGCTTCGTCGTGGTGTTAAGGCGCGTATTCATGCCACTCACGGATGCAGAGGCTTCTTTTACCTCCGTACCGAAGCGGCTGGCGCTCTTACCAGCGAACGTTGCCCAATCGGAAAACTCATTGAGTTCAGACTGAACCTTGCGCAGCGATGTGGTGAGTTTATTAACGGATGAGGTGGTTGTGTCGACGCGCTCAATCAGAGTTTTGAGACCTGAGTTGAGGCTGGTAATGTTGCCTCGCGTCTTGCGCGAAACATCAGACACAAGCTCGAAGCCGGCAGCTACATCCTGTAGTTTGTCTGCCGTGGCATCGAGCTTGGACTCCAGAACGCCGATGATGCGGGAGACCGAACCCAACGAGCGTTCCAGATTGTTAATTTTCTGAGCGGGCTTTGTGGCCTGCTCCCCGAATCTGGTAAGTAGCTTACCCGCCCGGTCGATTGACGCTGTAAACTGCTTGTCTTCCAGCGACAGGATAAACTCTACGTTTTGTGACATTCCCTTGTCATCCTCTGCCAAAAATTTGCATCAGTTGCTCTTTGGCGTCAGGGTCTGCCTTATCCTTGCGCGGATCGTAGACTTTATCGGTTACGACTGGTCTTCCAATCCTGAGTTGCAAACCCTCCATGAACGCCTTCACGCCCTCGCCATCTGCCTGGGCAGCGCGAGCGACTTGCAGGTTGCGGACATCCTCTTCCGCGCGCAGACGGTCGATGTTGCGACTGAGCATCCAGAACATCGTTAGAGGGACGCCCAGCAGCTCTAATGGCGACACGGCGTAGTGAGCAACTACACGACTGAAATAGAATCCGAGATCTATCGATACGGTCTTTACCCCGGATTCATCGCGGGAAATTACTTTGCCCCTTCACCAGCCGCTTTTTCGTTCTCTTCATCAATCACTTCCATAGCGAAGGTGAAGATCTGCTGGAGCTGCGGAACAGTCAGTTTTTCCAGTACAGCGTCCGGCACGGATGGGATGACCTTGCGAACCAGGTCGGCGTAAGCAGTAACCTGCTCAACAGGCGACATGTTCTGAAGGTCTTTGCCTTCCATCTGCTTGATGGAGACGAACAGGCCAACAGTCATTTCAACGATGGGATATTCCTGACCGCCGAACTTGATGCTTTTCTTCGGAGGCAGAATGGAGTCGAGATCGAGTAATTTGGTCATTGGTTAAAGTCCTTTTAAAAGAGAGGCTCTTCCTGAGCCTCTGCTTAGTTACATCGCGATTATTGGGCAGAATTAACCGTTACTGCTTTGGTCGCTTTCTTGCCGCCGCTATTGCTGGTAAAGGAGATATTTGCCGAACCTTCAGCTACTCCGCGAACCAGACCAGTCTGGTCAACGGTTGCTTTCTCCTGATTGTCGGATTCCCACACACCGGTTTTGTCGCCGGCATCTGCAGGGGTGATCTGGGCAGTCAACTGCACGGTCTCACCGGCTTTAACTTCCGGAGATTCCGGAGAGATAGAGACGGTTTTAACCGGCTTTGGGCCGCTCATTTTCCCCAGCACGCCGTCGTCATCCGGGTAAGCGGTGAATTGAACGGAGAACACGCGAACATCATCAGACTGGTAAGTCATGGTGAAGTTACCTGCGGTCGCCGCTTTCGGGATGGTCAGAACGTAGTCGGTGGTATCCTGCGGGGTCAGAACCAGCTCTTTGGCTACGTCGATCAGGTTGACGCCCTGTGCGGAGGTGATGGTTACAGCGTTATCTTCTTCGCTCAGGGTAGAACCCGGCATCAGATCGACCATATTCTTCAACACAGACTCGGCCAGCGGCGCAGTGATAGTGATGTTACGACCCTGCACCAGCTCGGAGATGGTGGTCTGCCCCAGCTGGTCTACGGTGACTTTCAGAGTTTCGGTCGCAACCTCAACCTGAACACCGCCTTTGGTGTAACCCAGATCAACGCCACCAAACGACACTTTGCAGGCGCCAAGTTTGATGTTTTTTACATGGGTATTGGACATTGTTGGAAAACTCCTTTTTCCGTTAAATCAGCACCTTCATGGCGCTAATGGTAAGTATATACTTACTTATTTTATTAATTCAACAAATAGCCCGCAAATTCAATCGGGATACCCGCTTCAATTAATGAGCCTTCGTTTTTGGGATAAGTGATCGGCATAGACATTGGCCGAACCAACCGGAAGTAAACGCCCTCTGACACGGTTTCTTCGACCGGGAACATATCCATGATCTTATTGGCTTTCGCCACCGCCTTTGTGATCGTCGCATTACGCACGATGACGGTAAAAGAGTCGTGATAAAAGCCTTTCAACTCATGGTCAATAGCGATCCCCGTATTGGGATTAACCAACAGAACACCGGACTTCACATTGGCTGGCATGTAGTGACAGAAAATGTCAGCGCCGACTGTACCGATCTTCGCCTTCTGCATCAGGCTCGCAAATGCTTCAATAAACACATCAACCTCTCGTAAAACCTGCTTTCCTTGCCGCTTCTGCTATCGTCTGAGTGAACTGTTTTTCACTGATCTGTACGGCTCTCTCAAGGAACAAAGGCCCAACTCGTGGCTTCACACCAGCGACTGGCGGGTTGGTGACGCTCTTCATGCGAGAGAGATAGCCGAGACGATACTTGCCCAACTCCATGTACTCCGCATAATCGCCAACCTCAACGCCCGGATGCCCTTCGCGTGGTTTGGCTCCAGATACCGATAACTCAATACGAAGCCCGGTATAACCTTCTTTGACCACTCTCGCGAAGATCGCGCTTTCGAGTGAGCCGGTCTCCAGCGGGGCCATTGCCCGCGCCAGACGCTCAACCAGACGCGCCAGCTTCTCCATGTCACGGATGAGATAACGCTTAAAGGCTTTCTGGCTGTTATTGAGCCTGTCGCCAGCACGCTTAAACTGATGCGCGTCGTACTTCAGACCCATATGTTTGCCCCTACTTCCAGATGCCCAGGGCGCCCACGCAGTCCCCAGCGACGATGCACGCTGGATACCTTCAGCTTTTGCCCCTCCAGAATGAGAACGTCATCAAGCTGTACTGCGGCCTCAAGTGGGATCACCAGAACAGCATCGAACAATTCCAGATTCGCTTTACCGCGACTGCCGGAGCTGTCCGCACGTACCGATGACTTCTCGTTACTTTGCTCAAACTTAACGACGCCGACGTTCGTCTTCCTGACGAACTGCAATTGCGCTTCACCGTAGACGTTCTTCGAACCCAGACGGTAAATCGCTATCTCTGTTTGCCATGAAATGTTCATGCACTCTCCCTGTGGTTGGCAGCCGCACTCATTACCAGGCGAAGGCGCGATTGCTCGTCTTGAGCCTTTCGACCAGAAGTAAATAATGCGACTGGCGTTACGCACGGCGAACAATCATGCGGTTATTGATGTAACTGACCAGCAGTCGCCAGGTACTGCGAGCCACATGCACATTTGCCGCTTTGCCGGTGCGGTACATATTAGTCGTTTCACCAATGGACTCAGACAGAATGCCGTCCTCGCGGGCTGCCGCTACGTCATTACCGTTAGCGATTTCGCAGGCTTCATTAACCACGGCCAGCATTAATGCCTGTTTGAAGTAGTCCGGGAACTCGTCGAATTTCTCAGGCGTCATCTGCTCCCAATCGATCAGATCGTGACGATATGCCCCGTCAGCGCCCCACGGAATGTCATAGACGTTCAGCATGTTTTGCGGGCGATCGTACCGGTCGAAGTCGATACGCAGGACTTTGCGGATTGAGAACGGCAGCGTTTTGACGCGTCTGGTGGCCTCAATGAGACGTTTGCGCATCAGCCCTTCGCCATCAGCTAACAGGGTGTCGCCGTTCAGCATATCGATAGCTTGCATCTGGGCGTCTGCGACCGTTGCGAATGACTGGCCTGGAATTGACAGCTCGAAGCTATTCAGCAGAACGTACATCTTGCGCTCTTCATGCGTCAGCCCGGATGCCACCGCTTTGACAATGACGTGTCGCAGATCGCGCTCTTTATCTGAAAGCAGGTTGTGTTCGGCCGACACGACAACCGGAATGGACATCTGCCCCTCAGTAATATCGAGAGGTTCGTTATCGACGATGATCGCACCTGCGCCATCTCTGACGGTATACGTGGCCGACTCAATATCCAGAACGTTAAATGCAAACGACAGGGAAACTGCTTCCCCGCTACGGTACGTGTCGATCTGCGCCATTACTCACCGCCCTGTGCTTTCAGGATGCCTTCGATCATTTCAACGATACCTTTGGCTTTCACGCCAATCTGGTTGCCGATCTGACGCAGACCCGCAATACCTTCACAGTCCGCAATCGACTCCAGCTCTTCACGAGTAAAGCGCTGTTCCGGTTTGGCTTCCACTTCAGCCGTACCACGTTTCATTGGCACAATATCCGGGGCCGCCGTCTCGACAATGTCGTCCGCAGTCAAATCATTGCGGCTGCTGTACGCGGCAGAAGGAGATACATTTTTGCCTTCAATGGTAGTGGCACGCATGGAGGCACAAATCCGCTGCTGATCGATGAATGGCAGTTCGGAAACCGAGATGCCGTCGACAAACTGGATACCGCAGAGAATGCCCGTATATCCCAAAAATTGAGGCTCCAATAAACGAATTTTTGCTGGTTTCATTCTTCTTCTCACTTAATGGGCGGCATCGCCGCCCATGTGTTGGTTACGCAGCCGGTGCTGCGGTCACTTCAACGGTCGCAGTGGCTTTGTGGCTACCGTCTTCCGTGGTGACTTCGATAGTGGCAGTACCTGCAGCCACACCGGTCACAAGTCCAGTTGCGCTATCAACCGTCGCGAACTCGGCATTTTTTGACGCCCAGGTTACGCGCTTATTGGTTGCGCCAGCCGGTTCGATGTTCGCGGTCAGCTGTACCGTTTTGTTGGCTTCAACGCTGGTGGTGCTCGGATCGACAGAGACGCCAGTAACAGCAACGACAGGCTCAGTGACTTCAACCGTAGCAGTAGCTTTATGGCTGCCATCCTGCGAAACCACTTCAATGGTTGCCGTACCAACGGCTACGCCAGCTACGTTACCGTTCTGGTCAACGGTCGCTTTGTCGCTATTTTTGGAAGTCCAGGTGACTCTTTTATTGGTTGCGTTTGACGGTTGTACATCAACGCGCAACTTGACCGATTTCCCCTTCTCAACAGAGGTAGAGTCTGGCGTTACCGTAACGGACTCCACGCTGACAGGCTTAACGGTCACTTCGACTGACGCAGAAAGCTGAGTCTGCTTATCGGTGGCGGTGATCTTCACTTTGCCCGGAGTCACGCCAGTAACCAGACCCGTACCGCTGACAGTGGCGATTTGGTCATTGGCCGACGCCCAGGTGAATGAATCTGCACTTTTGCTCATGGTGATACCTGCACTAAGTTGAACGGTTTTGCCCACCAATACGGACGGCGCAGCCGGTGTAATGGTGACAGACTGAGTGAACGGAATTGCCCGGAAGCAAGCCGCAAGATGATTCTGCTGGCGCTCGCTCAGAGGCTCGTTGGAGATGGAATTAGTGAATCCGGCACGGCACATATGCCCCGTGAAATCCGCAAACGCCTCTTCCGTGATCTTCATCTTTTGTGCTGGCATTTCTCGCTCCTACAAAAAGGGTGGGCGTATAGCCCACCCTTAAAAAGTAGATAATTACCTACCTACTATACTGATCAAATTTTTACGTTGGTCAGCGCGGCGATAGCCTTGTCGTGCTTGTTCGCCAGAGAGCAGTACCACTTAACGCGGGTACGGGTTGCGTCTTTGTTCTGAACAGTACCGATGTTCTCAACAACGATACCGGCGTTTTCACCGCCATACAGACCAGTCACACCGTTCTCTTCGGACAGGTGCAGGCAGTAGATGCTTGCTTTGCCAGAATCAGTCGGGATGAAGTCGTTCACGATGAACGGTACACCGTTGTGGCACAGCATCGGACGACCAAAGTTTTCCATCATGATTTCGGACGGGCCGAGGCTAACGGTACGCAGCAGAGCGCGATAAGCACGCAGGTGCTCGGAACGCATCATGATGCAGTCTGCGCCCAGATCTTTCACAGCGTCGACCAGCTCGTCGAACATGGAGAAGGTCATGGAAGCGCCTTCGATGTCGATCTTCTGATCGTCATGCATCAGCTTCGGAATACCGTCGAACGCTTTGGTGTTGGTGGTGGAGTCGCCCAGAATCAGGTTGCGACGGAATGCGCGAGCCAGACCTTTCACCTTCTGACGAACCTGGATTGCCAGCTGGTTGTTGGTGTCGGACATAGTGGTCGCCAGGAATTTGTCGACGTCTACGTCGCCTGCCAGGATACGCAGCTTCGCAACGTGTTCGGTGAAGGTTGCAGCGCCTTCGGTGATGGTGTCGTTCACATCAATGAAGGTTGCTTCGCTCAGGGTAGCTTCGCGGTTGTAGAGGTATGCCTTAGAATTAATCTTCATGAAAGGCAGAACAGCGAACAGGTCATCGCGATCGATGATGGTCTCGATCACACCCTGCTCAAGTTCGTTGTTAGACAGCTTTTCAGCTTCATCACGCAGTAATGGCATCTTTCATTTCCCTATGATTTAAGATGTTACTTGAGTCCGATTTTCCCCAGACCGGAGGTCAACTTATCCATAGTCGACTTGCTCTTCGGCTGGTTTACTTTGTGGGTCGGTTTGCTATTGGAACCAGCACCCTGCTTGGCTTCGCTGCGCAACAGTGCGTCAGCTTCCGGATCTGCACGCAGAATGCGCTCAATCGCGGATTCGAACGGTAACGGTTTGCCTTCACCGTCAACCAGAACTGCACGTTCTTTCTGACCGGCTGGCTTATCAAAGCCCACAACACTACCGTCTTCACCCACTTCGAAATGAGAGCCGTAGATAACGCGAGCCTTAGCCGGAGTCATCAGAACTTTGTCACGCAGGAAGGCAGAGCCGCTGAAGGAAGCGCCAACAGTCATTTCGACCAGTTGAGCCTTCAGTGCGGCGTTCTCGCTCTCCAGAGCGGAGTAGCGTTCGTCGCGCTGTGCCAGTTCAGCCTGGTGTGCTTCGATCATCTGCTTTTTCACAGCATCAAACTCACCACGGCGTTCCAGTTCAGCCTGCTCCGCCTCCCGACGTGCGGTTTCTGCGGCTTGTTCAGCTTCGAGAAGCTGGCGAGCACGCGCCGGGTCAATATCACCGTACTGAGCCAGCTGATCGGCCAATGTGCGCTCTTTCTCCTTGCGCTTCATGTTCTCTTTCAGCAGGTCAGCACCGGCTTTCTTGGACTTACGCAGTTCTGCCAGCAACTCTTCCTGAGTCATACCGGCATACTCGTCGTCGTCACCCTTCGGTTGCTCTTTTTGCTCGCCCTGTTTGCCTGGGTCTTGATTGCCCTGCTCATTGTCTCCAGCAGGAGCACCGCCACCAGCGCCTCCGCGCTCATGCGCTTCAGCTACATCCATCAGGCCACGACGGGCCATAAGCATTTGCCACAGATTCATAGAAATTCCTTTTCGTTACTTATCACTCGGTCTCTTGAGTAGATGAGTCCCCATTCCCTCGGGGTTGATCTTGCCCGCTTTCTTGGGCTGCATCTTGATCATAAGTAAGTACTGACTTATTTTCAAGGGTGTTAAGATCATTTTTTGGAGGAAATTTCAAGAGATCTTTTTGAAATTCCTTTTGCATCGCCTCGGAAATGTTCGGGAAGACCTTCTCGATGAGCATTTCCATCTGATGACGACGAACAGAATCAGGCGCCTGAAGCATCGACAGTTTCTCGGCAACGGCAAACTCGTCAGTCAGACCGCGAATGTCGAAACTTTCCGGGTATGCGATCAGAGAGTGGTCTTCATCCAGTTCGACACCCATCCATTTCGCTGCCAGTTGCATCATCTGGCGCTCTGCCCTTTCGAGACGTTCTGCTTTCGTCACCAGCAGACTGTTAACGCGCTGGAAGTCGTACATCTTCGCTGCGCCCGAAGAGTTATCGATGCCCTGTGCGTTATCCTGCTTGGTTCGCTCACCTGCCACGCCAACGGAATGGTAGATCTCGTTAATCACCGTCTTAATCGTGGTGATAATCATCTGGGCCTGTTTCGGGTCCGGAGACAGGTAGAATGGCTGATTACCGCTCTCAGAGTCGAAGGTGAAGACGCGTTTTGTCCCCATTTCGAGCACTTTGGTGTGGTTTTCATCGCCCGGCAGCAATGACTGAACCGGGATCGCCAGCTGGCTGAATGTCTGATCCTGAATAATCGCGTCAAGGTTCGACAGGTAGTTGGCCACAGCGCGGTCAAGATAGGCGATGTCGTCAATCAACGACGGGCTGAAATACGGAGACTCGCTTTCACCAATGCAATCCACCGGGAACACCGGCACCACGCCAAGATTATGCTCGCCGCTATCCTCCAGAACGACTTTGGCCTGACGACGACCGCTATTTCCGGAACCTTTCTTCACTTCTTCACGGAACAGATACCACTCGTTTTGCGTCCACAGACGGTAACGCTGGTATTCCTGCCCGGTTGACGTGAACGGATCTTCGTCGTCGCGCGCGATTTCAACAATCAGCGCCCACAACATATTGCCGTCTTCATCCCAGGCAACATCAAGCAGCTGCTGTGGCGAAATCCAGTAAGCGTAGGCACGCGCATCATTTTTCTTCTCGTCTGCAACAGACTCAACATCGACGTTCATGGTGCTGTCCACGACAACCCAGATACGGCCATAAATGGATGATTGCAGATCGATAGCCGCCATAAACGCATCGATGGAGGTATTCTGGCGCGTGGCTCGCTTCCAGAAATTGCGGATCTGCTCCGGCGCTTCATCAGTGTTGCGGTGAATGACCTCTTTGAAGAGGTATTTGTTGATGAGGTTTACCACTTCACGAGTGTGGTTGAAGCGATAAGCGCGTTCCAGGCGCTCTTTGAACTCCTGATCGCCCTCTTTGAAGTAACGGAAGATATTGTCGTTGAACCAGGCACGCCCGCCAGCGTAGGTGCTGGCGAGGAAGTCCCAATGTTCTTTTTTCTTCTCATATTCAGGGTGGCGTCGTGCCACAAGGTCTTTGATTTGCTTGTCAGTCAATTCCATTTGCTTTTCCTTTCCATTTAGGTAAGCACTTACCTATCTAGATCCACCAAGAATAACACGATTTTTCACCGGATACCTACGATGAACCGGATAACCCAACGCATCCGCACTGTGCTCGATGCCGCCAGTCTTATCCATATCGCGTGAGCCTGGCTTGTAGATCACCTTCTCCAACGAGTCGATGAGGTGTTTGCACTTCGGATCGATGTACAACCGGGTTTCGCCCGAGGCACTCATCAACATGCGGTTCACTGCGTTAACACGGTCTGCGATCGGCGGGTGCTTCTTCGGATAATCGACTCGAAGGAAACCTTTTTCCTTGAAGATATCGACGTCCGATTCACCGCGTGCGTGCTGGCGATACGCACCTGCCGGGTCAGGGAAGATTGTGACCTGAGACTTCCAGCGCCAGAAACGACGCTCCAGCTCATCACACACTTCAGCCGTGTTGGAAGAGAACAGCACAACCTCGTCCACGGCCCACAACTCACCATTTGGCTGCGGCTGCAGGATGACCGATGACATAGGGTCGATGTTGAAGTCCTGACCAACCCAGATCGGCAGTTTCGGATTGAACTGGAGTGGCTTCACATGCACATTGCGGTCGAACGGGTAGTAAACGCGTCCGGACATGTTTTCGAAGCTGGCCAGGTATTCCTGTGCGAACGATTTAGGGTCCATATCGCTCTTCGCCGCTTCGATTTCTGCGCTCGGTACGAACGGAGAATCAGCCGTAACGAACTGCCAGCTCTTCCACTGCCCTTTGCGTTGCAAATCTTTGTTCTGACCGATAGTCCACAGCTTGTGGAACTCGGAGAAGCCTTTTGGCGTACCGATGATCAGCGCACCGCCACGGGTAGAGGACAGTGTCGGACGCAGTACCTTGTACCAGGTGTCCGGCTTCATATCCTGAAATTCATCGAGCACCACAAAGTGCAGTGCCACACCACGAAGCGTATCGGGCTTATCCGCACCTTTCAGCGCGATTTCAGAGCCGTTCTTCAGCACGATGGTCATCGTGGTGTCGTTTTTCTTACGAACCCATTTGCGCGGCAGAACTTCCTGCAGGTCATCCCACAAGATCTGGCGAGCCATCTGGTAAGTCGGTGCGACGTACCAGACACGTTGCTTCTTCTCTTTGGCTGCCGCGCGGATGATGGTGGAGATCGACAACCGGGATTTACCCCAGCGTCGACCCGCACACACCACTTTGAAACGATGTGGTGACTGGAAGACTTGCATCTGCCCAGAATGCAGCTGTACGAGACTCAGAGACGACGGGATGGCCATAGTTAGACGCTCCCATCACTTTCATCACCAGACGCGTCAGAATCGCCCTCTGCTTCGCTCAGTGCTTCCTCTTCGAGTGACTCAAGCAGATCGTCATCAATCAGATCCGGCTCATCATCTTCCTTACGCAGCTGCGCCACCTGGGAAGGCGTAAGTTCGCCAAATACCAGGTTCGGGATTTCGTCGTCTTCGTTCTCTGCGCGATCCATACCGAGCGCTTTCGACGATATTTCGAAGCACTTAGCGAGTGTGCCGCTGGCACGCTGGAGACTCTTCAGGTCATCTTCGATGGCTGCCAGTGGCCTGCCGTCCTTCTTGGCTGTGGCCACCTCATGCATCACCATACGACCGAGTGCGAACGCCCAATCGTCGTAACGAGTCCGGCGCTCTTCGATTTTCTCTGCACGCGCCTTCGCACGCAGCTCTGCGTCGGATTTGAGCGACTCGCGAACCATCTTCCCAACGGAGTCCGCGCCTTTCTCCAATCCACGCTTTTTGAAATGTCTGGAGAGCGTTTCACGACGAATGCCGTACTCTTCTTCCAGCTTGGAGAGTGTGTATTCGCCGGAAGTCCACTTCGCTTCGGCTTCTGCCCACTCAGCTGGCGTCAGGCGAGTTTTGCTCTCGTCTTTTTCTACAGTCATAGATCCCTCTAAAACACTCAGAGCGCATCCTTGCGCTCCTAAACAACTTGTTTAATTCTGTGCCTAACCAATTTGTTTTCTGGGTGTTTAAAACCGGGCTGGGGAGTATTCAGAACCTGCTTCTGTATATATTTAATAAGTCACTTAGTATTTATATATACGGAAGCAGGCTCTCAAACTGGCTCCCAGACCGACTTACATCACCAGTAATTTGGCTCTGGCACGACCTAACGTGGTCAGTCCCAGCGTGCGACGGTGGTAGCCGGAATCACCGCGCTGGCGGCACATTCCTTTCTCCACCAGCCCCTTTTTCACCAGTGCGCGGATAGAGAACTGCATACTCTGTTTGGTCGTTTTGTACGGCAGCACTTCAAGCAGCTCGTCCAGATCGAGCAGATGCCCACGCTCATGGCCTAAATTGATGGTTTTGATGATGTCTTTTTGTTTGTCGGTCAACGTCATGGCAAATCCTTATGCCGGTAATGCAATTTCAAGAGGTTTATTCAAAGGCTGTTTGTCGAATGCCAGCAGTGGCAGCGTGTCCGGCAGCTGACGACCAAAGTCCGGGTTTCGGTACACGCCATACAGCGGAGACGTGAAGCTCAGGTTGTGAATGTCCTTGAGCAGCTTCACGATGCTGGCCTCGTCCACTAGGCTGTCGGCAATGTCCTGAATAGTCGTGCCACGATTACGCCCGGCTTTGGCCAGGGAACTGTTCTTGTGGTAGTCAGCGACCAAATCACGCAGCGCACGACGACGGCGAGACTCACTCATGGCGAACAGCTCTTTGACGATCGCTTCGTTGTCGCCAGGGTCGGAACGGAAATGACGCTGGAAGACGCGCAACGCACTCTCATAGCTCTTCGGACGCTCCGGACGGATGAACTGGAACCCTGCTTTCATGGCGAACGGGTTGTATTTGCTCATCGACGACTGGATCTCGATGATTGGCCGGTCGTGCATCCTGCTAACCAGGTTAATCATTCGATAGGAGACGCCGACGCCGCGGTACTGAGTGTCCACAACGGAACGGCTGATCACCGCAAAGTTGTTGTTCACGTACCGGCCCCAATACTGGTTGGCAACGGTGGTATTGGTGGTTGGCTTCAGCTTAGGAAACATGCGATGGCGAGGCGCCAGCAGCAGTTTCGGGTAAGCCATAACCACGACACCCACCAGCCGGCCGTCCAGTTCGCAGCGATAATACGTTGGCGCGAACGGCTTACCATCCGTCTTGTAGTGCAGCGACTTCAGCGCGTGCCAGTCTTCAACCGTGCCTTTGGTAACGGTCATACGCTCCAGAAAGTCCAGATGACACGGGAACTCTTCCGGGCGGTAGCGTTTGATAATGATGTCCGTCATGTCGATCACCTGCGCTCGATATTGGCATTGATGAAGTCCAGGCGAAGCGATTCCATCGCCCCAACCATGACGTATGGACGCCCACCGTTATGCCAGCAATCCAGAACACTGCCGTCGTTGTTGATCATCAGCAGCGCCAGGCTCTGGCTTTTGCCTTCTCTGGCGTACTGGAGTGCTTCTTCCAGCAGGCGGATGACTTCAACGTTGTTGTTGTCAGCCTCTTTCGATGGCTTCAGCTCTACGATCTTCAAATCAGGCATATTCCACCTTCACGCGTTCTTTGTAGTGCTTGGTGATCTGCATATCCGGGCACAGCGCGTTCTTCAGGTCTTCGTGGGTCGTCGCCACCATTACCGTCGCACCAACCTTACGAGCGGCACGCTGGAGGTTCGACGCCACAACCTGAGCGGTTACACGGTCGAGAACAGCGCCAAATTCGTCGGCAGCCCAGACTTTCGCGCCGGACTCGATCAGCTTGGCGATCTTGAGACGGTATTTCTGGCCGTCAGACATCTCGGATGGCTTACGCACAAAGAGATAGGCGTCATTCAATCCGGCCATAGACAGCAGCCCCAGCGCTTCGCTGGTGGTTTTGCCCAGCTGGTCAATGACGTTAACCTCATTGTCGAAGGCAAAGTCATCGATGGAGGCTACAGAAAGACCTTCATCCTTCATCTGGCGTTGCAGCTCGCGCAGCACAACGGATTTACCGGAACCGGATTGGCCGGTGATGTACACCACATCGCCCTGCTTCACTTCCAGCTCCAGATTGTCGTAAAGCGTCCACTCTTTTTCGTCCAGGCCAAGACCGAACGATTCGGCAATCTCCAGCGTGCGCGTGGTTTTGTTCACGCGGGTCTGAAACGATACGTTGATGGTGTATTTGCTCATGCAGCCAGCTCCCCAGAAGAAACTTTCTCCGCATACGCCACGAAAGCGTCTACCCCGCTCTCTCCCGTGATTTCTTCCATGTGGGCAAGCAAATCCCCAACCACAATTGCAGAGCCAGCAGGGAGCGTTTTAAAGCCCAATACGTCGATGACGCGGACTTCTTCAGAGGCTACTTCGCGACTGATCTCGGTGTGCTCTTCTTTCTGGCGTTCCGTCTCTTCGCCCAGATCGAGCACCAGAGAGCCGGTTTCCATCTCTTCGGTCATGCTGCCGACAAGCACGTTCAGCTCACGCTCTTCAAAACCGAAGACCTCGACGTCGCCCAGTACCAGGGATTCCAGTTCCTGCTGCAATTTGATGGCGTCGTAGTCAATA
Source organism: Enterobacter cloacae complex sp. 418I7 (assembly GCF_050030705.1). Lineage (NCBI taxonomy): Bacteria > Pseudomonadati > Pseudomonadota > Gammaproteobacteria > Enterobacterales > Enterobacteriaceae > Enterobacter > Enterobacter cloacae complex sp. 418I7. The sequence continues at coordinate 74,004 of NZ_JBLGUU010000002.1, forward strand.
CTGGCCAGGCGGTTGTCTTCCAGACGCTTCGCCTTCACTTCTTCTTCGCTCAGATCGTCGCGAACGATGACCGGCACACGCTCCAGACCAGCCAGAAGTGCTGCCTCGCGACGACCGTGGCCAGTAATGATGACGTCGTGCTTGTCGACCGTGATCGGCTGGTCAAAACCGCGCTTTTTGATGGCGGCCGCTAGATCGCGGATCTGCTGTTCGTCATGTTTTTTGGCGTTCATCTCATACGGGATGAGTTCTGCCGGGTTTCGATAGACGATTTCAAAGTTTTTGGTCATTACATACGCTCCTTGTAGTAGTCGACCAGCCACACCAGGGCTTCCCCGGCGTTCTCCATTTCGTTACCGGTATTGATTCCCTGCTCTTTGATGATGGTTTTGATGGTGTCGGCGACGCGATCTGACGCATCAAACGTCACCTTGAAGCGCATCGTCTGGTGTTCAGCGCCGACTCGCTCGGTTTTCTCGCGTTTGTCCTCATCGACCGACTCGTCATCGCCACGGGAGAGCGCTTCCAGCGCTTCAAGATCGATAACGGACGCTTTGGCGAGTGTTGCCGCCATCTCGTCGTCATACGGGGCGATATCGGACAACCGGTAGTCGATTTCAGACTGGATTTCTTCGATTAAGCGCTGCAAAGCGACCTGATCGTCTTCGCCGTAGCGCTCGTTATCGACGAGGGACATCTGCTTGGCCACCAGGTCGTTAATTTTGCCCACGGAGATGACGGGAACCGTTGAAATGCCCTGCTCCATCGCGGCACGCCAGCGGTGTTCGCCACCGAGGATCTCAAAAATGCCCCCGTCCAGCTCCCGCGCCAGAATTGGCTTAAAAAAGCCCAATTTTTCGATAGAGCCTTTCAGTTTTTCGAAGTTTTGCGCCCCAACGGAGTTGGTATTCCAGGTATTCGGACGCAGGTTCGCGACTTCCACCTGCAGAATCGTAATTTTCACACCCATAATTCTGATACAATCCATTGTATAAATACTTACTTACTATAATAGCCAATTACCATACAAAAGGCACGAAGGAAAGAGGTTTATGACAGTTCGGATTGTATCGAATGCAGTCAATGCGCTGATTTCTGGCGCTGATGACAACGTGAAACGGCTCGTTCAGGAGATGTTGAGCTATGAAGTGGAGGCTGGGGACTGGAAAGGGACCAGCACGATGTTCAACTGGAGCAAAAACGCGTTCCCGGCTGGGTTTGCGAAGCCAGTTGCAGCCAACCTTCTGAAAGCTGGCATCAAATGCGTGCATGTGCGCAAGGAAAAAGCCCCCGCGCTGGGCAAGCCGAACCCGGTAGTTAACCCATTCCCGTATAACCCGGACTATGCGTATCAGGATCAGACTGTGGAAACACTGGTGCGCGAAGGGATGATGATTGCCCAGATTGCGACGGGTGGTGGTAAATCGAACGTAGCGTGTAAGGCAGCTGCTCGCATTGGTCGTATGACGCTGTTTTTAACCACGCGATCGGTTCTGATGTTCCAGATGGCAGAGAACTTCCAGAAATCCATCGACTACCGCGCGGAGAATGGCGAGCCGTGGCTGAAAGGTCAGAAAGTTGGGGTGATTGGATCGGGTGAGTTCCAGGTCTCGCGCCATATCAACGTTGCCACGGTGCAGACCCTGGCCAGTTTTCTCGAAGAGCCACCGCGCGACGCATCACCGGAGAAAAAACAGTACCACCTGAAGCGCCGGGAACTGGTTAAACGCTTCCTGTCCAGCGTTTCTCTGCTGATTCTGGAAGAGGCACACGAATCATCTGGTTCTAACTTCTACGACATCGCCCGGTTGTGCATCAATGCTGACTACCGTCTGGCGCTGACAGCAACGCCGTTCATGAAGGACTCGACTGAAGCAAATATGCGTCTCATGGCTGTTGCTGGTCGCATTGAGATAAAGGTCACGGAGAAATATTTGATCGATCGAGGTATTTTAGCCAAACCCTACTTTCTATATCATAAAATCGCGTACACTCCAGACGAGGTGCGGATTAGAGCCGAACTTGCGTCAAAACACCTGAATTTTCGGGTTGGAATGAGTACGGCTTACCAGAAAGCCTATCAGTTAGGCATCGTTTATAATCTGGGACGCAACGAAGCTATTGTGCGTGAAGCGTTAATGTACAAGAGCCACGGTCTGAACTGTATGACGTTGGTTCGCCTGAAGCGTCATGGTCAGATCTTGATGGAAATGATGAAAGAGAGCGGCCTGAAGGTCGATTTCATCTACGGAGAATCAAACCAGACTACCCGACAAGCAAAGCTCAACAGTCTGGCGGCAGGCAAGATAGATGTTCTGATTGGTTCAACCATTCTGGATGTTGGCGTCGACGTTCCAAGCGTAGGTGCGGTGATTCTGGGTGGTGGCGGCAAAGCTGAAGTTGAGATGCGCCAACGTGTTGGTCGCGGTCTTCGAGCCAAAAAGAATCAGGCTAACGTGTGCTTTATTACCGACTTCATTGACGTGAGCAACAAATACCTCATGTCGCATTCATATGAGCGGAAGCACATTATCGACACGACGCCTGGATTTGCCGAGGGAGTATTGCCGGTGGGTAGCACATTCGATTTCACTGTTTTGAATAGAGAGTAAGCATGAGCGAGAAACGCGCTATACACTGCCAGGTTCAGTTAACCGAAAAAGCAAACGACAAGCTGGAAACCTTTCAGAATCGACTGCGTGAACGCAATATTAAGCTGTCAAAGGCAGACATCATCAATCTGGTGCTGTCCAACATGACGATGGCTGATTTTGATAAGGCAGCTACGTCATTAGAGGCTTCTGCAAAGGCCCGTGAAAAGGTCATGAAGATTTACGAATCCTCTGGCATGACCAAAGAAGATCTGGCCGATATTCTTAAACGGCTGCCGTAAACTTCCACTTTTTCCCCTTCTTTTAAAATTCATCATGTGCTCGTCCAGACACAAAGGAGCACATGATGAACTATTTAACTAAACTACCATTCGTTGATATTTTTGATGGAAAAAACAACAACGCTTTTTTCTGGCGCGTGAACAACCCGCTGGATTACAAATGCGGAGAGAAAAATGCACAAGAATTCATCAAATTTGTTGAGAACTATCCCTTCATGAATAACAGCAATGTTCTGTACCGGATCGCGTGTGATATGAGCGACTCAGGTCTTATTAAATCTGAATCCGCGAGGGGGTTCTTTAATACATTGGATACGTTGCTGGCACCAAACAATCCAAAGACATCTATCGAAGCACATGAAACAAAATACAGGCAGATTCGCACCATCCACGACATTGCATGTAAGATGGGCATCACGAGCATGAAACTTTTAAACTTTCTTGCCCTCATCGACTGGATAGACAATTCAACCATACAACCTACCGATGAAGCGCTCGCTGAAAGCGTGTTGCGTAAAAACGGCAAAGCGCCGTTTGGCTTTACAGTTACCAGAAAGGGCGAACGTTTGATTATGAACAAATACAAAGTTCTGGGTAAATAATCATCAACATGAAGGCGTATGCATACGCCTTCATGTGATTTGTATCACATTTTTACTTTAGCCCACCTCCGGTTGAAAAAAGTTCTTGATCAGTTGATGAATATTTGTAGGCTTCACAACCGAGGAAATGGAGCCAGAGGTGGCGGATGAATATTTCTGTTAACGAAATTCTTAATTCGCCAGAACGCAAAATCACTCATGGCGAGAAAGTTATTTTTCAAAGATAAATTATTCAGATTTCATCTTGTGGCGTATATAAGCAGCATCTTCTGTTAGAACTAGCATATCGTAAATTGAGGTCGGAATGACTCGTTTAGCTATCTTAGTAATCACATATATTCTCTCATTCTCAGCCAGTGCAGTGTCAGATATGATTGCTGACATGCAAAAAACGTACAGCAAGTTCACTACCCTAGACAATGTAAAATACGAGGCCAGAGGAACAGTTCAACCTGTATGGTTCAGGTATTCCGATAACGCGGAAGAAACACTGATTTCCGGTGAATCAGAACATATGCGCCTTCAAATCATGGGTACAGCTGTCAAAGAAGGAACAAGCACCAACTCTGGCAAGGCTCTTGTTCCAACCTACGGTCTACTAAATGTGATTGATGGAACTATGTACTGTGATGAGATCGCCAAGAGCGGTTGCCCGATTCATATCCGCGTTGGCAGTAATGAATCGTTCACGACATACGGCAAAATCGGCAATGATGCGACCGGCAAAGTACTTGTTCTGGACAACGCAGCAACAATTAGGCTTCTAAAAGACATCAAAAAGACCGCAAAATCAGATATCGACAACAAAACCATTTACATCGAAGCCCCCTTTCTCGTGGCAGGTAGCAAGCAGTTTAAGTTTGGGCTTCTCGACACGCCACTTAAGGTAGACTAATGACGATCACAGACATTACATACGGCATCCCAGCAGAGGTCTGGCCCCGCGACTACTCTAACGTGGAGTTTAGTTTGCAGTTCCTACGGGCAAGGAATATACCTGTAAGGGTCACGATCGATGATGGTCAGACGTTTTGTCTTTACGTTATTGGTCTGCTTACCGCACGCAATAAGCTAGATCTTTCTCCCGTTATAGGAAGTAAAGAACATCGTGTTCGTCTTCCATTGGAGCGAGTTAGCACCATAGAAACAATTACACCTGTCGAAGTGGACAAGATGTTTACAGGTAGGCTCACTGTACACCCTGACTATGTGGACAATCGGCCATCACGCCGCGATTTCTTCAAAATTTGTCGTCAAGCTCATGAGGCGCAAAAGTCTATAAGGGTCTACATGGCGGATGGCCGTGAAATTGAGGGGTGTTCGTTAGGCGTTGATGCCTGTCAGGTCGCAATGAGAGTTGGCGAGCGCGGACGAGCGATAGTTCTCTTCGATTGGGTCGAACGGATTTTACCGTTTTAAATCTATAAGGGTGATAACCGGCTAAGTCCGGTTATTATTTTATGTGTCACTTCCCGTTATATTTATTTTCCCTAACCCCGATTCCACTTTAAATATATAAGGGTGATTGACCGAATAGAGAACTTATTTAGGCAACACCTTCGAGAAAACGCGATTTATTTCTAAGGCTTTGATTTTTATTGAAGAAAATTTTTTTCGCTCCCGCGTAAAAAACTATTGATTTTAATTTCTGCATATCGATAATTACTCACATCGAAAGCGAACACGCTAACGATACAAGAATTTTATTTTTACTCTTATTAAGGATTAATATCATGTCTAACGTTGCTATCTCTAAAAAATCCATCATCGACGCTGCTGTAGTTATCGCTAACGAATTACAAGTAGCTGCCAACAATGCTACTCAGACTTATAACAATCATTATCAGAATGGTACGCACACAAAAGCAGATAAAGCTAACATGCTTGCAGCGACTACTAAACTGGCTTATTTCACCAACAACGTTTTAAACGCTGTTAATGATGATAAACTGGTTGGCGTGTTTTACTACGCGATTAAAGCAAGTAAACAAGCGCCAGAAGTGTTTTTCCGCGAAGCTATGACAAATAGCTATTCTCTCGAAAAATTGGTTTATCTGGTTAAATCTATCAAGTCTGGTAAATGCGTTTATTCCGTCGCTGATATGTCCGGATCTCGCGTATTCGCATTAATCGAAATGATTAATGATGAATTAGAAACATTCACAAATGGCGCTGTTTTCGATTTGATGAATGAAGCGAAAAAAGAAAATGAAATTAAATTGGACGCTGGCTATACGCAAGCCAACCAGTTAATCAATCTTTGCGAGCGTCTTGGACTGGTGGAGAAGATCAAAGGAATGGGCGCAGCGAAAAACGGATCTCAGCAATATCGCTTTATCAAGAATGATTTTTATAACTATCTGGCTGATGCTTTCAAAGCGTAATTAGACGGATATAGCGCCCACTATGGCCGCTAGTTTTAAGGATAAAAATCATGATTAGTTATGACCAGATCCGCGCGGAATATCGCGCAAAATATCGCACTTATAAACTTGAATTAATCGACGACTTAAAAGCGCAACGTGACAAATTAAATTTTACGTTTTCTGATTTGCTTAACAGCAAAAGAGACTGTAAACGCAAACGTGAATATTTGCGCTTATCTGAAATGATCGGAAAACTGCAAAACAGCATTTAAGCAATAGCGCCCACCATGGGCGCTTTTTTCGTTTCAAGATCCGCACACCATAACGCGCCATTGTTGGCGCGTTTTTTATTGTCTGAAGTCAGCCAAAACAGACCAAAATAAGCGCCATAAACGCGCCAATTTAACGCGTTTTTATGTGTGGTGGTACATATCCATTACCCACAATAAAAAACACGTTATAGCACGTTTTACAGCATTTTAGCGCGTGGCTTATTTTGTCGTGTCGTGGGCGTGATCGTCTGGCGATATCTGGCGACGTGATCCGCGCTATCCTTCGGGACGTGTCGGCAATATTGGCGCTATCCGTGGGCGCTCGCGTATCATTAGCACGTTGGCGCGACGTGTACGCGCTTCCTGTGGTTTACCCACGGATTCACATAATCACATAGCGAAAGCTATCTGGATGGCTCAGGGGCTGAAACCCCACCAGCGCTACCCCAGCGACCCTGCGATATTTTCTCGCAGGATTCTGGGCTTCTCCCGCTCGGTTTTCTACATAAAGGCAAACCCAGCCGTTTCCCGAAAATTCCCTGGCCGTTTCCCTTCGGTTCCCCGGACAGCTCTCTGGCCGTTTCTGAATATCCCTGCGGCAGCTGGTGGACGAAAAGAGAGGGCCGTTTCCAGCCCCTCCCTCTTACTTGCCAGCCATGATGTGAATGCGGTTGTTTCCGTACACCTCTTTCACATAGTCTCCGCACGAGACACTCCACGAGTCGATTCCTGCTTCGTAGATGACGTTTTTGCACTTGATGGCATTGTTGGCGATACGCATCCCCTCCCCCACTGCTTCCTGTTCGCTGAAGTCGAACCCAGATTCTGTTTTAACCCATAGCGCGATCTGCGTGGCGAACTCGATGAGTTTTGACTGGCAGAAGCGACCGCTGCGTACCGGGAAGATGAATATGCCAAATCCCGAAGTGGAGACATACGCTTTCTCAAATACGCGCTTATGGCGACGGTTGCAGATTATGTCATTGGTGATCTGCTGTTTCTCTTTTCCGGACAGCTCGATGGTTACATTGTCACGCCAGGCGCCCAGCACGCTTTTCTCGTTATCAGAGAACGTCACAGAAATATGGCCATGCGCAGGGGTGTTAACGGTAGCGATAAAGTTCATGGTGATAATCCTTTAAACAACTTGTTTTCTTGTTGGTTTAATTATCGCTACGCGCATAAGGCGTCCAAGCGTTCTGTTCCGGCAGCTGGTGGCCGGCAGGGAGTCGGAGGGTTGTTCGGTAGCCTGGCGACAAGAGGTGGGTGTTTTTTGCCTGCGGGAAACAGGATGGTCATTTAAGGCCACCAGCATGGGGGCCTCGTTCTCTTAGTGGAGCAGACCGACGTCGATGGTATCGCCTGAGCCATCCACGCGGATCATCAGCATGGCGAAGGCATTTAATGGGTAGCCTGCGTGCCAGTCCGGGAAGCGGTCATCGCGCATGAAGTCGGCAATGTCATAAACGCTGTCCTCAAAGCGGAAGAAGCGGGCATCACATTGTTCGTCCTGTTCAATGTGATCCATTTCCAGCTGCTCTTCCGGCGACAGGTCGAGCCAGGATTCCAGCCATACGTTTTCAGCTTTAGGTGAGATAGTGAAATCGGTCATGTGCATATCCTCCATGCGTAAACATCTTGTTTTCTTGTTTGTTTAATTATCGCAGTGTGGATAAGGCAGAAAACATTTTGTTATCGGGGATAAGAAAATGGCGCGGGGTACGCGCCATTGGAGGGATTATTCAAACACGCTTTCGGGAATAAATTCGTCTACCATCGCGCTGGAAACGATACGCAGACCGTATTGACCCATCCAGGTGCTGTTAGAGTTCAAATCAGAGGTAAACAGCGTATCCACTCTGGTCATCAGCTTATCGAACATCGCCTTGTCTGCGGTGCGGAAATACGCTTCCAGCGTTAGCAGCAGCGGGTCGGTTGCGTTGCTGATGTTCTGATAACCTACGGTGTATACCGCACTTTCACCTTCTCCCTCGCGCACTAAGGTGCTGGTGTGAACCTCCGTTCCGGTAGTGTTGTCACGCAGAACGACGGTCAGTTTGGCAACTTTCTCGCCGAAGGTGGTTTCGGACGCATAATGTAAATCCATCACAAGATTTTCGCGTAAAACAGTCATCTTTATCTCCCTGTAGTTGACTAACCTATATTATTGTCATAGGTATGTACTTACAATACAAGAGGCTAAAAAAGCCCCGAAGGATGAACGGGGCTGTCGTAGGGTCGACTAATCGCTTTTGCACATGTCAGGCTGTCGCCAGAAGAGAAGCACGCTGGATTTCTTGCTGGGCGACTTTGTTCGCTTCCAGTAGCGCCATTTCCAGTTCTCCTTCCGGCCAGATAACTTGTTTTGCCATCCACCCTCTTCCACTCTGGCGACGCACACTCATTACGTAACGCGTGCGGGAACCATTGTCGAACGAGACCAGCGTCTCTTTGAACAGGCGAATGGCAGTGCCATTGGCGATGATATCGAGCAGGGTCAGTTGGCTCATTGCGGTTGGTTTTTCTTTACGTGGCTGGCCCGCACTCAGTTTGGTGATCATCGCGTTTTTCATAATTCACTCCGTAAACAACTTGTTTTCTTATTTGTGTAAATAATACCAGCGAGAAAACGGCTACAAAGCATAGCGTTACGGCGCTGCGCTGCCCCGGAGGTTGCAAACAGCAAAAAGCCACCGTGCTGGTGGCCTCACTCTTAATCTTCGTCGTCCGGGAACTCAATGTGTACCGCGTCCACCAGCTCCCGCTGTTCATCTTCACTGAGCAGGTGCCAGATATCCTTCCCTTTGGGCGATTCCCCTTCTGCCGGGACGAACGACCATAGCTTGCGGTGCAGTTCCGGCCCTACAGCATCCAGACATTCGGCCAGCGAATCCACACTCCATACCTCCACCAGCACAGGCATCTTAATTTCATTCCCCGGGCAATCGTCAGAGGCGCAAACTGTAGCGCCTTCATACTCGCGGCCACAGTGCTGGCAAATGAAAATGGTCATGCGCTTATCTCCGTTAAATAAACATGTTGTTTTCTTGTTGTTGTTATTATCGCAATAAGAAAGCGGGGAAAAAGTATTCATTAAAGGCTGATGTGTTTGTGTCGATTTATTGCTATGTATGTATCTGGCTAACTCAGAGGGAATGTGATGAGCACTAACAACTACACAGACGGTTACTTCAGCATCGACGTCGAGAGAGGCGAACTGCTACATGGCGGTATCTCTGTCGGACGCATCATTTTGACCAACGGTCAGATTTATACAGAGCTGGACGACACCAGTTCAGACGCACCTGTCGTCTCCGGCCCCTTCGGGACAAGAGAAGAGGCGCTCGATGATTTGTGGGACAACAGGGACGATGCGAATCAGGGCAGTGAGATTTTCGAATAAGCGTCATCGGCGATTTCGCCACCAAAACCCGTAACCCTTTACACTAGATCTGGCTTCCCGACATGAGCGTGCGAAGCTGATCTGGTCTCAACGCTTAACTGCGGGATTCACCATTTCCCGCACTCTTCAGGTGAATGAGGAATAAGGCATACTCCCGCAGTCGTCCCTCTCTCTGTACCGGGATGTACCCGTTCCCCGACCGGCAGCCAGCCTTTTCCCGGTTCGTATAGCGGGATTCCCACCGTTTCCCTGAAAACCTCCAGCCTTTTCCCTGCGGCGACGCTCCCGTTCCTGAAAAGGGACATGACCTTTTCCCTGGATGGCCCGAAGGCTGACCGAAGGGGTGAAAATGGACGTCACGGGGGATGAAAACTATGGCTTGAATTTCTACGGAGGAAGTAGCGATCCCCCTCTTCCCCTTCCCACTTATACCTACCTCTAATTCTCCCTCTTATGGGGGCGTATACCTCCCCCCTGATAACGCTCTATACGGCGAGTATTTCTTTGGGTGAAACGGGAGGTTTGTTCTCTCTACCGGCGTATGTGGTTTCGTTCTTCTTGAGGTGGCTCTTCTCTGTGTTTTCGTCTGGGTCGTTCTCGTCGTTTTGGTGAGTGTTCTTCTCCGTGTATGGAGTAATGGCAGGTGCGCTTTTCTCTTCGTTTACGTGAAATGATGGAAGTGTGGGTAATGGCAGTAGGGCGCTTTTGTTGTTCTCCGCATATGAAGTAATGGCGTTCCCTGCTATTCAGGAATTTGCGTAATCTTTCGGGGTAATAGTGGGTAAGCGAGATTGCGACGGTTCTGTTCTGGTCTTGGTTTGTCCGGGGTTTCGTTCTGGCTGTTCTTCTCCGTGTATTGGGTAATGGCGTCTCGGGGTTTGCGTGCGCGAGCTGCGTTCTCGATTGCCTGGGAAGATTAGGTGGGTGGTCTGTAGCCTGGGGCAAAGAGGTGGGTCTTTCCGGTAGCCTGACAGGAAGAGGTGGGTGTTTCCGGGATTTTGGGTAATGGCGTCTCTGGGTTTCCTGTGGGTGTGGTTAACTTGTTTTCCTGTACCTGAAAACAACTTGTTTAGATATCCAATACAACGCAACGGGAGCGCTTCTGAGCATGTCTATTTTTGGGTGGTATCACGAGTCGTTTTTGACGTTTTGGTCGCAGGGAGATGGGTTCTGGTGCGCAGGATTTTGGGTATAAGAGATGGCGTGCGAAAACGTCAACTTTTTAGACCAAATCAGGGGAAATCGTTGACATTTCGTTGATGTGTTATTTATTTGTTTTCTTATGAGTGTAATTGACTTAAATGCCTTGTCACGCCTGGGCTGGGGTAGGTTGGAAGGGTGGGGAAAGTGGCGATCAACGGACTCTTATAGAAATCCTCAATTTGTGACCGCCAATGTCAATGGATTGATAGTCCTGGCTCAATGTCTAATAGACATTCCCATTGAAGTGTTTTTGGGTGGCGGATTCTTGTCGGGTCCAGTCAGGACGTGCATTCTGGTTTTGACAGTCGTAAAAGCGGAGGATATCCCGCATCTGAAAATCGATGTTGTCCTGTGGCGTAGCATTAACGAAGGTGTAATCGGAAGTCTTCCCACGAACGAGATTTTGCCGTCCAAGATGAATCAGTGCCCAGTTGTGGAATTGCTCGCGGCTTTCGACCTGTCCAAATGGCGTGAATCCCCAAGCGCTGAAAAATGCCTGCATGTATTCGTCAGATTTAGTGGTTGGGATTATCGCAAACAAGATCTGCTCTCCCACGCCTTCTAGGTAGGCTTTTCCAGACAATTGGGTCGCGGTTTTGCCTGAAAGAAGCTCTGCGTTGCAGAGCAGCATGGTATCGCGTCCTGCCGGTGGCGCTGTGCGTATCAATTCATCTGTGCTTTCAGCAGCCGCTGCGGAAAACGATATGCCCAACGCGAAAGCACAGGTCAAACGAAAATTCATTGACTCTCCTTGTTTACTTATCGGTGTTATTAACTTGTTTTCTTATATTCGCAAACAAAACCATAATCCGAACTCACCGGTGCTCAGTTCCGGTTGTGACCTATTGAGCGCGAAAGCAGGATACTTTTCCAATGTTTTTCACGCCTGTTGATTTCGTGTTTGTCGCTGTTGTTGTCCATGATCTCCAGAATGGAAAACGTGACGTTTTTGAGCCGTTCCTCGTCGCAGGTACCGAACGCTTCAATCAGTCCGGCGTTCCCACCGTGTCCCGTCGTAAAGTAGGTCTTCCATCTTCCCCATATTCCGTCTTTGCCGTTAGCCTGGCCAACATACAGCTTCTCTCCATCGACATCGGTTAGCAGGTAAATGCCTTTGACAATACTCAGCGCTGTTTTCCACGATTTTAGCTCCTGCCGGATGATGGCTCCCAGACTGACTCTATCCAGTACCACGTTTTTGTAGCCGGGAAACTCACCAAACGAGAGACAAACAGGGGAGATCTCGACGATTTGCATCGTCCCAGCTAGCGTCTCACCTTTCAGGATAAAGTTGCGAGGACGAGCCGTGCGAACGTACATACGCCCACGATATTCATCCAGTTCAGTAACAGGGGTCAGTTGATAGAGATTGTATGTTTCATTCCGACCTGGGACATAATGAGATGCCGTCAGACTACACCCCTTCTTGATATAGGTCCCGGCATAGAGAAATCGTTCCTTATCTTCAGTCTGAATGAGTGAGACAACATAAGTTCTATCAAAGCTTTTATGCTTCTGTAGACATTGCCAACTATCAAACGTCTTGTTTACGAACTCCGTTATCGGGTTTTCTTTATACTCGTTGGTGCTAGCTAAATGAATTTTGCAGTTCTGTGGGGTCAGCGGCGGGTATCGCGACTGAAGGTACTGGAATAGTTCCATGCATAAAGTGTCCCTGATTAGATCGACTCTGCCGTCTTGTATCTCACACAGAGAGCCGATCTGTCCACTCGGAACAAGCAATTACCAGTCCCATGCAGGCAGCCCATCCACCAGCTCGGCGTCGCAATCGAATTGCACCGCGTCAAAGCCGGCATCCAGTATGGCCTGTATGTTGGAGATCGCCTCTTTCGAAATGCCGTATTCACTTAGCTCTTCTTTCCAGTCACTGCCACGCATTCCAGCACGAACAATCCAGCCGTACTGTGTACCGTGTACCCAATTCAACCCGCGATCGGTAAGTGGGTCGAAGCAGGCAATGGGTAGCCGCTCTGAATCCGCTGCCGTTACGTGGGCGGTGCTGATCACTGCCGTTTTGTAGACTTCCGTGAACTTCAACATACCAACTCCTTAAACAAATTGTTTTCTTATATTCGTTATTATCTCAGATAACAAAAGGCTGAAAACAAAATGTTTAAGGGGTAATTAGGTCAATTTAAAGTCATCTATGTCGTCCACGAACTCCATATGTCTGGCTTCAACACTAGACAGTCTGATCAGATATGCAAGCCCGTAACTAAGTGAAGTGGGTTGTTCCAGCACAAACTCGAACCCGTTCTCATGCGTTTTACCAAGCCAGAATCCACCGCCGTATTCTTTTTTACGTTGGAAGAAAACGAACTGTCCAGGTATTAAGTACTTGAGCACTTCTCCCCTGTAGACGATCACATATTTGGAATTTTCTCTGCCCATTTCACACACCCCAATACTGTATGTATAAACAGTAGTATTTTAGATGCAATGAATCAACTTTGATGGTTAATTAAATAACTAGGTGGTGAAAACAATTTGTTTCGGCACTTGAGATTTCGGTAATTGCACATACATGGAAAACGACAACGTTTGAGACCTGATTTGACCCATGTGAAAGGAGGAAACGATGAAGACCTATGATCGCAACCGTAACGCTATCACTGCCGGCAGCCGGGTGATGGTGGCAACGAATGGTGCAACGGGAGTCATCTGGGAAATCTGTGGAGAAGGCAAATCAGAAGAACAATTACGCCGCTCTGACTGCGTGTCTATCGAAGGTGTGGAAGGTCTGTTCTGCCCAATGGATTTAGTTCGCCTGGGGTTCCATTGATTTCACCATCAATAAAACAAATTGTTTAAGGCCACAATTAGTGGCCTTATCTGTCTTATGGCACAGCGGTAATCAGATCGCAAATGCCTGTTTTAGTTAAATCACTATTCAGCTGCTGAAAATTGGCATTCAACATCGCGGTGTGTATGCGATTCTCAAGCTCAAAGAAAAGGTCGATCTTGCCCTCTTTTGCTGCGTGCTTCTTCCAGACATTTACCTGGTCGTCAGCAATGCGACTGGCGCAGGTGAACAAAAACGAACTCCCTCTGGGAAGAGATGTCGTACTGTAGTACTCACCATTGACCTCAATATACTTAGCCCGGAATGATTCCAGAGTTAGCTCATTACCTTTCTTGGCCGGCTTTGCGTCTGCCTTGCTTGTCTTTTCCTGAACTTCAGGCTGTTTCTGCGTCGGCTTCGGTGTCTCATTGACCGCTGCTGTAGCGGCCGGAACACCTAAGCCATTGAGACCATTAATTTGGATAAGATAAGCCAGCTCCAGAGCCTTATCATCAGTGAGTTTTCCACGCATATTTACCCACTGTCGTTGAACCGTCTTTAGGGTATCTGCATTTTCTGGGTTAGCCTTGAGCGCGCTGGAATAGGTTGCGCTAAGTTGTTCGTCTAATTTTGACAGGCGTTCGTTGTCACAGATTTTGTGTTCGATTTCTGTCGAAGCCTTTTGGCAGTCAAAGCTGGCTGCAAATGAGACCGGCGATGCCACCAACAATGATGCCAGTAGGATATTTTTCATATTCACTCCATAAATACAAAAGCGCCTGACTATATCACTTAACCAACTGCTTCTCTCGACTGATCGTCAACCACTTTCAGTCCATCACGTACCGCTCTGACATACGCTCAAGGTATTGGTATGCTGGATTTGGCACCGTTGGCCAGCCTGCATACCACGGTTCATCGCCAAACAAACTCAGCAGTTCGTTACCTACTCCGAAACAGCAGCAACTCTCTTTTACGTCATCAGCGTTTTCAGCTTCGTCCCACATATTTCTGGCCGTTTCTGCGTCGATTTCCCTCTCTCTGCGCAACTTTATGATTTCGGACTTTACGAAAATCAGATTTGCGTCGTTGTCATCGCCGACCGTACTTCGCAGTTGAGGGGCGAGGCAGCCAATCAAGTAATCATCACTCACTCGCTTAATAAATGTCTGAACATCATCACCGCCCATCGCAAACCAGGCGGCAGTCCACGCTTTCCCATAGCAGGTTATGGTGACTCTTCCCTTACCCGGCTCGTAGTTTTCAATCATTACGCGTACCGGGTCGAGACGTTCCAGATCCGTCAGCACAAAGGAAAGAACATCTAATTTCTCGACCTTCATGCAGCCTCCCACGCGCTCCAGATCTAACGGAGTGCCGGCAGCCAGAGCCTCTTTTGCTGTGTCCATTGCGTCCATGAACCGGGCAAACTCATTGGCGCGTTTCTCAAGGTCTCTCCACTGCTGGCTCCAACGGCGTGCCAGATGGTCGATAAAAACCTGCGCCGATTCATCAAAGTTACCTTCGAACGTCACAAGCTCCTTGTCGATTTTGATGGTTCCGGCAGGCGCTCCTGCGTTCCCCTGTAGCACTAAATTAAATGGCAGCTTCGCCTGCTCAACGCTGGCGAATGTAATTCTCGATTTTTCGCTCATGTGTTTACCTCTGATAAAGTGGCTCTATTCTTACATAAACTAGGTAAGTATTTACCTATCATTTTACACGTTTGAAAACGTATACGCTGACAGTGATTCCGGTGTCTTCAAACTCGTCAGTAAACGACTTCCCTTTGGCATAAACGTAATTATCCAGCGACATCCAGTTCAGAACTGGCGCATCACCCGGCAGTACAGCCACCAGTCGCCCGCCGACTTTAAGATGCTCCAGCGCGGCCAGCGTATGCTCTCTGTGACGGCCAAGAGAGTAGGGCGGGTTCATGACGATTTTGTCGAACTGATAACCTGCGTTGTCCTCAGACCACTTCATGAAGTCGCAGCAGACCGTATTTGTGTACCCCTTGCCAAGCAGGATATCAGCGAAGAGAGGTGCGACTTCTATGCAGGTAACGTCTTCCGGATTGGCGTCGATGCAGGCCAGCAGATCTCCGCGCCCGGCTTCAGGCTCCAGCAGCTTCTCACCTGGCTTCAGCTCAATGGCTCTGGCAACGTACTCCGCTATCAGACGTGGGGTAGGGTAGAACTGGTGTGATTTTGTATCCGGTATTAAGCCGGTGGCCACAATCGTATTGAGCGTATGGCCGATCTCATACGGGAACTGCCAGTGCTTTTTCTCCTGTACGCCGCCAATGAAGTTCAGTGTGCGCTCAAGCTCTTCCACCTGCGACTTCTGGAGGTTGGAATCAGAAAAGTACCAGACGCCTTTGTCTTTGCTGAATCGCCCGTCGCGCAGCGCGGTACGAACCGGCTCGGAGATCGTCTTCTGGATTAACCCGAACTCTTTTGGTGCCCGTGTTTTGGGTGCAGTACGGCATGGCGCCGGGATTGCTGCAGGCATACTGTAAGCCAGCACCTCATTCAGCTTCCAGGCCACGTCAGGATGTATTTCAAAGTGAACGTTGCCGTTCTTGAACATCTTCACGCGCATCAGGTTTCCGTCGACATTCATCCAGTCACCGGTCTGGCAGTCGTTTGCCCGGTACGCAGCTGATAGCATCTCAGTTGTGCGGTTGATGGTGATGAACTCTTTGTGTGCGAAGAAATGAAGCATGACGCGCAGGTCGTCGATGTAGTCCTCTTTCCGGTAGTTCACGCTGACGCTGTCCCGCCAGAACTCGGAAATGCAGTTGGCGATGATCAGACGCTCGCTAAAGCCGTTCGTCTTATTGGTCTTGTGGGCAGGACTCAGCGCTTTAAACAAGCCATACACGCGCTCAGAGAGATATTTGTGCCTGTCATTCAGCAGATTGAGCATCGTTGGGATGACCGTTTCTGCTTTGAACTCCGGCACACCAACGAACTCCTTAACCTTCATCTGGTAGCCGGTTCTGTCAGTCCTGATGGTCTCCTGCTTGCCCTCGATAAACTGCTCACGCCACTCGTCGCGGCGGGAAGCTGGCATGATCAGCAGAACGTTTGTCATATCCGTGACCTTCTTCCAGTACTCGGCCCAGATATTCTGTTTCACCCATTCAAGGTCGACCTTGTCCAGCCAGGCTCTGTTAAAGCGTGTGCGCTCGTCATCCGGCCGGTGGTTGAGTCGCAGCAGGCGGTTAATCATGTTGTGGCGTTCGTCGCCATAAACGAAGTCGTGAACCTGATGCATAAATGCGATCTCTTTCTCGCACTCGGCCACAATTTCGTGGATGACGTTCATTTCCTGCCGGTAGTCGATATCAGTGTTTGGGGTGATAGCGTCAATGATGGAAAGGGCTGTATTCATGATTGCACCATTAAACAAATTGTTTTCTTGTTGGTGTTATTTTCCCAAAGTTGAAAAGGCGTAAAAGCAGCATTCACAGGCGTTGCAGCTGATTTAAGGCGTAAAAAAGGGGGCTTTCGCCCCCTGTCGGCAGGTGAGAAATTAGTGGTGTACGTGCTGCGTTTTGTGCGGCTGTTTGTTCAGGTCGTGGCGATGGGTCAGCTCGCGCATCATGTCTTCAAGACGGCTCTTGGTGTCGTCAAGCTGGTCGGCCATTGTCCCCAGCAGCTGGCGAACGGCCATCGGATCGTCGCTGTTCAGATCAGGCATTTTGAACCCAGCCTGGGAAGACATCAGTTTGAAGGCGGCCAGCAACATCGCCAGAGAAGACTTCAGTCCGGCGATTTCGCGATCTTTGCTGGCGTTGGTTTCATCTGCCTTGACTGAATCCGGTGAGCACTTCGGCTTGCTTACCATTTCCAGAGTTGCCTGAAGTTTGTCGGCGCGTTCTTTCTCTTCCAGATACGCTTCGCCGAAATGACGCGCCAGCATCACAATTTCAATCGGATCATCAATCATGCTTGAGAACTTGAGAACGCTGAAAAGGCGGTCGATAGGGGAGGCGTCGTCTTCGTGACCAACCACAAGACCCATGATCTCAACCAGTTCGGCCGCACCAACTTTTTTAATCACGCTTTCAACTTTGGCATTAGTTTTTTTGCATTTTTCGCACATGTGTTTTTTCCTTATGTTTTTAAACAAGTTGTTTTCTCGATGGCGTTATCGTGGCGTGACTGAAAAGGTGGGCAAACGCTACGTAAAGGCGGACGCCCACACTGACGGTTAATGAAGACGTTTGGATTCCTTCATTTCACGTTCGACATGCTCACGACACGGCTCATACTCAATGGCGCTGGCGGTAATTTTCCCGGCAGCAATTAGCTTCACGGCAGCAAAGCAAAGTCCTTTAAAAGTGAACTTGGCCTGGTTGCGTCCGTTTCCGATGACAACGTTTTTGCCATATCCGCGGTCAATGAAGATCTTGAGGAACTGGCGGTTAACAGTGGTGTATTTGCGCTTAACGTACACATCACCCAGCGAGTCCATCAGCGCACCCAGAACAGCCCCGGACGTTCTGAGAATGCGACCAGCTTCATTCAGCCCATAAAGCTCATCAGCAGTGCCGCAAATGGTGTCCATGAGAATGGCTTTTGGCCTTGCCACCGACAGCTTGCGCTCAAGATCAGCACGCTGTTCTTCAAGATCGGCTGCCAGTCGAAGTGCTTCTGAAAAGGTTTCCGGGATGCTGGGGTAGGCACCGTAAAGCGCCCCGCTTGAAACACTCATTTCCAGCTCATGCCAGCGCTCAATGACAGCAGCGCGGTACTTCAACGAGTAGCCGGTAATGAGAACATCGGTATGCTTTCGGTCGAGCATGTACTCGCCTTCCATTCCCCGGTAATCGATGTTGACAACAATGCCTTCAACAATTGTAAGTAACTGATTTTTCTCATAACGCAATTTTGCGTTATGGTAATCGTCGGCATACAGCTCATTCAGCACGCTACGGATGTCGCGAAGAATGTCGCTGTGTCGTTTACCGGTCAGCTTTGAGATTTCTTTTGAGGACATCAATGGTCTGTCCGGGAGCACACCGGGAATCGATAAAGTAGTCATCTCAAACATACATTCTCCATTCAGTGTAAAAAGGGCCGTCAGTGGCCCTTGTTGTTAACTCTCATTGGTTAATTGGCTAAACAATTTGTTTTAACAGTGCCGAAAATGGATTCGGCATCAAAAGAACCCGAGAATGCTGCCCACCGGAACAACGAAAATTCCCACGACACGCGCAAGTGTCATTCCGGCATCAAACTGAAGATCGCCACCGTTCACGAGTTTCACCAGATTCATGATCCAGCCACCAAGCAGAAAAATGGCGAGGCCAACAATCATCGCGGTGACTTTCTGGAAGCTCCATTTCATGCAATAGCCTCAGTCACAGTAGAAGGAAGATCCGGAGTTGCAGGTCGAGCTGGAATCGTGTCCAGCAGCATCCCATCCAGAGAGACAGGAGGTCGTTCTGGCAGGGGTGTCGTCTGCAAGGTTGTGGTGGAAGTAGTTGTGTCCGGTATCAACAGACTCTGACCGGCTGGCACGGCTACCGCTGCCAGGGTTGCTAAAATTACTCCGTAGGCCATTGGCTTCAGTCGATTTCGTTGAAAATTTTCCATGGGAACTGTCCTTGTGTGCCTGGGATTCACGCAACACACGAGAGGCGACGGAATCACGCACCTTCCCCATGCCTACTGTCGCACCCAGATTTGCTATGGCGGTAGCTTGCGCATCAATGCGCTTCTCCAGCTCAAACACTCGTTCTTCCAGTTCCGCAAGGCGTGCAGAAACACGACCGCTAAACAGCTCGGCCAGAACCAGGCGAATTGAACGGGGACGTTTATTGAAAGAAGTGAAAGGCGTTTGACGTGCCATTTGGATTCCATTCTGTGTCAGAAAGAGTTGCGGCTGGCTTGGCCAGCCGCCTTTTGGCGTTCCATCCTGGAACAGTACCTAACCGGTACTTCGTCATCCTGACGAACGGTAAGATACCTGATTTAAAATGATAGGTAAATACTTACTTATCATTTTGTGACAAAAATCCAATGTCACGCTTGTGAGGCATATCAGCTGCGGAGTAGGCGGCGATCTTCGCCAGGCGGTCACACATTTCGTTCTCGCGATGACCGGCATGACCTTTAACCCACTTCCAGCGGACATTGTGACGGCTGGCGGCCGAATCGAGACGTTTCCAGAGATCGACGTTTTTGACTGGCTTCTTCTCAGACGTGATCCATCCGTTACGCTTCCAGCCTTTCATCCAGAGCGTCATGCCGTTTTTTAAATACTGGCTGTCGGAATGCAGGATCACGTTGCAGGGGTACTTCAGACGCTCCAGCGCAATCAGGGCGCCCATCATCTCCATCCGATTGTTGGTCGTGCTGTGGAAGCCCTCAGAAAGCTCGCGCTCTTCGCCTCGATACTGGAGAACGATGCCGTAACCGCCCGGCCCGCCCGGATTTTTGAGGCAAGAGCCATCACTGAATACTTTTACGGTTTTGAGCTGGGGATTGAACTCGACTACGGGGGTTTTGAAGTTGGTACGGGATTGCTGGTGGGTTTGGTATCTGGCTTTGGACTTCGTGCGGCAGCCAGTATGTTGCCGGGCTGGGGTCTTGGTCGTCATTTTGGCTCCAGAATCGCGCGCCGCGACGATTTTTTTTCCCTCGCGCGTGTGCGCACGCGTGCGTGTAAATATTAAAAATTTTTAGAAAAGAAAAACTTACTTCCCAGAACAGGTTTTATTAAAACCTGAACTGAACGAACGAAGTGAGTGAAGTTCACCTCGAACGAAGTGAGAGGTTGTCTTTTCAGGTAATACTCTCCCAGGGAGGTGAGTACAAAATTTCCTCACCAACCTGGTCGTTACATAACCTGAAAAGTTATGACCTAAGTCTACTGCCAGCTTAGGCTTGGGAAGTTATGGATGACAGCACCCCAGAACCGAGATCTTCCCACACTTTATGAAGGGGAGTACTGGATTCAACCTCTCGAAACACTCCAGACTCGACAATCATAAAGTGACCCTTCTCTCTGCTCACTTTGGTTCCCCCTTCCCCAACCCCTAAACGGTGCCGGTTCTACGCTGGTAGTGAGCTTTTTTAAACCTGACGCCAGTGACGCTATCCCCCACCCATCAGGTCGAGCTGCCGGAATCAATCCGGAAAGCGGGTAGATTTTATCACTGGCGATCTGCGTTTTAAATGGTAAGTACTTACCGATTATTTCGATTGATTATTTTCTCGCCCATGAAGCTGGACGTTCAGGGCAAACACCTCATTGATGAGTTCCCCTAACAGCTGCTCCACCAGCTCTTTGTGCTCGCCTGAATGAAGACATTTGAGCGACCATTCGTAGAGACTGAAAGCCTTATCGCGATCTTTCATCATGTCGCGCACTTTGGCCAGAAAATCGCTCTCAACGAGCGCTACGACGTTCGTCGGGTATACCATGATAGTTTTCCTTACTGTGGTTCATAAAATCGATTCTAGAGCGTCTGAAGAGGGGTTCCAGTGGGTTCTGGAGGTGTAAAACGGTCTGGGAGTTGTTTGGAAATCACGTCTTAAAAAGCCTGCGTCTGTATATATTAATAATTAGTACTTAGTTATTTATATATACAGACGCAGGTTCTCAAACTAACTCCCAGACTGGTGTTTACGCTGCCTTTTTACGTGGTCTCTTCTTCCTGACAACATTGGCAGGATCATAACCACCCAGCTTTTTCATCACCGCCAGCGGTATCTTGTTGATGGTGTGCCCAGCTTCCTGACAGTAGCCACGGAAGATAAGCAACATGCTGCCACCAGGGTTGATGTTCACCTCCACCAGCCCAAGTTCAACATCTGGCTCAACGAACGCCACGCGGCCGCCAGACAAGATGACGGTTTCGTTGGCGCATTCAGCCGCACGCTCGTACCACTGCGTATCGAGGGATTGTGGTATCAACATGACCGTCGTCACTCCACGCGCCTGCTCGCGGATGGCTGCGTCTATCCAGGGGGTGATTTTGGAGTAGGGCGGGTTAAGGAACGCCACAGTGCCAGGTTCTCCCCAGCTGCACTTGAGCGCATCACGCTCAACACCGATAAAGTTCGGCAGGAGAGCGTTATCTTTGTTGCAGGCGACGTCCACATCGAACTTTACGCCTATGTAACGTTGGATGGCGACAAACAACCACTGCGGTGTGCGCCAAAGGTCGCGAAGAGAGGCATCACGCTCTCGCTTTTTGATTTTTTCGGCTGCGATCATTACTTTGCTTTAATAGGTAAACACTTACCTATTTTTTCATTTAATCCAACGGATAGCAAACAAAGAAGAACGCGCCAGATTCGCAAACGGGAAGCTCTCTGGCGCGTTTTATCGATGCTGGGTATGCAATTAGCTTACCCAGCGTCCTAAAGCTGTCAGGGGGCTTTAGATCGGGTAGGGGAACATCATCCAATGGAATACTCCGCTATGAATTTTTTGACGATCGGCGACTCTTTATTAAGGGTTAGATTTCCACCTTCCCTGGTGGCAATGCCAGTAGTTGGAAACACAGCCATCATCTGGCCAGCCTGAGTCGAAGCGGTGTTGAGCGGATATGGTTTCTCCGGGTTGCTCATTAGCGCCAGTTTAATGCTATTGCTGGTCGCCGTGTTCGCGTCAAGGATATGGCGCATTGCGATTACCGTGTAGACGCTGATTTCCGGCCCACCACTAAACCAGTTCAAAAGGTTTAAGATCTTGTCTTTCGCTTTGACTGGCGCCCCTTCGAATGCGGCAGTAAAGCTCTCACTTTCCAGACCGGCTGTCGCATAGAACGATTCGTCCTTACCTTCCAGCGTGAAGCGAGGTTTGGCCGGGGTACGCTCTGATTTTGCCTTCTGGCGTTTTGGCTGCTCTTCTTCAGGTTTAGGCTCTGACGCCACTGAAGGTAAAGGGGTTGGATCTGTACCGGTAGTCTCAGTACTTCGAGCGTCAAGTTCAGGCGCTGGCTCGTTCACTATCTCCGCAACAAGGTCACGCTCTGGTTCCTCGACCTTCACCGATTCGTGCTCAATCTCAAGCTCTTCCAGAACGCTACTCAGATCGCCGGTAGAGCTGGCATTCATGACTTCATCCGCCACCGCCTCGACTGGTTTTGCGATTGCGTCATCCAGACCAGAGAGAAGATCGTCGATCTCGTCGACACCGCTCATTTTCGCAGCTTTCTGCACTGGTTCGTCGAGAGATTGCAACATTGCAGTCAGTTCGTCCAGGTCATCGTTTTTAACAGTGTTTGTAACTGCGCTCATTTTTAACTCCTTATGTTTTCGTTGGTGCGTTTCCGCGTTTTGGTTGAGCGTATTCTGGCAAAACCTATCAGGCGGAAAAGTCATAATTACAGGCAGTTAGAAGAACTGAAGGCAAAGAAAAAGCGCCATCAGGCGCTTTCGAATGGGAGTTTGAAGAAGCCGTATTTCTCTCGGGCTTTGAAGAAACACTGCATCATCAGGTCAGTATCGTAGAGAGCGCTGTGGGCCTTCTCACGGTCGTAAGTGAACCCAAGTGAGAACGCCAGCTCTTCCAGGCGTGGGCGCTTCCCATCCTCGGTAGCCCACAAGCCATCCAGCATGGAGTCAACCAGAGGGATATCTGGCAATTTCACCCCATAGCTACCGAACTCGTGGCGAATGAACGGAAGGTCAAAAGCCTCTCCGTTATGGGCAACTAACGCGCTACATGCACCCATATATGCAGCAATCTTGCCTGCGTGATCAGCCAGTAGCGGTTCTGCTGCCAGATCTTCCAGCGAAATACCATGTACTGCCTGCGCCTTCGGATCGATACTGCGACGCGGGTTGAAGCGCATCTCAAGGCTGTCGATGTGCTTCTGGGTTTCCAGTTCATAACGGGTTATCGCGATTTCGATAATTTTGTGGCCGGATGTGAAGTCCAGCCCTGTGGACTCAATATCGACGCCACCGACAATCGTGGTCATTCGTACTCCTTACAGCTTCTTCGCGCCTTTCAGCAGTGCGCCACGCACAAACTGAGCAGCCTTTTTCAGTGCGTCCTCGCCACTTTCGCAGACGACCGGCTCGCGCCATTCGCCCGTTGATGTGTTGAGGATCTGGATTTGGTTGGTCTCCAGGCAAACGGACACGTACAGAACCGTACCGCCTGAGAGTTTGAGGTGCATAGGAAACAGAGGGCGCTTGGTGCCGCCATTGAACTGCGACATCGCCACATTGATGGCTTCGCCAACCTCTTCCCCAACAAGCCCTTGAACGGACTCAAACACTGCGCGGATAGCCAGACGTGCTTCACGTTCACTCATCAAAGAGCGGGATTGTTCGTCAGCAATGCGGATCAGTGCTTCAATCGCTTTACGATCTAATTCATCCGAGAGGGGAAGTTCGTCTATCATTCTGTTTTTCCTCGATTCATTTCGTGTGTCTTATTGTTACACTGCCCAACAGGGGAGCAACATTCAGTGGAAGGTCACTCGTCCTGTTATACGGCGCTCAATGTTTTCAGCGGCTCTGTCCAGCACTCGCAATACCGATCTGGCTCGCGCTTCAACCGTGCGACACTTTTCAGAGATAACGAACACCTGCAGATCGCCGGTTTGGGGAAGGGTGTTGATTTTCGTCAGCTCACCGCACATAAGTGCATCGATGCGAGCAACATAGAGACGGTCAAGCGATCCTCGCTGGGGACGCGCGAGATCTTTGCTGGAAAGCTCAACGCCCGGGCGAAGACCCGCGATAGCATTGAAGTTGGAAATGGCCGCTTTGTGGCAAAACTGCTCAATATCGAGAGCAAGCTCGATGCAACGGTCTTCGTTGGTCTGGCCGACCAGGTCAAGCGTATAAGCCATGACATCGGCTGGCGTGCGGTCGATGACAAAACCTTCAACGCCGCGGGTGATCATCTCGATGTGTCTGGCAATCTCCATCTGAACCTGAAGACGTTCGTAAAGAGGCAAACGCTCGCCAACCTTCACCCCCAGACTGCTCATCAGCTTGCCAACACCGGCATCCACATACGGAATGCCATAATGCGCATCGATGTATTTTGCCAGGGTTGTTTTTCCACTGCCCTGTGCGCCAGTGATTCCAATCCGGTAATCCATTACGACCTTCTGTATACGATCTGCAAAAAGCCAGACTCATCCTCATTTGCACGTTGGGTATAAGCCGTTTCGACTGGTACGAACCCTAAAGAACGCATCATTGGCGCCGGGAAGAACGCATCCGCGCCCGGCACATCCACGCCAATATGCGACAGCCAGATCTCTTCTACGTGTGGCATAAAGAGCGAGTAAATCTGCCCGCCACCAATCACCCATACCGGATCTGGCAGTCTCAAAACGTCATCGATGCCAGCGGGGTAGAACCCATTGGGGATATACCCACGAGAGCGCGTCAAAACGAGGTTATGGCGCTCTGGCAGCGGGCGCTTGAGACTTTCCATCGTCTTGCGTCCCATCACGACAGTGGCGTTTTTGGTGAGTTGTTTGAACAGTTTCAGATCGGTCGGGCAACGCCAGGGAAGTTCGTTGCCAATGCCGATTTCATAGTTGCGGCCGACAGCTGCAATCATCTTCATTGGCTTACCTCATAGATGGTTGGTCGCTGGTGAGAATCTGCCAGCGCAGAACGCAGACGCGGATCATGAACCAGTGCGGCGATAAGTAAGTCGCCTTTGTGCTCTGCCAGCGTGCGCTTGATATGGGTTTCAAAACTGACACCGCGCGGAACAAGGTGGAGCCAGTCATAATCAATGCCGAAGTCCTTCAGCCAGCGTTTGGTTGGGCCTTCGAGCGCTTCCGGACGACTACTGATAAGCACCACTTCAGCACCGGAGCGAGCAAAACCACGCAACATGCGGCTGGTGGGAAAGATGAGTTCATCACCGGCAATGAGAGCGCCTGCATCCGCATCAGACACTGCTTTGCGATGGCTGGCTCTCGCCAGCACACCTTCAATTTCACACAACACATACATCCCTCTGGCCATATCACACCGCCACTGGAACCTTGATCCACGGAAGAGGGCTGTAGCCGCACACCTGCACACCTTCCCATTTGAAGTCGTCCAGTTCGGCCCATTCATGCGGGAAGATGACAACCGGGTCGGACTCTTTGGGCGGCTCGCGCTTCATCAGTTCCTCAACGCCTTGCATGTGGTTGTCGTAGAGATGAACGTCAAAGCCAAAATGCACGAATGCGCCAGCCATGTGGCCGGTGATCTTCGCGAGGAAGTGGGTGAGAATGCCGTAACCGGCGATGTTGAACGGCATACCAACAAAGGTATCGACGCTGCGCTGCACCAGGCATGAGTTCAGAATGCGTTTCGGGATGCCCAGCTCGTCCAGCATGTTCTCAGTAATGCCGCCATCTCTTTCCAGAAGACACAGCATCTGGGTGTAAATGGACTCGTGGCCGTGGCGGTTGTGCTGAATGCCAATGTCGGTGGCCATCGTCAGTCGGGTCTCAAAGTCCAGCTCGCGACTCCACAGTGAAAACACGAAATGGCATGGCGGCAACTTCATATCTTCCAGTTCGCCAACATTCCAGGCATTCAGCAGGATGCGACGATCTGTCGGGTTGGTGCGAAGCGTGTGAACGATACGCTGTAGCTGGTCGATTTCACGGGACAACACAACGCGATCTTCACTTACGCCCAGATACCCCTCGACCTTGTACCCGCGCTCACGGAACGTGTCGATTTTGCTCAAATACTCGCTATGGCTCACGATGCGGGTATCTTCCCACCGACGCCATTGTTTGCCATAGACCGGGCCTAAATCGCCATTTTCATCAGCCCAGGCATCCCAGATTTTGACGCCATTGTCTTTCAGGAACTGGATGTTGCCCGTTCCTTTGAGATACCACTCCAGCTCAACCAGTAACGGCTTCAGGTTGACGGCTTTTCCGGAGATAAGTGGAACAGAGCCGCCCGTCAGCATGTAGTAGGAAGGGACATATGAAACGCTTTTTGTGCCGGTTCCGGTGCGATCACCCGCGTGAACGCCAGTGTTGAGTACCGTTTCAACCACTTTGGCATACGAACCACTGGCAAACTGACCGTTCGTAAAGTCTCGATTCAGTAGGATAGACAAAATCAACCTCACATAAGATAAGTAAGTACATACATATTATTTTATACAAGTTTATCTGTCAGAAGTGTGTAAGGCTAGGAGGGAAGTAAAAAAAATGGTGGCTCTTAGGCCACCATTGCAATGAGCAATTAAGAACTTGGACAATAAAACACGCCAAGGCAATATATAATGATAAGTAGATACTTACAATTATTTTTTTACCATCTCGTAAAGAGATGAGGCTTTCGCCTTCTCAACAAAGCGAGTCAGATCCACATCGCTGTAGGTTGGGGATTTGAGGATCTTGCCATCAGAAACTCTGAAGCCAATCATCATGTCAGTCCCTTCAGCGTGGCGGAAGCCCAGATCTTCCTTGTCGTATTTGCAATTCTCTACCGCCACACGACGCTCTTCGGCGTCAGCCGGCCACAGCTTGGTCATGTTGGAACGATGGATTTCTGCCACCAGCTCAACAATATCGATACCGAGAAAATCAGCCAGGCGGTAGGTCATCATGCAGGCAACGTAGATTTTATTCATCACGCGGCGCAGCTCCTGCACCAATTCGGAATCGCTAATCGGCTTCGCTTCGAGTTTGTCAGCCAGCGCATTCAGCATTAATGCAGCTTCTTTTGCTTCTTCAAACGGGATGGCCATGTCGTCAAAGACCGTGTTGCCTGGAACCATGATGGTGTGGATGAAGCGATCAACACTCTGCTCTTGGGTGTAGTAACTCATGCCCGTCGAGATGCCGCCTTTGATGGCCACCATTGTGCCGACGCCCACGTAAAGGAAGTCAGCCATCGCGTCCAGCAGTGCCGTCATGTCCCCGTTTTTAGCTGCCGGGATGCCCTCGGTAACAGCTTCTTCGTGGATCAGCTTGGCACGCAGACGCAGTAGTGCCGGATCTGGAATGGCACGGCGTGGGTGCTGAAACAGTGTGTGGAACTGGTCAACCATCAGGTAGATGCTTTCCGTTGCCTTGCCAAAACCGGGATTCAACTCGTAAGGCTCTGGCTTAAATCCCACGAGTTTGTCTGCGGCAAGTTTCAGATGATCGGTCAGTTTCGTAAATTTCATGTCTTCTTTCTTTCCTTTGGACTTCATTTGATACGTCAATTGTGACCCAGCAGCGCCAGGCCACAAAGTGGTTAAACTCGGCTTAAAGGTCTGCGAACTGGCTCAGGCCGGAGCGATCGACAGCGGAGTCAATCTGGCCAACGAGGTAGTTGCTTTGTTCAGCTTCCTGCGGAGCGATCTGCAGGGTGTCTGACAGCAGCCATTTATTCATCCATACCAGTGGATCGTCTTTGATTTCCGGGAACAGCGGTCGCAGCCCAAGACGACGCATTGCCAGGTTGGTGCGGTATTTCACATAGCTTTTGAGGATGTCGGCATTCAAGCCAATCATTGAGCCGTCTTTAAACAGATAGTCAGCCCAGCGCATTTCCTGCCCGGCCACGTCCATCATGGTCTGATAGATGAAGCTCTCTTCTTCTGCGGCAATCATCTTCCACATCAGACCTTCACGACCGGTACGCATAAAGCGGATCATGCGTTCAGTACCTTCGCAATGCAGAGCCTCGTCGCGCGCGATGAAGCGCATGATCTTCGTGTTGCCCTCCAGCAGCTTCCGCTCACCAAAGGCGAACGTACACGCAAAGCTCACGTAGAAGCGAATCGCCTCCAGTGCATTCACCGACACCAGTGTTCGGAACAGCTGGCGCTGGAGAGGGTAGGGCTTGCCATCAAACTCGCTGACATACAGCCGTTCAAATTCGTCTTCGCCAAGATGCTGGCGAGCGCAGGTCATTTCGTACAGCCTGTCATATTCGCTTGAGATGCTTACAGCCCGGCTGATGATCTCTTCGTCCGTGACGATGCCGTCGAAAACGATGCTCGGGTCATCCACCATACCGCGGATAATGTGGGTATAGCTGCGGCTGTGAATCGTCTCAGAGAACGACCAGGTCTCAACCCATGTCTCCAGCTCAGGAATGGAGATCAGCGGCAGCAGTGTTGCGTTTGGACTGCGACCCTGAACGGAATCCAACAGCGTCTGGTAACGCAGGTTGCTCAGAAAAATATGGCGTTCGTGCTCTTGCAGCTTGGTATTGAAGTCGATGCGGTCAGTGGTAATGTCGACTTCTTCAGGGCGCCAGAAGAACGAGAGTTGTTTCTCAATCAGCTTTTCGAAGTCACGGTACTTTTGCTGATCGTAGCGTGCTACGTTGACAGACTGGCCGAGGAACATAGGTTCCTTCGTTGCGTCGTTAGCGCCCAAACGGAAAGTAGAATAAGTCATGTATTTCCCTCTGAATGTTATCGAGTGGCTTTAAACAAATTGTTATCTTATTGGTTTAAACAAGGTACTCAACTCAATGAAAAGGTGGGGATTTCTCCCCACGCTCATCAGATTTTGCACGCGCCATCGCACTCATCTTCTGGCTCAACAACCTCCGCAGCGGAAGGTTCTGACACCTGATCGTCGTCATCACGCTTACCAGCGCCATCACGCGTGTTGTGGTAATAAAGCGTCTTCACACCTTGCTGATACGCAAACAGCAGGTCTTCCAGCAGCTTCATCATTGGAACCTTGTCGCCAGGGAAGCGAGTCGGGTCGTAGTTGGTGTTCGCAGAGATGGCCTGATCGAAGAACTTCTGAATGATGGCCACCTTAGTCAGATAGCCGCGGTTGTCCGGCATATCCCACAGGTACTCGTACTGGTCTTTCAGTTGCGCGAAGTCCGGAACGACCATCTTCACGATGCCGTCTTTGGACGACTTCACGGACACCGGGCCGCGGGGCGGCTCAATACCATTGGTGGAGTTGGTGATCTGACTGGACGTCTCGCACGGCATTTGGGCGGTCAGAGTGGAGTTACGCAGACCATGCTCACGGATACGGCCACGCAGCTCTTCCCACGGCATTTTCAGCTCGAAAGAGGTCTCCGGGTTGGTATCCAGCGTTTTGCGATAGTGGTCGACTGGCAGCTGGCCCTGTGCATATTTGGTGTGGGAGAACCAGTCACATGCACCTTTCGCTTCGGCCAGTCGGCAGCTCGCATCGAGCAGGTAGTACTGAATGGCTTCGAAGGTCTCATGCACCAGCTGGTTGCCCGCAGTGTCAGAGTAGTTAAAGCCGTTCTTCGCCAGATAGTAGGCAAAGTTGGTTACGCCAATACCCAGGCTACGACGTGCTTTAGCCGGGATTTCTGCAGCAGCCATCGGGTAGTCCTGATAGTCGAGCAGAGAGTCCAGTGCCGCCACAGCGTAGAACGCCACGTCTTTCAGTGAGTCCAACGTGCGGATCGCGCCCAGGTTAAACGCAGACAGAGTGCAAAGCGCGATTTCCCCGTTCGGATCGTCAGTGAACGCCAGTGGCTTGGTCGGTAGCGTGATCTCCATGCAGAGATTGGACTGGTGTACCGGTGCAATTTCCGGAACGAATGCGCCGTGATCGTTCATGTGGTCGACGTTGGCAATGTAAACACGACCAGTAGAGGCACGCTCCTGCATCAGCGTAGAGAACAGGTCGACGGCCGGGATAGATTTCTTACGGATGCTCTCGTCGGCTTCGTACTTCAGGTACAGCTCTTCGAACTTGTCCTGATCAACAAAGAACGCGTCGTACAGGCCCGGCACATCGTGTGGGCTGAACAGCGTAATGTTTTCGTTGCGCACCAGGCGGCGATACATCAGACGGTTAATCATCACGCCATAGTCGAGATGACGAACGCGGTTCTCTTCAATGCCACGGTTGTTTTTCAGTACCAGCAGACTTTCAACTTCCAAGTGCCAGATCGGATAGAACGCTGTAGCAGCGCCGCCGCGAACACCGCCCTGAGAGCAGGATTTCACAGCTGTCTGGAAGTGTTTCAGGAATGGAATAACGCCAGTGTGGGTGGCCTCGCCATTGCGGATCTCACTTCCCAGCGCACGCAGACGCCCAAAGCCAATACCAATTCCCGCGCGACGTGACACGTAGTCAATGATTGCGGAAGACGCAGCGCTAATCCCTTTCAGACTATCAGCAGCTTCAATCAGCACGCAGCTGGAGAACTGGCGAGTAGGGGTGCGCACGCCGGCCATAATTGGCGTTGGCAGAGACAGCTTGAATGTACTGGTCACATCGTAGAAGCCTTTGACCATCTCCAGACGCGTCTTACCGGCGCAGCCATCTTCCCAATTCTGGAACAGGCACATGCCGACCAGCATGTAGAGTTGCTGTGGCCCTTCGTAGATAGCGCCAGTTACTCGGTTTTGAACGAGATACTTGCTCGCCAGCTGCACGGTGGCGGCATAGCCGAAGTATTCGTCGCGCTTAGGCTTGATGTACACGCCCAGCTCGGCAATTTCTTCCTGAGAGTAGTACTTGAGAAGGTCTTCATCGTAAACGCCACGACTGACGTTGCTGACGATGTGATTGTAGAAATTCGGGTAGTCATACTGGCCGAAGGCGTCCTTGCGGATCTTGAACAGGCTCAGTCGCGCGGCAACCTGCGAGTAGTTCGGGGTTTCCGGAGAGATCAGATCGGCAGCGGACTTTACCAGCGCCTCATGCAGCTGGCAGGTGGTCATTCCGTCGAAAATGCTGGCAGCAGCGCCCATAGCGACAGCAGACGCGCTAACGTTGCGAATGTTTTCGACTCCCCACATCACAACGCGGTTGTATTTTTCCTCTGACAACGGCTCAGTGGAACCGTTACGTTTTACGATGCTTATCATGTATCACCCAATAAAAAAGGCCACTAAATATAGTGGCCTCATGTTAATAGATAAGTACTTACCTATCAATTACCGACTTATAAAATTCCTGCAAGAACATCGCGAACCTGACGGAATTGATCTGTTTGCATACCGGTGTAAATCGACGCGACAGCGTCCGCAAGGTGCTCGTTTTTATTCACCAGCACTTCCTTACCAGATTGCTTACGGCGCAACCACGGGGCGTTTGGCTGCTTCTGCGTAGCCCACTGAATGATCTCTTCCTTCGACGTGGTCAGCTTATTCCCGACATAGTGCTTAATCTCGTTTGGCGTGACCTGTATCAGTGGCTTATCCACGCACGCCAGTACGCCAATACAGATGCCGTATGAGGTCTGAGAGCGACTCGATTGGCTACCAACCGGCAATTCGCAAAACACCATATGAGCCTGCTCGATTATGGGCTTGGCGGTACGCCAGATTTCATTAGCGCGGCGCAGATCGTCGCTGTTTACGCGAACCGTCTTCTTGTTGCCGCCAGCTTTGGTTTCCACCAATGTCAGGCCATGAATGTCCAGCTTATCCGTTTCCAGATCCAGCGTGCCAATCGCCAGGCCAAAGTTGCTCATTGAAGGGTCGACGCCGACCACACGAATGGTTTTACTCATTTTTGGTCTCCTTACCACGTAGCCCAGGTTGGGCATTCCATTAGTTTCTGTTCAAGTGTCTTTTCCGGCTCGCGAGTTGGCGGCTTCGGAATGTCGCTAACAACGTGAATGCTATCGTTGGTTAGAACGCCTGCAGCAATGTCTGCATCGATCATGCTCTGGCCGATGAAATGCCGCATGATGTCGATCAGATGGCGTGCAGCCGTTTCATTCGCGCTGAATACATGGGGGAGAAGTACTTCAATAATCGCTACTTCACATCCCTCCTCGTAAAAGCAGAGTTTCGCCCGCTTTGAAATTGGCGCGTGTCGGTCATAGTCAACAGAGAAGCTGGCGAAAGCAGCACCCGGCATTGCAACGTGATCCGCGCGTGCGTTAGCGTGTCGAATCAGATTAGTGAATGCGGTGCTGATGTGCGTCTCCATCGCATTGAAGAGCGCATTTTCTTGGATGTTCAGCGTTCCGGTTTCAGGAATCACAACGAACCCCGGCCCAGAATGTGGGAGATATCCACCTTCCGTAAATGGATTAATAAGGATCGGCGCAGTGCTTCCTGACGGCAGCATAGACAAACTCGGCATCAACGGAGTCGATGACAGCAGACTGGTTAATACCGAGAACTGGTCGTCATTGATGTTTTCGTTTTTCCACAAAAGTGCAGGCGCAGCTGCTTTTGCCGTATGGTGGTTTATCAGCTTTATAGACTGCATCACGGCAAACATCTGCAAAAACTGCGTTCGGCTCAAGTTAAACGACATAGCTGCGACCCTCTTTGACTTCGACTGTGATGGTTTCCCGGAACCACGATTTCATCTCTTTGTGGGAAATGATCATCACTGTGCCGCGTTCACGCGCTTTGGCTTCCAGAATCCCCATGAGACGCTCCAGACCGGCAGTGTCGAGCGCGTCGTCAATTTCATCGCCGATAAACAGCTCGATATTCTTACTGGCGCGACTGGCAACCAGATCCTGCAAAGCAAGAGAGCACGCAATGCGTACCTTACGCTTCTCGCCACCAGACAACGTCTGGAAGGATTTGCTGGAGCCTGTTTTGGTTACGCTGATATTGAATTTGTCGCGATACTCGCCTTTCTTCGTTGTCTCCATTGTCGACCATTCGGCAACGATGTTGCCGTCCGACAGCGTGTTGAGATACTCCGCAGTTCTGATGTTAAGGAAAGGCGTAACAGAGGTCAGGATGTGTGAACGCACACCAGCTGGGGAGTAAACCTGGCGAGCTTTCTCCAGCAACAGAGCCTGCTCCTGAATACTCTTTAACTCATTTTTAAGTACTGAATGATTAGATTTATTGGCAGCAAGGTTGTCTTCATGACGTTTAATAACGGCCAGAAATGGGTTTACCTCTGCCATAATGCGATTCATGTCGGTACGTGCCCGCGCCACCATCGCTTCGACGGCCACAACTTCACGTTCTCGATGACGCAGCGCACTTAGCTCATTGGTCAGGCGTTCGATTCTGGCGATGATTTCTGATACGTCGGGTGTGGCTGCGACCAGTGCAGACTCGATGCCGAGCGCTTTCTCAAGACGAGCTTTGTGTTGAGCCACTGCCGCTGCTGATGCCTGCGCCTGGCCGATCTCATTACGCGCTTGTTCAATGAAACTCTCCTTTACGGTGGACAAATCTTCTTCGCAGTAGGGCTTTCCGCACGTAACACAAGGTGCTCCGACCTTTGTGCCAACCTCTTCTGCTTTGGTTTTAAACGAGCGAGCACGGTTCATGGACTCGTTCTGTGCCGCTTCTGAAGTGCGGATGCTTGAGCGGATCTCCGTAATCGCACCGCGCACCTTCAGCAGTTTGGCGTCATGCTCTTCTTTGGAGGCCAGCTTACTGCGTTCGCCAGCAATCGCGTTTTCCGTATCCCGGATCTGTTCCGGCAGCGAGCGAATTTCCATCACGACTTCGGACAGCGTTACCTCCGCGCCAGCCAAATCGACGCGGGCCTTGTCCAGACGTTCGCCGCGATCGCGCTCCCAACTATCAGAGGACGCTTTGGCCGCCTCAATCTCTGACTGCGCGGTCTCGATAAGCGTGAGACAGGCGTCCATTTTGGATTTGGTAACATCCATGCGTGCGGCAGCTGCATTAGCACGCTCGCGAGCAATGGCATAGGCTCGCGTTAACCGGTCGACGCCAGCGGCTTCTTCAACGATGGTTTTGAGGTTCTTGTCGGACATACCCGGCAGATCAGGCATTGCTTCCTGACTGGCGTAGATGGACGCCATGAACACCTCTTTCGATGCACCAATCAGGCGTTCAACGAACTCCTGCGTCAGTGTGTCTTTGCCTTTGGTCATATCACCGTCTTCGCCACGGACGATCAGCCGGTTCTTGAACTCTTTGTGTTTGCGGTGGCGAATGATGGCGTAACGCTTTCCTTCATCCTCAACAGTCACCATCACACGACAGTTTTTCTCGTGACCTGTAGACAGCACGTCGTCACCTTTGACGCCATGCGCAGTTTCGCCATACAGACACCACATCAGGCTGTTCATCAATGTCGATTTGCCCGCACCATTGCTGGCAGCAGAAGAGTCGCCACTGTTAACACCCTGAATGAGCACCAGACCGCGTTGGTCTAACTCAACTTCGGCGCTGGCTAACGCCATGAAGTTCTCAACCTGGAGCTTTAGAAATTTCATACAATGCCTCTAACTTTTTGATTCAAATGCTGGCCTTTTCGCAGTTGAAACTCTGTGTGGGCCGGGAAAGATCTCCGTTTCAGTACGCCTTGTTTGCTCAGTCTTCCCAGATAAAACGCCACAGGGTTTCCGTTGGGTGGGTAGGGCTTGTGGAACATCACCGTCTGGCCTCGTTCAAGTCTTTTCATCGTGGAGATGAAGTCCCGAAAGCTCCCAGAATGGCTCGTTCTCACACTGCCTCCGCACTCTCCGCTTCGGTCAGGATCTCCTGACATAGCATGTCCAGCTTGCTCAGGTCGAAGCCGCCGTCAGTGTCGTGAACGATTTTGCAGTACGCCGCGACGGACTCGCCCAGGCTGTCTATTTTGCTGGTCTCCGCAGTACTGGCAGTGCCTTCCATCATCGATGCCTTGCGGATGAAGTTGCAGACGACACCCTTCGCGCCCATTGTTTTCAGGACGTTCTGGATTTTGATGCCTTCTTCATCGCTCTCCACAACGGCACGGAAGCGCACGTAGTTACCGCGAATTTGGTCGTCTTCCACATCGTCCTCAAGGTTGACGAACTTGGGTGCGGAGGTTTCGTAGTGGGTGAATGTGCCGTCAGGGTTGACGATCATGAAGCCAGCCAGCGAGCCAACATCGCCCCAATTCTGGTGCGTCAGCGCCCCGATGCTAACCACTCCAGGCAGCACTTCTTTGTGGTTGTGGTAGTGTCCGGACAGCAACAAACGGAAGCCGATATCTTTCAGTTCCTGTGCGTCGATGCCGACATCTGGCATGGTGGGGATCGCTTTGTTGATCGAGGTATGCACAACGACATCGTGATTGTCGCCATCCAGCCCGGAACGCAGTGTTTTGAGGTCGCTAATAAGCTCTGCGTGGTTGTTACGCCAGCTAATCAGGTGGACGGTTACGTCGCCCATTTTGATGGAGTGAGGACGTTTGCCGCAGACAATTTCCACACCGATTGAGCGCAGAGAGGCCGCTGCATTGGCGCTGTATACGGAATCGTTGGTTTCGAGGTCGTGGTTGCCGGCCAGCATAACCACTTCGAGGCCCAACTCTTTGATGATCCACTCGTAAGTTTCAGTCACGAAATGCAGGACGGAAGGTGATATAGCACCACGAACATGGAAAGTATCACCAGCCACCAGCATGTACTTACAGCCCGCAGCTTTCATGGCTTTGGCTGCTTCTTTCGTGGCGTCCAGTTGGATCTCCAGTCGAGAGTTCAGCCCGTCAGCGTTTGTTGTCGCAAAAGCATCCCAACGATGATAATGGGGATCTGATATCACCCCGTATGGCAATGTCATGTGTCTTTTCCTTTGTGGTTATTTTGATACAGATGTTAAGCGTGTTTGAGAGGCGAGCAACCCAGACAACACGGCACAGAAGAAAATCTACAGGCACACGATTATGACAAAATATATAAGTAAATACCTACTTATTTTTATGGTGGTGACAATATCTCAACCGTATGGGGGCTTATTACTTCGGATCGCGAAACAGCATC
Source organism: Enterobacter cloacae complex sp. 418I7 (assembly GCF_050030705.1). NCBI lineage: Bacteria > Pseudomonadati > Pseudomonadota > Gammaproteobacteria > Enterobacterales > Enterobacteriaceae > Enterobacter > Enterobacter cloacae complex sp. 418I7. Next base: position 110,159 of record NZ_JBLGUU010000002.1, read on the forward strand.
TGCGTGCCTTTGGGGGACGTGTCGAAAAGGTGAAAACCTCTGCGTTTTAGCATGTCGGCCATTTGCGAGGATTTGACGTAGCACTTCGCCATCATCGGCTGGCTCGGGTTTGAATCGATCATGTCGGACACCAGCATTGACCCATAGCCTTTCCCGCGTAGCTCTTTGACGATACTGACGGCACGGAGTTCAAGTCGTGGCGCACCGGTTGGATCGAGTGCGGCACAGAACCAGATTAGCCCTGCTTTTTTGTCATCAGAACGGCGCAGCAGGATGTAGATATAATGCCCGGAGTATTGGCCCTGCTCGTTCGTCTTGATGGCCAGCCTGGTCTGCTTCTCAAAGGTTTTACCCCCCTTTGATGTGAGGATCTCTTCGTAGAAGTGACCCTTGCGTGCGCCGTCTTCGAACTCACCCATGATAAATGGCATGTCTGCCACAGTTGCTGCCCTTGAATAAAATTCACTCATGTATTAATCCCTAAAGCTCTCAGTGTCTTTCTAAGACACCATATTTTATGCCCCGGTAAAACCATGAGTTTACGTTTAAAACGTCTCAGGGGGCTTCTGACGCGCTACGCTGATGTCGATTACCCCAGCTTTTGGGCGAGGGTCGACAAGATTCAACTCTTCAGCACTGTGATACTCCGTATCGAACTCCCGATCGACATGGCGAATGTAGATGGCCGTAAGAAGGCTGTCGTCGTTCAGGAAGTGTCCGTAGGATTTGCGGATCACTTCGCCAACCTTCTCGATCTTCTCTCCACCCATGCAGAGATGGTTAAACCGGCTGTGTTTCCGCAGCATCTCATCCACCGGGCCGGAGTAGACCTTATCGACTCTCCCGAACCGGATGATATTTCCAGTATCAGCCTCAACCAGACAAACGAGCTTGCCAGGTTCGACCCGGTCTCGCCATGTTACACCAGAGCGGAGTGTGTTGAAGTAGGGTGCGTCTAATCCGATGATCGGTTTACGAAATGCCAGCAGTGGCACGTAACGTATGCAGTTGTTCAGGTGGAAGTGCGCCCCGGCGTCGTGGAGTTTGAGCCGGGTTTCGTTAATCGGGCACTTCGACGCAATGCCGCACAGGTCGCAGAGCAACTTCTGTTTGTTCAGGCTAGTGTTCGATTCAATGGTGTAGGAGCCATCTTCAAGACGGCGAACCCAGCGCGTGCGTTTGAGATCCATAGTTCTTATTCAAATAGTTTTGTCCGGGGCAACGATAACTGACAAGGCGCACCGATGTTTGCAAATGCCTGTTTTACTTATACCCATTATTCACAGGACCGATCCAATAATTAGATCCCCAGAGAGATCCTACAGAAGATCAAAAGAGATCCCCGATCGTCTCCAGCCGTTGCGGTTACTGGCCTGAGAGGGGGTTACTATCCACTATGGGGAGGAAAGTAACCTCTGTAGAGAGCATAATAACCGCTATGAAGAGCAAAACAACCTCTCTGGAGAGTGGTCGGTATCCACTGTAGTGAGTAGGAGACATTGTCTTAACTGGATAACTCAGTGCCTGTTTTTCTACGTCAGGTGGCTGATATTCATAGAGATGTTGGAAGTTTTGCGTTCAGGCGTGTTTGTTTCGACCACACATTATCCCCAGAAGGGGAGTGATGGCTGGTTTTGCAATTACCTGATTTTTATACACAGGCCCGATCCAGTAATTCAGATCCTAAAGAGAACCAAATAGACCCACAAAGACCCAAAAAGATCCCCGTACCCCGCAAACCGTTGTGCCACATGGCCTTAGAGGTGATCGATATCCACTATAGAGAGAAGATCAGCCACTATGAAGAGTAAACCAACCACTGTAGAGAGTAGAAAAACCACTATAGGCGGTAGGATAACCGCTGCGATGAGTGCTACTATCCACTGTAATCAGCAAAGGCCACCAAAGCGGTCGAATAAAAAGAGACACTTGGA
>NZ_JBLGUU010000003.1:0-109232 GCF_050030705.1 Enterobacter cloacae complex sp. 418I7
GTGAGTAAGCAGAATTCCGAAACCACTACACTTTACCGTCAGGTAAAAAATCCGAATCCAGTTTTCATTCCTGAAAAGGGAAAGAAAACCCTTCCGTTCTGTGAAAAAATTCGCGAGAAAGCTGTTGGCTTCACTGAGCGTGCAGAGTTCCAGGCACTGGTTGCTATGCTGATCGCCCGTGGTGAGCGCAAAAAGCGCCCGCCAGTGTTACGCATACGGGCACTGGAAGCATCCGTACAGGCAATGTGTCACTATTTTAATCCCCTTGCTAATCGCGTTGGTTCATCGCTCACTACCATGAGCATTCGCTGCGGACTGGCCACAGAAAAAAAACGTCTGTCGATCACCCGTCTGACGGGTGCCCTGAAGTTTCTCGCTCAGCTGAACCTCATTACCTATAACACCGAATACGATAAAGAAATTGGCTGTAATATCCCCACAGACATCACTTTCACACCGTTGATGTGGCAGGTGCTTGGGGTGTCTGAAGAAGCCGTTGCTGCTGCGCGCCGCAGCCGTATTGAGTGGGAAAATAAGCAGCGTGAGAAGAAAGGGCTTCCTCGCGCCGGTGCTGATGAACTTATCAGTGCGGCCTGGTCATTCGTTCGTGAACGCTTCCGTCAGTACCACAAGTCACGCTATGAACACGGCATGAAACGTCACAGGGCGCGTAAGGACGCTCCGCGAACGCGCAAAGAGATCGAGCTGCTGGTTCGCCAGCAAATCCAAAAAGAAATCAGGAAAGGCCGCTTCTTCGGTAATCTTGATGCGGTTCGGGCAGAGATAGAACGCCGTGTCTCGGAGCGAATGAAGCTTTCGCGTGGCCATTACGCACGACTTGGTGATGCATTGCTGGTCACAACCTAACGCCAGCTAATACGCTGCCTTTTTGAATCTGGTGCCCTGGCATCGGTTTACGCCTGCCCACTTTTCGGCTTTTATTGCCGTGTTAACCTTCTTCAGCCCCTGTTTCAGGCCCCCGTCGGGGACCTGAATGACAAACATGTCCTGCTGATGCCGGGTTTTCTAAACTTAACCAAAATTCTTCTTTTGTTGCCCGCATATTTCTGTGACCGAACGCCCAATATTTCACCGCTTTTAGGTTTTCATCCAGTTATCCACATAAACCACAAGAGGCTAAAGTGATAAGCTACTGGATGGATGCTTTTTAAACCACAATAAGGAATTTCTACAAACCGCGATGATCCTTTTAAACTTCTGATCTCCTATCTTTTAAACTTCAGTCATTACTTACATTTAAAAATAAAACCTATTCGCCACCTGTCCTGTGGACATGTGTATAACGCCCGCCCTTGCAGCGGACAAAGTCCGCGCCGGTTCGGTTCAGGCGCTTTGCGCCTAGAGTTAGCACCCGCCAAAAATGGCGGGCAGGGTTCAGAACGTTACAACAGCAACAGTCGACCACTTACTCCTAGGATCCTCAGCTCCCCACAAAAAACCCACCACTGAAAAGCGCCGCCGCCCGGGCCGAAGGCCCGGAACAACATCGCTTTTAATGATGGATGTTGTAACTAGAACCCGAGCCGCTTTAATTCACACCTCCGGCAGACCCTGTGCAACACGCCCGTAAGCGGTCCTAACGGCCCGCTAACGCGGAGATACGCCCCGACTGCGGCGAAGCCTTGTCGTGACCACTCCGACGGCGCACATCATTTCCTGTGCCGCCTGTCTGCGGGTTATGGCTTAGCAGGGCGAAGTGATGGATTGGTGGAACCTATCAAAACTGATACCGGCTGCGCCGGGCTACGGCGCCATTTACGGAGGTGCAGTATTCAGCGACAGAGGGCGCCTTCATGCGCCTTCGGCGCATTTATTGGGGCCAGTTTGGATATCGAAAATTATTGTACGTTGAGGTCAAAAATCGACCTTAATAGAAAATACAAAAACTTAGGATATTGTTTTTTTATTGATTTATCACCGTCAGCGGGGACTTTTTTCAGCAATATTCTTAAGTGAATAACGTGCTGGAGTCGTACCTGTATGCTGTCGAAAAAACGTGATGAATGCACTGTCGCTGACAAATTCCAGCTGTTGCGCCACATAGCTTAACTGCCATCCGTCACACAGCATTTCCATTGCCTTTAGCAGCCTCCACTGCTGCCGCCAGTTCTGATAATTCATTCCGGTATCTCTGATAAAGACCCGGCTTATCGTGCGCTCAGATGCACCAATCTGTTGGGACAACTGGCCAAGGCGTGGGGGTAATTCGCCCGTACGTACTCCATCCAGCCATAAGTTCAGGCGAGCGTCTGAGGGGAGCTGTAATGTCCAGTTTTCTGTGCGTGCAGTCTGTATTTCTTCACAGAAAACGTTAATGAGACTGGCCTGTTGCTCTGCCAGCATTCCCCATGGCCAGAATGCCATTCGTTCTATGACTTCAAAAAACAGGGGATTAACCTCGACTATTTGCAGTGGCAGTAGAGATAACGGAAGCGTGGTTGAAAAGTAGAGGGAACGATAGGCCAGCACACCACGCATCATGGCGCGATGAATTGTTCCTGCAGGGATCCAGGCTGCTCGGCGGGGGGGAAGCTGGCACAGGGTTTGTTCAAGTTCAATTGTGATGCTCCCCGACGCTGAAAAGAGCAGCTGATGACGAAGGTGACTGTGTTGTCCTGAATCGTGTACACCTAAATCGGACGCAATTCCGATTACCGGCTCACTAAAACTATCCGGATCGAAACTATCGTCGGGGCTAATTTTCATAAAATGTCTGATATTTAGTATTTAAAGTCCTTATTATTATAATAAGACATTATCGTCTCAGCAATAATGCCCTCCAGTTTTCTGTTTCTCTGGATATTGTTATGAATAGTATTATTCGCCCTCCCCTGTGGCTGCTGACGCTGCTTATTATGTTTCCACAACTGGTAGAAACTATATACAGCCCTGCGTTGCCAGATATCGCCAGATCTTTTCAGGTAAGCAGCGAGCGTGCTGCTCAGACGCTTTCAGTCTATTTTTTCTCCTTTGCTGCCGGAGTGGCATTGTGGGGCTGGCTGAGTGACTGGTTCGGACGACGTCCGGCCATCATGGCTGGACTCATCTGTTACGGAGCGGGATCTGTAATGGCAATTGTGTCCACCGATTTTAGCGTATTACTGCTGGCCCGTATGGTGGCAGCCACGGGTGCTGCCGCCGGGTCTGTTGTAGTGCAGACCATGCTGAGGGACAGTTATGAATCAACCTCACTGGCCCGCGTCTTTTCCGTCATGGGAGCGGCGCTTGCACTGAGTCCGGTTTTCGGTCTGGTAAGTGGAGGCTGGCTGGTAAGTCTGTACGGCCATACCGGCGTATTTATTGCTCTGGCATCACTGGCGATAATATTGCTAATACTGGCAGCAGTTTTACTGCCGGAAACGCGGCCAGAGAACACGCTCAGAATCCGGGGGAGCGGTCTGGCGTCCCGCATGATCCGGGACGGTATGCTCTGGAAAAATGCAATACTCGTAGCCCTGCTGAATACAATGTTGTTCAGTTATTACAGCCTGGCTCCGTTTCTTTTCAGGCTGCTGGGGTGGAGCTCCAGGGCATTCGGATGGACGGGGATATTACTGGCACTTGCTTCACTCTCGGGCAGCCTCCTGAACCGGAGACTGTTAACAACCGGTATAACACCGGAACAGCTGGTACGTCATGCATGTACACTGGCTCTGCTTTCCGGTGTTGCTGCCTGGTGGTTGCAGCACTCGGCGTGGATACTTATACCGGTAGCCGGAACTGTAATTGCCTATGGCATAGCGATACCCAACGTGTTGAGCCAGGCGCTGCACCGTTATCGCGAACAGACCGGAGCTGCGGGAGCATTATTCGGCTTGAGCTATTACTTATTACTGGGAATGATGCTGGGGCTCGCCGGCATGGTGCAGCAACTGGGACTGGTTCTGACAATCTGTGCTGCTATGTCTCTTTTGTGCAGTGTGTCACGTGGGTGAACCGACAGGCGGAAGCGCCTGTAATGCAAAGCCCGGGCGTCGTGGATATATTAAGTGAGACACGACGACACGTTTTATCTGCAGGGAACGGAAATCAGTGGTGCAAAATGTTGCTTGCAGGCTATCTGTAGGGCACCGGTATAATGATGTCTTCATCTTTTCATTATGAAGTATCCAACATCAGTGTGTTGTTTTTTCCGAAAAGGAACGCTTTTATGTATTCTGAAAACCAAAGAATTATTATTACCGGCGGACCGGGGTCAGGTAAAAGCACGCTGCTGAATTCCCTGCGCGCAAAAGGTTATCCGACGGCAGCTGAGGCCGGACGCGCAATCATACGGAACCAGGTGGCGATCGGCGGAAATGCGCTGCCCTGGAAGGACAGGGAAGCTTTCGCCGGGCTGATGCTGAACTGGGAGTTACGCTCGTGGCATGAAGCTGCTCAAAGCGAAACGCCATTTTTCTTTGACCGTGGGCTGCCGGATATAGTTGGCTATCTTACGCTCTGTAATCTGCCGGTGCCGCCCCATATGAAGAGAGCGACTGAACTGTTCCGGTATGCTCATACCGTGTTCATCGCGCCGCCATGGGAAGACATCTACGTACAGGATACGGAGCGTAAGCAGTCATTCGGGGAAGCGGTTCAGACGTACCATGCAATGGCTGAGGCCTACGGCAGATGCGGCTATAACCTCATCAGGTTACCGCTTTGCGGGCCGGAAGAGCGGGCTGAAATTATTTTATCCAGCCTGTACGACAGGCATCACCACGGCGAGCCCTCCTGAGGTGGTGCTGGTTATGGCTATAACTATCCGAAAGCGCGACAGTATTTTGGTGGCTCAAGTGGCGGCGCCAGTCTTCGACCGGATTATCGGTCCGGTACTTATCCGGATGAAGGTTGTACCGGACCGTCCGGCTGAACAGATCCTTTTTGTTCAGAATTTATTTGTTATCACACAAACTTAACTTTAAAAGGTTGCTATTAATCTGTTAAAAAATCCTCTCATGATCATCCCCTTACTGACTGGATTGTGTCATCCAGCCTTATCTACGCCAGCAATGGTTACTGACACCATATACGGTGCTGGTTTAGCCGATGTGCCCTCAGCGATGAATTGAACCTGCACATGTCATTTGTAGAGCCACTGACCGCCGATATACTTGTCAGGATTTTTCATGCACGCATCCATAAAAGTACCGTAGTTGTCAGGGCCTTTCATTGTATTGGACCATATTTTCTCAATTAAAGAATCAGACCACTTTTCAAAGTTATTGCCATCAATGAAGTCTGGGTTTTTGTATCTGCTTTTTGGGATACAGCTGTTGAGAGTTTGAGTTTCACCGGTCGCCACCTCATGGATGAACTGCTTAGCCTGATTTTTGCTGCATTGCCTCTCTTTATACAGCGCCACCATATCCGAAAGCGTAGCGGCTCTAAAGGAGCACTCATTGTGTATATTCCTTTTCTCAGCCATTGCCGAAAACGATATGAAAACAGTTAATGCAGCTAAAATATTTTTCATCATGACATCAATTCCTTACAGATACTTTTTAATCTGATTAAATCGCGCAAAAAAAGCCCTGACAATCTGAGGAAAGCAGGGCAAATATCTCACAGGTTGCAGTTCATTCTTTCTGCATTGTGAAATTTTTCATCAGTTATGAGCCTTTTTACCCTGCTGACAGGTAAAGCAGTCTGGTCCTGTTATTTAACAAAGGAGGAATAAATCAGCCGCATACCCAGTGCTGCCAGAACCGCGGATGATGCCCGATCGACTGAGGTTTTCAGACGAAGATAAGCCCTGCGCGGTCTTTCGGAGGACAGGCAGAGCGAAACGATCGCGTACCAGCCAAAATCAATCAGGAAACTCATCAGCGGGATCGCGACATAAAAAAGGGCCGGGATATTTTCAGGCAGCAGGGCGCTGAAGATCGATGCAAAAATGATTGCTGTTTTAGGGTTACTGAGCTGCGTCAGTAAGCCATCCCGGAACGTCATCATCAGCGTCCTGCCGTCATTTTTATCGCCGTCAAGCGCCAGATACAGAGGCCGGGTTGCGTCCCTGAACATTTTAACAGCAAGCCATAACAGATAGGCCCCGCCCGCAACTTTCAGCACCATGAACAGCTCCGGAACCATGAGCAGCAGCTTCTGCAGGCCGAGCATGGCGGCCAGCGAAAAAATGGCAGCGCCCACGCCGGTACCGAGAGCGGTCACAAGCCCGTGGCGTCGGGAGTGGACGACCGCATTCCGCGCGACATAGATAAAACTGGGACCCGGGCTGATAACCCCCATTGTCAGAACGGTGGCAATCGCTATCAGGCTGGAAATAATCATGCTGACCTCGGCTGAAGTTAGAAAATGGTGTGACATCACTCATTCAAAATATAAAGAAGGAGATACATGTAACATCAACGCCATGACATAAACAGGCGAAAATCCGGTTAATATTGATCTTACGCAATAACGTCGTCTTTCAGTCTCACGCCCTGCTCCCGGTACCACTGATAAAACGCGGCAGCCGGCATGGGTCTGGCATAATAATAACCCTGAACGTAAGGTACCTGATTTTTTATCAGCCATTCAGCCTGATGTGCGGCCATTACGCCCTCGGCAATGGTGGTCAGCCCCAGCCGTCTGCTGAGGCCCAAAATGGTGTCCAGTACCGGCGTGTCCGCACCGGCCGACGTCAGGCTGTCGATGAATATTTTGTCAATTTTCAGGTAATCCACCGGCAGGCTCTGAAGCAGGCTCAGCGAGCAGTAGCCCGTACCAAAATCATCCACGGCCACCTGACAGCCTTTCTGGCGTAGCTCATGAAGTTTCGCTGATGCCGCTTCAGTGTCCTCAACCAGGCTGCGCTCGGTAATTTCCAGCACCAGTCGAAAAGCGGGATCGAGAGAAACCCACAGTCTCAGTACGTCAGCGGTAAACGACCGGTCCGTCAGGTGAGGGGCTGCGATATTCACGCCCAGATGGAAGGGGTCAGTCACCTGCCATGCCCTGACATCGTCTTCTATCAGGCTGAAGAGATGCTGCGTCAGGCTGACAATCAGACCTTCCTCTTCAGCGGCCCGGATAAACACCACCGGTGAAATGCTTCTACCGTCAGTACGCTGCCAGCGCATCAGGGCTTCGGCGCCGGAGCAGGCACCAGTCGCGGTGTCACAGACCGGCTGGTAATGCACGCTGAATTCGCCGTCTGCCATCCCTTTCCTGATTTCTTCCGCCAGAGACATCTTTCTAGAATCCCAGCGATGCCACATGTACAGCATGGCCAGGGTCAGTAGCAGGGACAGGGGACCGAGGAAAAGCAGATTACGCAGGATGTAATGGCGAAGCGACAGCGTCGGTGTAAGAACCTGAAGCTGCGCCTGACTCGCGGCAGAGTGGAACTCAGCTGTGAACACTTTCACACGTGGGGAGATTTTCTCCTGCCCGGAAATGACGGGGCCATCACTGAACCTGAGCTGCTGAACCGAATGATTCTCATCATCCAGGGAGTCCATCAGGTCCGTAACGTATCGGGCATCCACCACGCTGAATGCCGTCGTCCGGTTGCCGGCGCCATAAGCGTAGATAACAGCCACGTGCCCGGGCACGCTGCTGGTCCCCTCCGTGGCGATAACGTTTATCTTCCCTGTGGGTACTGAAACGGCAACACCAAAAATCTCATCGGCACTTTGCTGTCTGGCTCCGGTCACGGAGGAGCAGATTACTTTACCATCCCGTATAAGCCCGGTGCTGCGGATGTAGGGCGTGAGGGCGCCGTTCTCCGTCATCTGCTGCAGGACGCTTTCACAGGGCTGAGTGGCGAGCCTGGCGGTTACCAGGCTTGCATGGCGGGCAATGGACGTGATGTGGTCGACCTGGCTCATCAGTATGTCTGCCGTCACGGACGTGTCCCTGCTCAGCTGGCGCCAGGCCATCCCTGACGACAGCAGTGTAGCCAGGATTGCGGGTACGATAATTCCGGCAGCCAGCGCCCTTTTTCGTAATTTCATTATTCGTCCTTTGGGGTCTTTCCATGAATACACTATCACTGTTTAGTGACGTGATAATCATTAATCCCTTTACGTTTCAGGGTTATTTAAGCAGGTGCACGCAGCGGGATGTACTCTGTAATGAATATAAGCGCAGATTTTAAAGAGGTTAATTATTTTTTTAACCGGGTTGATATCGTTCTGACAGCATCACTCATTTTCGTTGTCACTGCTGAAATCTGGCTGCTATCGGGGAGCATGATGTGGCGGGCTGGCATGCTGATAACTCTTTATCTGCTGCAGTGAGAAAAATGCCGCCCTGAAACACGTAACAGCGCTGCTGTCGGGACAATGGGGTAATTAACCGCTAAGGGAGAACTGACCTGTGGCACTCAAAATGACCATTCTGGTCGAAAACCATCTGTCGCCTCACGCGGCTGCAGGAATGCAGTCCCGTGCAGGCCTCTCCATCCTCCTGGACGACGGAGAGAGCCGGATACTGTTTGACTCCGGCCCGGATGAAACCGTTGCTCACAACGCCAGGCTAATCAACGAGCCGCTGACAGATCTGAACGCGGTTGTATTATCACACGGGCATTACGATCACAGCGGCGGAATAACGTCTCTTGACCCAGGGACGAGGATTATCTGTCATCCCGGAGTATTACGGGAAAGGTATGCCGCTGTCAGGCTGCCGGGAAAGGTCATTCCTCTTAAGAAACTTTCGGTCGTGGAGCGTTTTTGCGGTCTTGACGTGGAGTACAGCAAAACCCCGCGCGTCGTGGCGGGACGTTTTGTCTGGAGTGGTGAAATCCCCGTGGAAAGCCCGGAGCCCTGGGGTTATACCGATTACAGGAACGCCACGCCTGATTATGTGTCTGACGAAGGCGCACTTATCTGGCGCTCGTCCCGCGGGCTGGTCATTATGACCGGGTGTGGCCACCGTGGGCTGGAGAACACCGTTCGCCACTGCGTGAACATTACGGGAGAAAACCGCGTCTACGCCCTTATCGGGGGATTTCATCTGCGGGCAGCGTCACCGCTCAGGCTGATAAGGCTGAAAGCATTTTTGCGTGAGCTCGCACCTGAGCATGTTCTGGGCTGCCACTGCACCGGAAGATGGGGAAAACTGTGGCTCAGGAATACGCATCCTGTAGCGTGCGGAGATACCGTTATTTTTGAAGAGTAAGTCTGTGATACAGGCTTATCCCGTCATTCAGGCAGCGTCTGTCGCCCTTGTGTCGTCTTTCTGTCAGGCCCGTGTCGTTTACGGTGCGGGCAGGAAATGCGAATATCTTAGCCGCTACAAACATACATGAGGTTATCGATGACCGTCGCAGAGAAAGTGAAAGCCCTTCGCCTGAAGAAGGCCTGGTCTCAGGAGCAGCTGGCAGAAGTCGCCTCGCTTTCTGTCAGAACGGTTCAGCGCACTGAAAAAGGGCAGAAACCTGGTCTTGAAACGTTGAGTGCGCTTGCCTCTGCCTTTGACGTCAGCGTATCTGAGCTCTCGGAAGAGGACGGGGATGCCGTCAACGCGCTGGATGAACGTATCAGTGATGCCAGAGCCCAGGTTGCCCGGGAAATGACGTTCTGGCGGATACTCGCAACGGCTCTTCTGACATGTACCGCAATGATGGTTATCAACTATCTGCTGACTCCGGAAAGCTACTGGTCCCTCGTTGTGACCGCCATATGGGGCAGCCTTGTTATGTTCAGGGGGCTGAGGGTGTTTGTTATTCACGATCGGCTTAAGTCATGGCAACAGCGCAGGTTGAATAATCTCCTCCGTCCGGGCACAAAAAAAGGAAAATAACCTGGGGTCAATCAAGTAAAACGCTGGAGCAATTCTCTACGGCTAAATGTAATCATCAATAAACGGAAAGGAAAAACCATGAACCTGTCTGAATTTTTCAGTCATGTACCGATCTGGGTCTGGCTCCTGCTGGCTTTTTTACTTCGTCGTGGTTTTACCGCCCTTTATGACAGGGAAATGAAAACCGGACGGCTTTTTTTGCTCCCGGTAGTGTTTCTTGTCTGGGGAGGCTACGGAATTATGACTGAAACAGAAAGGGCAGGGGTAAGTCTCACCATGATGATCGCAGGATTACTCGCGGGAGGAGCACTCGGCTACTGGATGTGGGGATCACAACCTCCCCTGCAGGATTCAGGCAACCCGGGCAGGGTTATCAGGGCCGGGACGCCGCTGACGCTGGGAATGATTGTTATTACTTTTTGTACAAAATTCATTCTTACTTCAGCCATCTTCCTGCAGCCCGGTCTTGCGGCGTCAGCGAGTTTTTGCATGCTGATGGGTGGGCTCACCGGACTGTTTGATGGTGTATTCTGGGGAGGCACGTTAAGGATTTTTCTCCCGTGGTACAATAAAAGACTTGTCTGACCGATAGTTTAATCACTATGAGCTTCGTTGAGAAGCCAGGCCCTGAAGGTTCTGACTACGGGGCGTATGATTCTGGATTTTGAATATGTCAGCCAGTAGCTGCCGGCATTGACAACCGTTTCGAAGGGCTGCACAACCTGCCCGGATGTGAGCTCCCGTGTAAACATATTCAGGGGAACCAGCGCCGCGCCGCCGGTATGTATGACGGTCTGGATCATCAGTCCTGACGAGTCATAGACCGTACCGCTGATGCCGGCGACGTCCTCCCCGGCCTCACGAAACCAGTCTTCCCATTCATTCATCCGGTAAGAACGAAGCAGCCTTTCGTTCAGCAAATCCCGGGGTGCACGAAGCCGTCCGGCCATTTCTGGGTCGCACAGCACGCCAAACGGCGCGTCGAATATTTTTTCATTATTGGTTGAGGGCCATATCCCGGTACCAAACCTGATAGCCAGATCGAGCCCCTCTGCAGCAATATTGACGATATTATTGTTAATACGCAGACGGACATCCACATGGGGGTGAAGCGTCTGGAAACGCCCCAGCCTGGCCTCAAGCCAGCCAAGGGCAAACGTGCCTACACAGCCCAGCGTCAGGACTTCCTTATATTCCCCGCCTTCAAACTGATGATAAATATTTTCTATAGTCCGGAACGCTTCGTGCAGTCCGTCATAGAGGATCGCGGCTTCCTCTGTGAGCTCCAGGCTGCGGGACTGTCGTCTGAAAAGCGTGATACCCAGACGCTCCTCAAGAATTCTTATTTGCTGGCTGACGGCGGCTGGGGTAACGAACAGCTCTTTCGCGGCCCGGGTAAAGCTGAGGTGCCTGGCGGCAGCTTCAAAAGATTTGAGGGCTTTCAGGGGAGGGTTTTTTCGCATAGCACATCCTTTAGATTTTCTTTAAATTAATACAAATTCTTATTGTTTGCCAGCATTCCGGATTATCAACATAATCCCGCTCACCTGACCGGTGAGCCATATTTGTTATTAATTTATTGCGCCACTGAATATTAATTAAACCGTATTTTAACTTTTTATTTCTGTCTGAGTATCATTCGCGTTTGCCTGCGAAACAACATTTTGAATACATCCAAAAGCATTCAATAGTCTTTCGGTACTCAGCTCGCTAAAAAACATCTTTAAGGTAATTCCGGATGAAGAGAAAATCACTGTTTCTGGCCGTGGCCACTCTGCTGGCCGCCAGTTATGTCAATGCTGGCCAGCTGACCACCGAGCAGCAAATTGCTGAGAAGTCTGCACAGATATTTCATGACACTAATCCTCCGGCTATGGTCATGGCCATTATTCAGAATGGTCAGGTGACGTATCACGCCTATGGTGAAACGGCTAAAGGCAACCATACCAGCCCTACGCCCGACTCGCTGCTTAGGGTCGGCTCTATGTCAAAAATTCTGGCCTCAGAGCTGCTGGTTAAGCTTGCCGATAAGGGAGCGCTCGGGCTGACCGACCCGCTTCAGAAATATGCTCCCCCGGGGATGACGGTCCCTGAGGTGAGCCATGGAAATCCCGTTACCCTGCTTTCGCTTGCCACACATACCAGCGGGCTGCCGCGGCTTATCCCGGGCCAGGCTCCTGCCGGCGCAGCTCCGTTCACTTGGCCGGACAGGCCTGCCCGCTGGCGCTGGCTGAATCAGAAGCCGACCCTGACCGCGCCGTGGGAACAGGCGCAGTACTCTAATGTCGGATACGATCTGCTGGCCGATGCTATGGAAGCTGCCGGTAAAAAACCCTACCTGCAGCTTATGCGGGAAAATGTGACGGGCCCGCTGGGTATGAAAGACACCACCACCCAGCCTGACGGGGCTCAGTGTCAGCGGCTCATGGAAGGCTCTGGCATCGATCCTGCCGGTCCCTGCACGGACACGACGGCAGCCGCCGGCAACGGCGGGATGTATTCCACCGCAAGGGACATGGCGAGCTGGATGCAGCATCTGTTGAATATCCGTCATTCTGATAAGCCAGCGCTCAGGGCCGTTCAGCAGGCCATGTATGTACAGAGACAGCAACTTAAATCCATTACGGGTCTGGATTTAGCCGGGAAAGCGCAGGGGCTGGGAATGGGCTGGGTCTTTATCCGGCCTTCGGTTGACTCCCCGGTAATGATCCAAAAAACCGGCGGCGGCGGCGGTTTTATGAGTTATATGGTTCTGGTGCCCGGCGAGAAAACGGGGATCTTTGTCTCTGTGACAAAAGTGGATCTGGATATGTTCTCAACCTTAACGCGTGAAACGAACAGCCTTATCCCGCTCCTGTTAAAAGCAGCTCACGGGGAACGCGTCAGTCCGGCTTCATAACGGGTCGGCTGGCAGCATCTGACTCAGCAAAAGACCGGGCGCTGTGAGCGGAAATATGGCCGGTTTTCGCCAGAACCCGGTTCCACGCAGAATTACACCTGCACTGAATATACCGCTTCTGGCGTCGATTTTTTCTGCTCCCCTGCAGCATGAGGCTCTGTAAGGCAGCCTGCTGCAAGGGGAGCAGACTCCAGCGAAAATGATAAAAAACTCCGCGATGAAAAATAAACAAAGTATTCGCCCGTCATCACCTGAGAAGGGATTCAGCAACGTCAGATATAATATTCTTCTTGCCGGTATCGCATTAATCTTTATCGTGCTGGTTGCCAGGCTCACCGGACTTCAGCTTTTTGACCACGCTGTCCTGGAAAATGCGGCTGACCGTCGATCCGTACGGACACTTGCACTGCCAGCACAGCGCGGAACCCTGACCGATCGTTACGGCGTTGTTCTCGCCATGAGCGTGCCGGCACGTGACATCATTGCTGATCCAAAACGCATCGCTGCCGCTCATCCGGACTTCGCGGAAGCCAGATGGGCTTTTCTGGCCGACTTGCTGGATATCACGCCTGAGGAACTTCGCAGAACTATTCAAGATAATTCGGACAAGGAATTCCTGTTTCTGAAGAAAAAGTCGCCCCTGTCATTGTCCAGGGCCGTGTCACAGCTGCATCTGCCGGGCATAAGTCAGAAATACAATGAAAATCGCTACTATCCGCTGGGTGAGGCATCAGCCTCGCTCATTGGTGTGACCGGTGCCGAAAATAGAGGGCTGAGTGGTATTGAGCAGAGCTTTAACACCGTTCTGAGAAAGGACTTCGGGGTGAAAAAAATACGCAAAAACGCCAGGGGGGGCGTCATCAGCGTGATCCAGTATGACGCTCCGGAAACTGCACCGGCGATCAGGCTGAGTATTGACAGTGTGCTTCAGTATATTGTTTACAGCCGGTTAAGGGAGGGGGTCGAGCAACATCACGCCCAGTCAGGCGCTGCGGTGCTTGTCAGCGTAAACACCGGCGAAATTCTGGCTATGGCATCCTATCCGTCGTTTAATCCCAACCGTTTTTCCGGTGCCACTTCCGCTGAAATGCGTAACGTGGCGATTAATGACAGCTTTGAGCCGGGTTCAACGGTTAAACCCTTCGTCATTCTTGAAGGCCTGCGCCGCCATATTATCAGCAGCAGCACGCTTCTTGACACAAGGCCGTTCAGGGTTGACGGCCATCTTATCCGGGACGTGGGATACTGGCCGGCGCTGACGCCGACCGGCATACTTCAGAAATCCAGTGATACCGGAGTTTCACATATTGCCCTGGCGATGCCTTCGGATGCGCTGGTAAAAACGTATTCATCCTTCGGGCTGGGAAAACCGACAGGGCTGGGCCTTCCCGGTGAAAGTACTGGTTACTTTCCGTTCAGTCGCCATCGATGGGCTGATATTGAGCGCGCCACCTTCGCTTTTGGCTACGGCCTCCGGGTAACCCCGCTCCAGTTAGCCAGAGCCTATGCCACTCTCGGGGCCTGTGGCGTTTATCATCCGTTATCCGTTACACGGTTATCCGCGCCGGTGTACGGTGAGCAGGTGGCGGACCCGAAGCTTGCCGATGCTGTAATCAGAATGATGGAAAGTGATGTGTTACCCGGCGGAAGTGGCGTAAGGGCAGCTGTACCGGGCTACCGTCTGGCAATAAAAACCGGAACCGCAGAGAAGTTAGGTGCCGGTGGAAAATATGACGGGGGGCATATTACCTATACGGCAGGCGTCGCGCCGGCGAGCCGTCCTGAAGTGGCACTGGTTGTGGTTATTAACAATCCCAAAGCGGGACAGCATTTTGGTGGCTCAGTGGCGGCGCCTGTCTTCGGCCAGATTATCGGTCCGGTGCTTACCCGGCTGAAGATTGCACCGGATGCTTTACGTGCTCCGGTGGTACACCGACAGTCCGGCTGAACAGAGCCTGTTTACTCATTATTTATCTATTATTACTTAACTTAATTTTAAAAAGGATATTAATATGAAAAAGATCCGCCTTATTATAATCTCTTTACTGGCTGGAATGTGTACTCCAGCATTATCTACACCAGTCAATGTTACTGATACAATACAAAGCACAGAAGACCATATCAAAGGTCGGGTTGGTTTTACTGAAATAGACTTTTTATCCGGGAAGGTTCTGAGTAGTCATCGCCGTGAAGAACGTTTTCCTATGATGAGCACATTCAAAGTTTTGTTATGTGGAGCAATATTAGTACGTGTTGATAAAGGGCTTGAACAACTTGAACGCCGAATTACCTATAATAAGCATGACCTGGACGACTATTCTCCACTAACCAGTCAGCACATTGCAGATGGAATGACGGTTTCTGAGTTATGCAATGCTGCCATTACCACCAGTGATAACACTGCTGCAAATTTATTGCTATCAACTATTGGCGGGCCGGAGGGATTAACTCATTTTCTGCGTAGCACTGGTGATAGTTATACAAGGCTTGATCGACACGAACCCAGCCTTAATGAGGCGAAGCCTGGCGATGAGCGTGATACCACCACTCCGGCAGCGATGGCTCAAACGCTACAAAAATTGTTAAACGAAAGTGTACTTACAGAAAAATCTCGAAAAAAATTAATAAGCTGGATGCAGGAAGATAAAGTCGGCGGGCCTCTGTTCCGCTCTGTACTGCCAGCTGGCTGGATGATAGCGGATAAAACAGGAGCAGGTGATCACGGATCTCGGGGCATCGTTGCACTGTTGGGCCCCGGAGGCAAGCCATCTCGTATAGTAGTCCTGTATATTACAAATACTCATTCATCTATGAATGAACTCAACGAGCATATTGCAGGGATCGGAGATTCAGTAATTAAGAACTGGTAATATATTTACAGTGGATTTGACCCTATATATCCAGACGTTTTTGCTCTCTTACGGTTGCGATAACTTCCTGCGTATATATTCCCGTGGTGAGCGATATCCCAGTGCACTATGCGGATGATGTTCGTTGTAATGACTGAACGCCACCGCCAGATTCATCACCGCTGCCTCGCTGTCCGGTTTCGGCATGATGCTGATGTAGTCCCGTTTTATCGTCATCACGAAGCTTTCTGCTATGCCATTGCTTTCCGGGCTTCGCACTGCTGTCGTACAAGGCTCCAGTCCCAGCAACCGGGCGAACGCCGGCACTGTTGGCAACTGCCTTCCGAAGCGTTTTTCCACCGCACCCAGCATGACATCCTGCACCGTTTCTTTGTCATAGCCTCCGGTGCTCGCTGCCCAGTCAATGATCTCCCTGTCGCAGCAGTCCTGCGCGAAGGTCACCCGCAGCTTTTCGCCATTATCACAGCGGAACTCAAAGCCATCTGAGCACCAGCGCCGGTTACTTTCCGCTACTGCTACGCGCCCCTTATGGGCCCGCTTACGGCAAGGATCAGCGGGTTTACGTTCAAGAAGCAGATTATGCGTTCTCATAATGCGATACACCCGCTTTGCATTAACCACAGGCAGGCCGTCCCGCTCCGACTCCCGTCGCAGCAGCGCCCACACACGGCGATAACCATACGTCGGCAGGTCAGCCACCGCCATGTTTATCCGGGACAATACGGTGGTATCGTCAGAACGGGGCTGCCGTCTGCGATCCTGTCAGTCAGATGGCCGGTGAACCCGAATGCTCAACTGCGCACGCGACACGCCAAGACTTCTGCAAACGTCGCTTATTCGTCGTTCCCAGGCAACGAGGGCGCATGCGCAATCCATTTTTTTGCCCGGCCGAACTCCACGGCCTCTTTGAGTATCTCGGCTTCCATCGTCTTTTTGCCCAGAAGGCGCTGGAGTTCGCGAATTTGCTTATTGGCGGCAGCGAGTTCGGAGGCCGGCACCACTTCCTCGCCCGATGCAACAGCCGTCAGTGAACCGTCTTAATATTGCTTGCGCCATTTGAATATCTGGTTTGCATTGATGCCATGCAGGCGCGCGACATGAGACACGGTCATACCGGGCTCCATAGTCTGCTGAATAATGGCAATTTTTTCCTGCGGTGTACGACGCCGACGCCGCTCAGGTCCTGATAACACTTCAACCATCTTATCGTTCTGACTGGTATTAAAGTAAGCGTTAAGTGAGCGCCGTATTGACGGTTATTTATCGGTAAGAACCACGTTCCATGGCAGCAGTTCGGCCACTTTGTTGCTGGGCCACTCCGGCAGTACGCTCAGGATATGGCGAAGGTAGGCTTCCGGATCGATACCATTCAGCCTGCACGTCCCGATCAGTCCGTACAGCAGGGCTCCGCGCTCACCACCGTGGTCGCTGCCGAAGAAGATAAAATTCTTTTTCCCAAGACAGACGGCACGAAGGGCTCGTTCGGCAGCGTTGTTATCAGGCTCTGCCAGGCCATCTTCACAGTAGTAGCACAGCGCATCCCACTGGTTCAGGACATAAGCGAACGCTTCGCCCAGACGGGACTTTTTCGACAGCGTCTCATTTTTTTCTACCAGCCATTCATGCAGCGATGCCAGCAGTGGTTTGCTTTGCGATTGTCTGGCTGCCAGACGCTCTTCTGTCGTGAGGCCGCGTATTTCTTCTTCTATCGCGTACAGCTCACCGATACGTTTCAGGGCTTCTTCCGCTGTCGCTGTGTGAGTGCTTATATAGACATCATGGATTTTTCGGCGGGCATGGGCCCAACATGCGGCTTCTGTCAGCGGCCCTCCTTCACGTTCCGGACTGAACAACCGATCGTAGCCTGCGAAGGCATCCGCCTGCAGCACACCATGATAGTGGCGAAGGTGTTGCTGAGGATGTTTTCCCTGCCGGTCTGGCGAGAAGGCGAACCATGCCGCTGGCGGATCTGATGAACCTGCGCTTCTGTCGTCACGTACATACGTCCAGATACGCCCGGTTTTCGTCTTCTTTCTGCCCGGTGCAAGCACCAGAACCGGAGTGTCATCCGTATGCAGTTTGTGGCAGTCCATCACGTAGTGGTAAAGGGCCTCATCCAGCGGGGCCATTAACCGGCAACATGCATCCACCCAGTTGGAGAGCAGAGCCCGGCTCAGATCCACGCCCTGACGGGCAAAGATTTCGCACTGGCGATACAGCGGCAGGTGTTCGCAGTATTTGGCCGTTAACACGCGGGCCAGCAGACCCGGCCCGGCGATACCCCGATCGATGGGACGTGATGGCGCAGGTGCTTCAACGATACAGTCACATCGGGTGCAGGCCTTTTTCACCCTGACCGTGCGGATCACTTTCAGGGCGCTGGAGACCAGTTCCAGCTGCTCCACGCTGACTTCGCTGAGGTACGCCATACCGCTGCCGCATTCCGGACAGCTGGTTTCCGCAGGATCCAGCCGATGTATCTCGCGGGGAAGATGTGCTGGTAACGGGCGACGATGGCGGGACTGACGCAACTGGCGAGGTACCTGCGGATCGTCTTCCCGTCCGTTGTAGCGATCGCTTTGCTGCTCCTGCTGTTTCAGCAGGGCTTCGGCTTCTTCAACCTGTCGGCGAAGTTTTTCGGAGCGGGTACCGAACAACATTCGACGCAGTTTTTCTATCTGTGCCCGCAGATGCTCTATCTCGCGCTCTTCGTTCTCTATTTTCTCTTCTGCGCGGGCCAGTGCAGAACGCAGGAACGACTCAGTCTCTGCAACGAGACTGAGCTGACTGTCTTTCTGGCGAAGCGCGTCTTCCAGCGCAGCGATACGGGCGAGATAGTCGTGATTCATAACCGCTTTTATAATGCGGTTATGATTTTTTTACAACATTGTCAGTGAGTTAAGGCGGGATATTTTTGGCTGGCGCCAGTCCAGCTTATCAAGGAGCATGGCAAGTTGTGAGCGGGTGATCGCGATTTTGCCGTCGCGTACAGCAGGCCAGACGAACTGTCCCTCTTCCAGGCGTTTGATAAACAGGCACAGACCATCAGCATCAGCCCAAAGTATTTTCACGGTATCGCCACGGCGTCCCCGGAAGATAAACAGATGGCCGGAGAAGGGATCCTCATCCAGAACGTGGTGTATCTGTTCGCCCAGCCCGTTGAAGGATTTACGCATATCCGTGGCCCCGGCGACCAGCCAGATGCGGGTGCCTGACGGGAGGGATATCATGGTGTCCTCCCGGTCAATTCGCGGATCAGCACAGTCAGCAACTCTGACGACGGGTTCTCCAGCGTCATTTTGCCGTGGCGGAACTCAACATGACAGGAAGTGGCGCTGGCGTGAGCGGAGGAGAACGTACACAGAGTGTCATTCTCTGCTGCGGGCAACGGGTCGTTGATAACGTCGACGGACAACAGAGTCGGAGAAGCCGGAAGAGATTGAGGTACCACCGGCCCCACGATAGTTGCAGGCATTCGACGAGAGATTCGCCCCTCTCTCTGCCAGAGGCGTATCCACTTAAAAATGAGATTATTATCAACGCCATGTTCCCGCGCCAGTTGTGCGACGTTGGCATCTGGTCGTGAAGCCAGTTCGACCATCCGAAGTTTGAAGTCACTGGAATAGACGGTACGCGATTCAGTTCGCCAGTTGGCAGCATTTTCCATAAACAGAGCTCCTTCTAAATTAGACGGAGCTCTAAGCTAGCGATCCCGGGACTGGAATCACAGGCGGCAGTGACTTGACGCTTACGTATTAAACATAGTTCCAAGACTACCTCTTATTTTAAGAGAGTCGAAGTGTCTGGTGATCTATGGGGCCAGTCTAGCCCTCTTCCAAGTGTAGGGAGATATAGTCAAAGTTTGCTTCTCCGCCGATGAGTCCGCCCTGCGTCGGATAGTCCGATTTTTTACCGGCGAAGCACGGCTCTCCTAACCCTATCTAAAGCGAATAACTTTTTTCAACAGGGCCGCGTGCCAATGCAAGAGCGATAGGCGCTCTACGCGCCAATTTGACCACTTAAAACAGGTAAATTGAGGGGTTGTAATGTGTTGATGTAACAGGCTTTTATTTTAATGTCTTGGCATATGTATAATGGTAGTCTAGCCCTCCTTTCAACAAGGAGTACTCATGGAAACCTACAATCATACATATCGGCACCACAACTTTTCACATAAAGACTTAAGTGATCTCACCTTCACCGCTTGCACATTCATTCGCAGCGACTTTCGACGTGCTAACTTGCGTGATACGACATTCGTCAACTGCAAGTTCATTGAACAGGGTGATATCGAAGGCTGCCACTTTGATGTCGCAGATCTTCGTGATGCAAGTTTCCAACAATGCCAACTTGCGATGGCAAACTTCAGTAATGCCAATTGCTACGGTATAGAGTTCCGTGCGTGTGATTTAAAAGGTGCCAACTTTTCCCGAACAAACTTTGCCCATCAAGTGAGTAATCGTATGTACTTTTGCTCAGCATTTATTTCTGGATGTAATCTTTCCTATGCCAATATGGAGAGGGTTTGTTTAGAAAAATGTGAGTTGTTTGAAAATCGCTGGATAGGAACGAACCTAGCGGGTGCATCACTGAAAGAGTCAGACTTAAGTCGAGGTGTTTTTTCCGAAGATGTCTGGGGGCAATTTAGCCTACAGGGTGCCAATTTATGCCACGCCGAACTCGACGGTTTAGATCCCCGCAAAGTCGATACATCAGGTATCAAAATTGCAGCCTGGCAGCAAGAACTGATTCTCGAAGCACTGGGTATTGTTGTTTATCCTGACTAATTGCTTTGATGTGTGATTTTAAACGCTCAAATTTATAAAACGAATAATATTGTCAACCTTGCAATAATAGACATAGGGACAACCATGTATAAATTTTTACCCTCAGGCGTCTTCACAATAGAGCCATATAGCAGTGGGTCACTTAGTGGGCTTAATTTTTCCATTAAAGATAATATTAATATTGCTCAGTATAAAACATCATATGGTAGCCCATCTTGGCAAGTAAACATAAGGCTGCCATTTATAAGGCACTGTTGCAAAAATGTGGAGGTGATAGGGGTACTACGCCGGAACCCCAGATTTTTCCGTCCGTTCAAATTATCCACGGTTGAGCAGCTTGATCCCGTCCGCCCGCAGTTGACCAACAGGGGAAATATGCCTGTACAAAGTTTGCCGGGTTATCCCAAGTTCCTGGCATAGCGTACTGACCTTTGTTTCTGATTGTCCCATTGATGCCATTGCCAGTCGCAGTTTGACTGGCGTCATTTTATAAGGTCGGCCGCCGTTCCGCCCACGGGCTCTTGCTGATGCCAGACCTGCAGTCGTTCTTTCAGCAATCAGTTCGCGCTCAAACTCCGCCAGTGCGGCAAAGATACCGAAGACAAGCTTGCCAGCGGCCGTTGTTGTGTCGATAGTCGCCCCGTGACCGGTCAGCACTTTCAGACCGGTCCCCCTCGCGGTCAGGTCGTGCACTGTATTAATGAGATGACGAAGATCACGACCGAGGCGGTCCAGCTTCCATACGACCGAGAGCATAAAAAATATTGGGGCAGCGTGAGCTATGCTGCCATCGCTGGTCCCTTCCCGTCACTTTGAAAACCCGGATACCAGCAGACAAATTTATCCTGCAGTTCGTTATTCAAAACGGCGGTCCGGGTCTGTAACAAATAATGAGCCCCTTTTCTGCTCCACTGCATCTGCTGCTTTTTGGCCATTCGTCTGGCGATCACTTCATTGATCGTGGATTCCACAAACGCGGTTGATACCGGCTCTCCGTACCGACGCATTTCGCCGTAGTTTGGGATCATCATCTTATTATTCCGGATGTAGGTATACATTTCATCCAGATGTTTTTGCAGGGATTTCAGGCTAGGATAGCTGAGTTCAGGGTCATCGCAATACATAACGCAATTATCAATATGTTCCAGCGCAGCGACAACATTGCCATGCCAGAGATATCGTTTAATGCTTTCCAGCAGTGCCAGAACTTTACTCCCCGCCTCTGGATCTGATACCAGCAGTCCCCGGGCATATTGCATGAGCACCTTCAGCCTCATGGTGATATGAAACCAGTCCAGCACATGCGTTGACTCAGGGTACATACCGAACTGGAGGTCCCTGAGATTATCCGCGCCGTCGGACAGAAAAAATATCTGCTGGTTGGCCTGCATTCCCTGCGCTGAAAGGTGGGTCATGAGCCTGCGTTCCGGATGACAGTCATCCTTCTGAACAAAACCGAAGCGGCGGGTGTCAGCAGGCGCACCAACGGAAAAAGACTTCCCGGCAATAATTTCAAAATTACGCTTTTTGTCATCCCGATCGCGAACATAACCACCATCTATACCCACCACAAGCGGTTTTCCTGGCCTGGGCAGGTTCCCCCAGTCGCGGGGGCAGCCGGAAAGAAAACCTGAATGAGCTTCAGCCTCAGCGTCAAGACGCTGCGCCACCTGGCATAAATGATTCCTCACCGTTGAGGCATTCAGGCTGTGGCCCACCGGCAGAATATCTTTCAGCAGACGAGTCGTCATTTCATAGGAGATCATCGAGGCCCAGCGGGTTTCAATATATTTCAGTGCCGGGTGAGAATAATCGCCGGCCCAGTCGCTGAGCAAACTGACTGTCTTTGTATCACTCTCTTCACAACGGCACCGGTACACCCGAAGCCCGGATACCGGAATAACGCCAAACAGCGTCCGGTACCGTATTTTCTGTTTGCCTTTGATTCTGCGCGCAGCAAGGCAGTGAGGGCACCGGATATGGTGTTGAGTATATTCGTCTGCCTGCAGCTGGACCACCGACTGCTGGACCGTATTCAGCAACAGCTTGGATTCTGACACCGATAATCCGATGTCGTTCCGGGTCTCCCCTGATTTCTGGATTGTCATCAGTTCCTCCGTTCGACTGGAGCCTGATTCATCGGTGATGACTATCTGGAGCGTCAGTTGCATCATTGCCTCCTGCTGTGGTGGATGACTATCTCCCGGCTACTGGTTGTTCATCTGGTGACGAAGCTTATAATATGTGGAAACGCCAAGGCCCGCATGGTCGCAGGCGATCCTGAGCCTGACCCCTCTGCTTCTGAGTGCGTCAATTTCCTGGATCTTTTTGATATCGGCGCCGGGGCGCCCTGTTTTTTCACCCCGTGCTTTTTTCGCGGCGATGCCGTCGGCCTGCCTTTCCTTCAGTAAGGCTCGTTCAAACTGGCTGAATGCCGACATCATGTGCAGCTGCAGTTCCTGCATCGGATTGTTTGTGCCGGCGCTGAACGTCAGCTGCTCTTTCAGAAAAATAAGGGTAACGCCCTGGTCACGAAGCCGGGTGGTGACAGCGCACATATCCGACATATTCCGGCAAAGGCGATCGATGGAATGAACCAGAAGCGTATCACCAGGGCGTAATTGCCCCAGGAGTTCCTGTAACCCCGGGCGGTTTGTGTCCTTCGCGCTGGCATGCTCAACACAAATTTTATCAGGCTGAAAACCCGCCTTTGACAATGCCTCTTCCTGACGGGCCGTATTCTGATCGGCCGAGCTTACCCTGATGTAGGCATATTGCACGCAAAACCTCCGGAAGGTCTTTAAACATCATAGAGATTTAAAGAATAATCCATAAACACTGATTTAGGGAGGTTTATAGACATTTTTTCGGGGATCTGAGAGGCATGCTGAAAACGTATACCTTTATAGACATCAGTCAGCGACGACGGCCCAGCCAGATAACTTCAGGCTCCAGTACCGGAGATGCAAGGTCGAGCCTGCTCAGTTGCCGGTTGATTTTGTGGCGGTTGAACCTGACAGCATCCAGGTCGTCAGCAAAAGGGCGGATCTCGCCGACCGTTGTTTCATCATCCGCATTAACGATAGCTTCAAGAAACGCCAGGGTTTTATCGAACTCATCCGCAGCTGTGGCTCCGGGCATACCATGGCCGCTTATACAAAACGGCGCTTTCAGCGTAGAGTTTTCATAAATGGCCTCAACACGAATGTCATGAAGCCAGTGCTCAAAGAAATTGTATTCATAGGTAAAGCGATCGCCAGCATCAAAAGCAAAATCATCAATCACGACCCGGAACGGATTATCGACAAAACCGATGCCTCCTTCGTAGGAGATACCGTAATCTTTGCCATAAATGTGAAATTGATGGAGATGGTCGTCCCCCCAGCCCTGCACTATCTGGAAAATGAAGTGAAGCGCGGCCAGTGACGTGTCGGCAGCAATTCTCAGCCGACGCCAGACCATCGGACTGACTCCATGAACTGCTATTTTGATGACGTAGATCTTCATAGTCAGCAGGTATTGTTATGAAATGATGGTGGTTATTTTAACCCCTGTAGATGGCATCATTCGATGGCTGCCCCGAGGTTTTTCATGCTCTCCTTATTGAATGCCTGCGCGCTGCTCGGCATTTTCACACCAGAATCTGGTAGCTGCGTTACCGGCTTTGCCGGGCGACGGCGCCACTGGCCTTCATTTTAATAGTTAACATTCGCTGGCGCCTCCATGTAGCCAGGCGGCATACTGCTCCTACATTTAAGAACAATGTGATCCTCCTACTCAATAAGGTCTGACTGAAGGTGCCGGCAATGCAGCTTTTTCACGGAACCAGACAGCGTTTTGATAAGTTTGATGTGGCATACAAAGGAACTGGTGAGTCCGGAAACATCGCTGCCTGCTGGTTTACGGATAATTTTAAAGGAGCCAGCAATCATGCGTTATTCAAAAACAGAAATCCCGGACTGCCACTGGTTTGCCGGTGTGAACTGAACACCGGGGCGATTATCGCTAATCACCGGTTGCCGCTCGCAGAGCAGCCCGATATCGCGGCACGTCTGAGAGATGGACTTCCAGTCAGCATCAGTAGCCAACTCAGTAAAGGCTGGGACTGGCATGCCCTGCGCGAGCCTCAATACAGCACTTACAAAGGGAGTATGCTTTATGTGGGTGACAGGCATGTAGATTCAGATGAAATGATCCGCCTTTACCTGAATTGTGGTATCCAGGGCGTTTATGACTGGGAAGGTATATTTACGGACAGCTATCTTCACGGTACAACTACCGTGATATTTGATACCAGTGCAGTGGCTATTATTGACAAAATCGAGTACGGATCTGACGACTGGCATAGCTGGCTGAGTGAATAC
Source organism: Enterobacter cloacae complex sp. 418I7 (assembly GCF_050030705.1). NCBI lineage: Bacteria > Pseudomonadati > Pseudomonadota > Gammaproteobacteria > Enterobacterales > Enterobacteriaceae > Enterobacter > Enterobacter cloacae complex sp. 418I7. The sequence continues at coordinate 24,674 of NZ_JBLGUU010000003.1, forward strand.
CGGGAGAAGAATTGTGTTCTGGAAAGGGAACAGAAAGTACAGCAGGCTCACCACGGCTAAGAATAATTTTGAACATCTGCTGTCGGTTGCGTCTTCTCTGCCGGTCCAGGCTTTGCCGGATTTAATTCGCGCTATGGTCCGCCCTTTGCAGAGTGATTTCCTGCTCGCGGTGGCAGAAGAAGGAACCGATGCCCGTCCGGATTTGACACCCGGGGAATTTTTCTTTAATGCCATCACAGAGGTTCAGGACTATAGCAGTATGAAGGCGGGAGAAGTTAATCCAGAAGATTACCCGCTTTCTCTGGCCTCCGATATGGTTCTTCCCTGGCCGTGGAGTCTTTCCCGTTATATCGATAATGTGTCCCGGATTGGTACGGCAAAAGGAAGAGTATGGCAGCAGGATCGTACTAACCATTATGTTGAACTCTGGCTGCCCTGGCGCATTGGTTTTGTTCGGGGAGGTAATCACTCCATCACGGCCGGTATTCTGGCGGGTGAAGGAACGTTAATCCCTGAACACGTGTGGGATATGTCTTTTCTTTTTGAGCGAATAAGTACCGACGGGCTCTACTGGTATGTTGACGGTAAGAAAACTGAAGACGTGAAGTCCTGGCGTGCAGCTGCAATATTTGAGGCAGGCAGGCTAATGACTTCTCGTCCTGACGACAGATAAGGAATATGTAATGGATATCGCGCTTTTTCCCGGTCAGAGCCGGCGCCAGTGGGCTGATACAATGATCAATCTGGAAGCCCGAAAGCTTGTTAATACCGCAAATACCGTCGCGGCCATGCACCTCAGTGATTCACTGACCCGTCTGAAATTTGTGGATGAAATCAGACAGGTTGTCATGCAACAGTTTGACGCGGCAAGGAGAGCAAGAAATGATGAAGAGTGCATTTCCTGCCTGAAGAACCTCAGGGCTGAAAATGAGTTTCTACTTGAACAGTCGCGTATGCTGAAAACCGGTTATGCCCGGATCTACGCTGAAATACAGTACGTAACAGAGCAGAATAAAATTGTCGGATACTTCATATCCGGCATTAAGGTCGTTCTGGCCGGCGTACAGGCTGTGTTTGGCGGTGTTATGATCGCCACCATGACACCAGCTGGAATGCTTGCCGGTGCCGTTCTGGTCGGTGATGCCCTTAATACGGTATCACGGGAAGCAGCCCGTCAGCTCCTGAATGAACCTGCTTCAGAGGGGATCCTGGCGGACGGCGCCATGTCCGTAGCGGAGTTTATGGGTTTCAGCCGCGATGTCGGGCTGGGGATTTTTAATGCAACCACGCTTGCAGCCAGCGTTTATGGTGTGTTTGGTCTGACCGGGAAAGCTGAGGCCTGGCGTCTTTTCCGTTATCTTCCCGGAGACTATTACCGCAAGGTGGAAACCATGTCTCCGGGCAAACTGACGATGAAGGTTCTGGGATGGGGGGTCAGTGCAAAGGTGGTACTGGAACTCCTTACCCGTGATGACCGGAGTCGCTGATATGTGATCTCATCAGCTTCCATGATTTATAGCCAAGTCTGACCGGCATCACCAGAAGCAACACAATCAGCAGAAAGACGACGGCAACCACGCAGGAGATAACATGGCTGGCGCTGCCAAAAATCGCGGTGAGCAGGGTGATGATGACCATCCCGCCGGAGATCCAGGCTACCGACAGGAAATAGCCGGCCAGATCCTTCAGCACCTTTTCCAGCGAGTCCCCCGTCGCCTGGTGACGTTTGATTCTCGCTATTTCCTTACTGGTAAATCCTGCCGCGATAAGTTCCTGGTTGTTCTCTGTCATTCACGTCTCCTTTAACCTGATAAAAAGAATACACTATTTAGACGTCCCGTTCCTTCCTGCTTTTGCCTTCCCTGTCCGGATCGTTGTGCCGTTGCCGTTAAACAATCCATGCTTCCCATTTTTCCTATACTTACCCTTTAACGGCAGGAAACGCTTATGTGTGGACGTTTTTCTCAGTCACAGACCCGCGCTGAATACCTGGCTTATCTGGCCGGTGAGGTTGATGCCGGGTTTTCTGCAGTACCGGAGCCTATCGGACGCTACAACGTGGCGCCGGGGACCCGGGTACTGTTGCTCAGTGAAAGCAATGATCAGCTGCAGCTCGAACCTGTTCTGTGGGGGTATTCCCCAGAGTGGTGGCACAAAGCGCCCCTGATTAATGCCCGTGTTGAAACCGCAGCTGAGGGACGTATGTTTCGTCCGCTGTGGGAACGCTGCCGCGCCGTTGTGTTTGCTGACGGGTGGTATGAATGGGTACGTCAGAGGAACAAAAAACAGCCGTATTTCATTTACCGCAGGGACGGTCAGCCCGTATTCATGGCTGCCATTGGCGCACGACCGTTTGGTCTGAGGGATGACGGGGAAGGCTTTGTTATTGTCACGGCAGCAGCGGACAAGGGGCTTATCGATATCCACGATCGTCGTCCTCTGGTGCTGACGCCGGATGCCGCGCGCGAATGGCTACGCGAAAGTCTCAGTGGTGACGAGGCGGGCAGGACGGCCAAACAGGGGGCGGTGCCTGCTGAGGCATTCACCTGGCATCCAGTTTCCCCTGCGGTCGGCAACGTGCGGAATCAGGGGGCGTCGCTAATTGAACCTCTCTCGTGATGCTTGCTTCGCCAGCGCCAGGGTTCTGTCTGTCCAGGGACTGACCAGAGACCTGTAGCCTGACGACGGGCTTCGTCTTCCAGTGTTGCGTAGTCGCTCCGGACAGGTTTTCCGTGATACCGATATGCCCAGGCCAGTCCCTTACGGATCTGTTCGGCATTCACATCCTTCGCGCCAAGCCACACCGTGCCAAGCAGCCGGCCGTAACGATCCTCATCCTCGCCAGTGACGGTAACGATGCGCTGTGTCACCATCGATGAGAGTTCCTGTCTGGAACGCTGGCCAAAGGGTTGGTTCTTTTCAGGCGCATCGATACCGGCAAGACGAACACGCTTCAGCTGGTTCCCCTCACCAAGAATCTCAACGGTATCCCCGTCGAGCACACGAACAATCCTGCCGTTAATATCCGCACTTACCGGATAAGTCACGATGAGCAAACTAATTATGTACAGTGTCCGAAACATGTCTATATCTCTGGTTTTTTTATATATTGAGTGTCTCATTTTGAGACGGCAAAGTATATCTCGATGACGTGAATAGTGGATGTGTCTTATAGAGAAGGACTGGTGCGTTAAAAAGGGCACAATGTGCCCTTTAAGTTACCATCAGATATTATAAGTACACCATATTCACTTTAATGGATTACCAAATTCATTTAGGTACAGCTGACCGAATTTATAGGAAGCATAGTCGGTAAGATGTCCCACGTCACGATAGACAGTTACGCCATCAATATTTGTAATGCATTTACCACTAATGCACTGTATTGATTTAGGATCAATAAAGGTCAGCGTTGGGAACTCAGCCTTCATTTTACTCATCAGTTGCGTGACTTTTTCCCCGTTGGTATTTGCCGGGTTTTGCATATCACATTCATTGATGTCAAATGGGCGTCGATGAATAACATGCTGATTTATACAGTTTTGATAGTTGCGTGGCATGTTCGCAATGGTGAACATGATTATTGGCTTTGAACCAGAATCTATGATAGTACGTATGGCTGTACGTAACGCCATTTCGTATCGACTGGCTGAGAGTGCCTCACTTCGCTCATCCTCATCTTTAGTGATTAACTGGGCAGAAAAATAATTTGACCACACATGCCCTAAAATAACATAGTCATAGTGATTTGATTTTATATTATCATAATATTTCTCAGCGTTATCATGACATTCTTCATATTTGACGCCTTTATATTTCCACCAGTCATACTGATAAATTCCCGGTAATGCCAGGCACGAAGACGTGGTGAGGGAGTACATTTTTATGCCAGCATTCTTAGCCAAGACATCATAAAAACCCCAGAAATGGTTAGCATTTGAATCGCCAATCAGAAAGGCTTTCTTCGAACCTTCATGGTCGCCGAACTGACAGTCCGTAAGGTCCTGGCTTCCACTAAGGCAGCCATCCCTCGATGCGGCATTCTCGGAAGCGGAATTCAACAGCTGTAACGAGTGATTGTATTCATCGCTGAAGCGCTGTGGCAAACCATTCGTTTTCACGGTTAATGTGTAAAGGCCCGTGCAGACCGTAAGGGGGAGCAATACAAGCAGGATCATACTCTTTGCAAATGACAGCTTAACCCGGCGGAAGCGCTCTTCAATACCGTGATAGGTAAGCACTGCCAGTCCTGCAGTTATCACCAGCGCAATGCACAGTGTCTTGCCGGACAGAGTGATCTCAAGATAATTGAACGCTGCAAATATGGGCCAGTGCCAGAGGTACAGAGAATAAGAAATTTTACCTGTGTAGTTTATCGGTGCTAATTGTAAAGTTCGATTTACGAATGTGTTCTGGTTTATCAGTAATATTGCTGAGGCAAGGCAAACAAGCAGTGTCCAGCTATTTGGATATGCCTCAACTGGTATGCTTAAACCTGAAGTACAGATAAGTACAGCGATAGCTACTACTGCCAGAGGATTAGTTATCCATCTGTTGGTTATCTGAATTCTGTCCTTTAATAAAGCTACGCTTCCACCAATCAGAAACTCAAAAGCGCGCATATTTAATGAGTAGTAATGCTGACTGGACGAGTACAGGCTGATAAGAATAACAATTATTGTTGCAGTTAAGGTAAGTAACAACCAGCCATAAAGGAACGGTTTATACGCAAATTTTCTTTTAAATTTACTGACAAGCAGTGTCAAAATGGTCGCGAAAAGCGCAAAGAAAAAATACCACTGCCATTCAATTGCTAAAGACCATGTATGCAAAAGCAGGAAGTAATCAGAGTCAGGAGATGCGTATGCTGCACTAAGCTTATCAAAATACTGGTTTGATAAGAAAAGAGTGGTGTATTTGGCACTTTTTGCGAATGCGGTGTAATCGTCAGGAATGTAGCAGTATGTCGCTACAATGATGGCGCCGAGAATTGTCACCAGCAGTGCAGGCTGCAATCGCCATAATCTGCCTTTTATAAAATTAGTTAGTGAGAATGTTCCTCTTTCAATTTCACTGATGACTTTTCCGGTAATCAGGAATCCTGATATGGTGAAAAATATATCAACACCAATAAAGCCCGAAGGGAAGTACGATAATCCTGCATGGAATAATATAACAAGCAGGACAGCGGCAGCGCGGAGACCGTCTATGTCTTGCCGGTAATTTTGTACTGCATAGCTTTTAGTATGATTATCTAAAACTAAATCCATTTTATAATGGCACCTTACATTTACATATTTATGGTTATTAAGATTGTGGTCAGTCTATCGGGAAGCAGAGCACGCAATATTTCCCTGATATCTTATGATATCGTTTCTCAGCTACGTATACCAAAAATAAGTCGTGAGTGTTTGTCTTACGTCTTGCCTGGATGCTTATTTACATACGTCGTTAACAAGTAACTGAGTGGCATAGCTGATATTGAGGCCAGTCATATTCGTGTTGAGCGCATTTATCATGTCTGCACTGGTATAAATGACGCTGCCCTTCAGGATTCCCTGGTAACCTTTTGACGTCACCACAACAAGCTGTTCCGGGGTACAGAGCGCCTCCCTTCCTGCATACAGATCTGAATCGACGGCACGCAGGTACACCGGAGAGGCGGCCACCACAAACCGATCGTCAGGCCTCGACTGCATCAGCGTCCTCAGGGAAGCATACCGTCGTTCAGCAGGCGGGCAAGCTGTCAGGCTTTCCCATAGTCTGCTGTGACTAAACGGCATCGAGGAGAACGTTGCCTCATAAGGGACCACCGGGTCTGATACGTGCAGCAGCCCCAGACCCGCTGAAATCACCCACAGCTCTGCGCCGGTACGTTTTGCAGCCGCAGCAGCCCTGCTCCAGTGCTGGCCCGTATACAGTTCACCTGCTGTTATGGCAGCGCCGTCGTTCCGCGCCCTGGCCAGCCTTTCCAGCCAGACTTCATAAGCATTTCCGGCGTCGTGTTCATATGGAAAGACGGTTTGACCGGCTGTTATGGTTTTGCGGCGCGTGCAGGTGACGATGAGATTGACGTTGCCTGTGCTCATGACGGCATCCCCGCGCTGTCATCGTTCCAGACGATAACCGTGGCCAGATGGTCCGCCACCTCCTGCCCCGTGTAACCGGCCAGGATCGTCAGCGCCCTGGAGCCTGCGTCACGGGAGAGCGGACTCCGGAACCCGAATCCGTCCGTCATCAGGAGCCACTGCAGACGGTCAGTCCAGCGCTCGCCGGGTTTACGGACCGGCGAAAACACAATCTCCGTCAGTTGTTCGCGGTTGCAGTACAGCTGTCGCCGTTCCAGCTCATCCAGCAGGCTGTTCAGTTCGCGCCGGTCAGCGTCTTCCTGACTCATCTGAGCCCAGCGGATGCGGTGCAGCCGCAGCTCCTGTGCCTGTCCCGACGTGAATCCGGCCCTGGCCAGCAGGGTGTCCAGAGCGGCGCCGGAATCTTCTTCATACCCGGCAGCCGTGAGCGGGAACGCCTCCGGGCTTTCGCGCAGAACGTGCAGCAGCCGCGCCGGTGCCGGCAGCGACCGGAGGGCTTCCTCAGGGCTCACCACGGCAAGGCGAATATCCTCAGTCAGACCGGTGATCCCCTGTGCCTGAAGCGCGACGTCCAGCTGGCGGTACCAGGTGCCGGTCAGGTCTTCCGGCTCGGTACCGATCAGCGTGCCCGCCTCCGGCGTGGTGCTCTCATTGATCTGCATCCGGACCGCAATACCCGCCCCGTGGCAGGCCTGGAGCCACTGCGCCACCTGAAGGGGATCGCCCGTCATACGCGTCACCTGCCCGGCCGTGTTCCACAGCTGGAGACAGGTGGTCCCGTCGAGGCGGATGACGTAGTCGCCCCGGCACGCCAGGTGCCAGATGCCGTCCAGCTCCACCGGCCGGTCGTGAGCCTCGTCTGCCTGGCCGGGCGGGATCAGGGGCAGAACCCGGACCGTTGTCGCGCGCTGCTCCGCCAGGACGCGCGCCTGTTCGTCAGCGAGAAGCGGGGCGGCCAGCGCACGGCCGGCGTCCGTCAGCTCGACGGCCAGCTGCAGGTTCGGGGCTCGCAGGGTGCGCAGCCAGCCCGCAGCTTCCATGCGCCGGCAGGAGGCGCGGAGATTCGGCCCGTACACCGGGGCGTCCCCGCCCTGCTCCAGCACCCGCTCAATATCCCGCGTGGCCACCGGTCCCGGACGTTTCGCACCGAGGGCGGCCAGCACAATCAGCACCCGCCGCTGTAGCGGCGATGGGCGGCGGTGTTTCTCAGCGGCCATCGGCAGGCGGCTCCTGGTTTTCGAGGATCAGTCCGGCCAGAAGCCGAAGCTGTCTGCGATCCTCCTCACAGTCGCGCCCCGGCGCCCTCATTGATAATGCCAGTGAATACCAGAGCGCAATGGCGCCGCTGCAACTCCCCCTGTCAAAGGCAGCCGTGGTGGAAGAGTCATCCCGGGAAGAACTGCTGTGCCGGCTGAGCACGCGAAGGATGCTTTTGATTTCGTCAAGCAATTCGTCATAGGTGAGATTCAGTGTCGGCCCGGTACTGGACATGCTGCGCTCCTGGAATAATGAGTAACAGATTGCGATAAAATGATATCACGTATGATTCATTTGATATTAAGTTAATATCATATCAGAAGTGATTTCATGAATAATGATAAATATCACACTTAGTATGATTTTATGTGAGTGATTCAATTATCATATCCTTTGCGTGTTTCCCGCCGCGCAGATCCGGTTTCTGGCTAAATCGGATAACAGGGAGACGAACTTTGCACGAAGGGCATCGGGTGACATTTTCCAGAGAAAAAAAGGTCACTACCGCTTATTATTCATAAAATTTCTTATGGAACACGCAGAATATCTATGTTTGGAAAACTTCTAAAAAGTCTCTCATGGCAGGTGAGAGCTGAACTCCGACGGAGCCTGAAGTCGAACCGGGATTACAAAAAACTACGCTGGAACCCGGTGGAGAGAATACTTGTTTCCTGCTCCACCCATTACGTCCGGGCTATGCTAATTCTATGGTCCGCAGCCTTCGGGGCTGTTGGCGTGGTCGAATATTTTCGCCCTGTATTGCAACCTTTCGCTGTGCAGCATTTTAAGGGCATTACCAAGCTTTCAGACTGGATGTCTAATTTACTGGGTAGCCAGTTGACTATAATCGGTATTGTTTTTCCGCTGGTTGTGGGGCTTATAAGTGTTTTGTTTCAAAAGAAATCAGCAAGGATCCATATTCAGTCCGCGTATCAACTTCATTCCGGATATATGTTTGCGGGCCTGAGTGGTCTTTTACTGGCTGCATTTATCGTGTTGGGCGGTATGACGTTATCTATAGGTGACGGATATCTTAATACTTCTTTCGCCGTAACAGCTTTTGTGTGGATGCTTTTCAATATTACTCTGTCTATCTGGTTCTTCGTCTCGAGTCTGAATGTCCTGGATGAGAGCAAGCGCGATCGACTAATGAATAAGTTTTTTTTGTCTCAGATAGTGGATGACTATATTCAAAAAGCATATATTCTTGCTTGGCTCCGATATCCGGGGGTAAATATAGGTGAGGATTACCTCGGTAATATTAAAATACTGCCTTACTCAATCTCAGAGAAAGACGACATGCTTCATGTCAAATCTAATATCAGTAAAGGTGATGTTGTTATAGATATTTATATAAGGCCACTTTTATTTCTGCTAAGAAGGCTAGAGGCGGTAGATGGGCAGGATGCGGAAATTATCATTTTGCCCTCCTTTGGTGTTCGTTCTGGTGAACTAACTTTATTGTCATCGAGAAATGTCAAGCCTGTTTCAGGATTGTGGCGGTGGTTATTTAGCCGTTGTATTGTAACAGGGCGCCCTAAGAACAAAAGGGATCTGGATGATATTACTTTTGATTTCTTTGGTGAGGCTTACGATGCGCTTAACGATAAAAATATTAGCGTCTTCAGAACAGGGATTGAACGATTAACAGATACCTATACCTCTATCAAAAGAAGTTATAACTACGGGGTTGATAAAAATTATCTGGATGAAGTAAAAGAATCAGGTTTTAGCCATACTTTCAGCGATTCATTCCATTATGAATTGAGAAAGTTTTTTCGTGAATCCGTAAAATCAACGGAATATTCAGGCGAATATTTCCGTGAATCGATGGCCATTCCATTGCATGTGTACAGAAAAACACAGAGCACTCATTTTACCGATTTCAGACAATTTTTACTCTCGCTTTTCAGAGTATGGCATGTGTTAAACGAGTGGAAAGCAGGACAGGGTGTCACCCTCTCGGCCAGCCAGGAGCAAACTCATCAAGAACTTGTACGCCATTTTATTGGCCTGTGGGAGGGCTGGAGTATGAGCTCGATCATTGGCAAACCAGGGAGCGAAGATTCTACTGGGCGCCTGATGTATCATCTGCATAACACCGCCAGGCTGCTTATTCCGTCAGTGGTTGCAGATAATGCTTCTTCCGTACGATATGCTCACGACGTTCTCTGTCTCTGGTTTAACCAGAGCCGGTTTCCACGGCACTGGGAGGAAGAGTACCACTGGCACAGTTTCTTCCTGACTCCGGATTATCTGTCTCTGGATGAAACAGACTCGCAGTGGGCAATGTTACTCAGGGGGCGTCCATATAAAAAAGATGCGGCCTTATCCATTATGTTTGCAAATGCCTTGTCTGATTTACGCCTGTTAATGGCAGGTTATCTCATTGCGCATTTTGAACCCCAAGAAAAGATAGATTTAGCTGATCTTGTTAACCATATCATTACGTCTGAATTATATGAAGAAAGAGACACTCATGATACGCTGACACCTGCGTTCAGACGTTCTGTCGATATCATTGATATGATACTGAGAATTGAGCACTGTAATCTTCATGCGAATACAAACTGGTACAGCGGGCTATCAGAAACCATTGAGGTTATGAACTCATATAATGAAAGGCCTTACATTCCGGGGCGTACGTATACAGGAGTACATGAGGATTTAGGGAGCCTCTACGGAGCATTTTCCTTGCTGGCTATAAAGCTCGCCAGACCTGCTGAGCAGGTTACGCAGCGTGCTAATGACGCCCTTGCGGGAGGGTTGTTTTCCTATTTCAGTAAAGTGAGAATAATTTCTGTTCTTGAACGGCTGAAACGTGATCCTTCAGTCCCTTATGAAGGCTATATCATTTCAGACGCGGATTATGCAACGAACGTGGTTTTCTTTAATGACGTTCTGGATAAATACATTGAGGTCTTCAGTCGCAGCAAAGTGGCAGATATCGTTGCTGCCGAAGTAGATCTTGAACGTCTCAGGAATACCGACACTCGTCTGACAAAAGAACTTCCTGGGGTATTGTCTGAAGATACTCTGCTTAACTACTTCACTTTTTCTCAAAATTCAGAATGCGATCGCAACTGGCTGGTGAGATACATTCCTGTGAGTGTTCCCAAAGATTATGTTGCCAGAGAACTTAATAGTAATTTCTACGGAGATTTTCCGTCTGTATCAGATGTTAGGACAAATATTTACCACAGACTGCATAATTTACTGTGGCAATCACAGGCTAAATTAACGATGAAGGTCAAAAACCTCGAAACACTGTTAATGAAAGTCGCGCAACGGTCCGCCGATCAGCAGTATTACATACTGGTGAGCTATGGTTCCCGCTTTAGCGAAGAACTGAGGGAACTGGTTTATCAGCCGGAAAGGCATGACGCGTTTAGCATACAGGTTGATGTTTCAGCCAGAGGTAGCCGCACTCTGCCCTTCAGGATCAATAACTGTCTTATTTACCTTGTCCTCAATTCCGAACAGGAATTTTCGGTTATGGTCAGCGCGGAATCCTTCGGTGAACTCAGGCTGTTCAGGTACCCGGATGGAACCCTTTTTAACACCTTCTACAGCAGTAGTGACAATCCACTTGAAGGCGTGATGACAACGCTCTGGGAAATGGAGATGGAAATCACTGGTCCACTGGTGGCCCGGTTTGAACATCGCTGAGCAAAATTAAGGTGACCCCGGATGGGGTCGCTGTTAAATTGCTTTGTTGTTAATAATTAATTCAAATTGCGATACTTATAGCAATAATCTACTCATAACAACAATTCACTGTTTTTTGTGCTTATTCTGCAATAATCGTTCTCTTCCACTCCTGAGATCCGAAAAAAGGTTGTTCCGGATCTTACGGAAACGCCCCGGCGCGCAGCGGCACGAAAATACAAGATATGCCACTCCGTCAGCTGCTTTTTCTTCTATATATTGTGTTATCTCCCCTCACCTGTACCCGATAAGAAGGGGCCGAAAAGAGCGCTTCGCTTATTCTCTGACCGTGTTACACTTCCGGTAAGTTGCGGATAGCCAGAAAATCGGATCTGACCGGAACGGCCATCCGGTAATTTAATGGAGTGGTTATATGGCTGCTTATTATTATTCTGGTGATATTCACGACAGGAAAAATAAGCAGGGGAATATTCAGGTGAGTGACTGCACAGGTGATTATCCTTCGCGTCATCATTACTCTGAGTGACTATTGAACCAGATACTATTTTTGAGGCGAGGTATGGGGAAACCAACATTTAGATCATTTTACGATGTGGTCCGGGAGCTTGAGGATGTATATGGCCATCAAGAGCTGTGGCTTTACTCTGGCCTTAATGAGGACTGCCCAGTCGAGACAGCCCGCCGGCGTCAGGAATGGCGATCTCCAAAAATTCTCAAACGAAACGGCAGAATGGTGGCAGAACAATCAGGCCAGCCTGATTTCTGGGTGCTCACCGGTGATTACCATCTGCCGCAGTATGAACACAGCTGTCCGCCGTGGAAAGCCTGCCTCATCGATAAGATTTTTAAAACGAATGGTTTACTGTTCTGGTGATGGCTTCACAAGGCTTGCAGGCGGAATTCTCAGTTAAGGAAGGATTATGTGTGATTTATGCAGGGCGGACGGGAATTACTTCCATACGCCGGAATGCGTGTATGACCAGCTGGTCAGCGAGTACCCCGTGATGTGGCTGCGGGACTCGACCCGGATCGGCGCCTGCTACACCCTCCGCGAACTGCTGTCGCCGGAAGGGATGGTGCTGGCCATACAGAACGCACCTCCCGTGACGGGATGGCGGCTGCGCATGCGGTATAACGAGGCCATAGATGAAGAGATCGACCCGCAGCGCGGGGACTGTACCGAGCTGGCCTCCAGGGCTGACGCCCTGCTGGCCTTTGAGCCGTTCCGTGAAGACGCTGCGTCAGTATGACCGGCGGGATTTTTCAGTAAGGGAGCAAATATGGCTGACTGGTTTATCGCGACCGAAGGCGTGAAGGTGGTGAAGGACAGCGCCAGCCTGTGGCCGCAGATCATTACGGCGGTTTCATCTGCAGGTGCTGCATTCGGTGGTGTGTGGTACGGGCAGCGGCTGATAACCCAGCGGGAGAAGGAAGCAGCAGCGACAAAGCGAGAATCTGAGCTTTATTTTATTTCCACTCAGCTGGTATTTCGCCTCGAACGATTTGCCCAGGGATGCGCGGAGGTGGTTAATGATGAAGGGTTTGAAGATGATAAAGGGTACACACGTACTGGTATTAGCGCTGAGCCATTCTCAACAGAGGATATTGACGGTGACTGGCGGGTACTACCCAGCAGGATTCTTTACCGTATTCGTGAACTGTCAGTGCTGATCCCAGAAGCCAGCCGTTATATCAGTATTGTCAGTGACTATGATAATCCTCCCGACTGGCAGATGACCTTTAAAGAACGCCGTTATCAGTATTCACGTCTGGGTCTGCGTGCCATGATACTGGCCAGGCGACTGAGGCGACTTAATGCCATGCCTTCATCACACCTTGATAATAACAGCCCCTGGTCAGTACAGAACGTCTTATGGGCTGAGTGGCGAAAACAACGAAAGTCCAGAGCACGACAAGCTCGTGAGGTTCCTGACTATGATTTGTAAGGAAATTAGGGTGATACCAAGATATATGAACGGACCATGCGCAAACGAAGCCGCCAATGACATTATTTCCCTGCTGAAACTGTGTCAGCAATTGCAGTCTGAAAAGGACGGCAGGGAACGTCCTGCGCCCGGGACATATTCCCGCGATGAGGATGCGTTTGCCGATCGTATCCGTACAGCGTGCGGACATGCCCAGCAGCTGCGCCGGCTGCTGCCGGTGATGACGACGCTGAGCGCCATCGGCGCCGGGATGGAACGCCGGGGTGAAATCAGTCTGCTCCCGGGCGAAGATTACGCGCAGAAAGCACTGGCACGACTTACAGAGCAATACCTGTCCGGCAGGGACAACAAGCAATGATGCCGGCAATACCCGGCCAGGGTGTCTCATTTTCGGCCGCGCAGCTGCCGGTGGCCATCGACTACCCTGCCGCACTGGCCCTGCGCCAGATGGCCCTCGTTCAGGACGAACTGCCGAAATATCTGCTGGCGCCGGAAGTGAGCGCCCTGCTCCACTATGTGCCTGATCTGCACCGCAAGATGCTGCTGGCCACCCTCTGGAACACCGGCGCCCGTATTAACGAGGCGCTGGCGCTGACCCGGAGTGATTTTTCCCTGGTGCCACCCTACCCTTTCGTGCAGCTGGCCACACTCAAACAAAGGACTGAAAAAGCCGCCAGAACGGCAGGCCGGGCACCCGCCGGCAGTCAGGCTCACCGGCTGGTACCGCTTTCCGATGCGAGCTATGTCAGCCAGCTGGAAATGATGGTGGCCACGCTGAAAATACCTCTTGAACGACGTAACAAGCGAAGCGGCAGAACCGAGAAGGCGCGCATCTGGGAAATTACCGACCGGACGGTCCGCACCTGGCTCAGCGAAGCGGTTGAAGCAGCAGCGGCTGACGGGGTGACGTTCTCCGTGCCGGTGACACCGCACACATTCCGCCACAGCTATGCCATGCACATGCTGTATGCCGGTATTCCTCTCAAGGTGCTTCAGAGTTTAATGGGGCATAAGAGCATCAGCTCGACGGAGGTGTACACGAAAGTGTTTGCGCTGGATGTGGCGGCGCGTCACCGCGTGCAGTTCCAGATGCCGGAGACTGAAGCTGTGTCATTACTTAAAGGAACCATTTAACTTCTCTGTAAGCTATGAGGACCTGCATGATATTGGAAAGGCCGCTAATGCGGCCTAAGTCATACTTCACACATCATACTTATGATGTAATATCGTTCTTACTCGCCAGTTTTCTGAAAGTAAAGTTCAAGGGCTTCTCTGACTATTGCACTGACGTTTTTAGGATCTTTCCCGTTACGCTTGTTCCGCAGTGCTATATCTTCGACCTTCACTAACATAGACTCCCCTAATGAGATTGTCGTGCGGCACTGTTTTTCAGGTTCCGGTTTTTCTGGTGCTCCGTAGGGTTTATCGGCAAGGCGCTGCGCGAGGGCTTCAGCTTGTTCTGCTGTGACACCTGTTCTGCTTGTCGCTTGCTGGCTCGGCTTTTTAACCATTATGCGAATACCTCTTTCATTAGCTGCATAATTTCTGCTTTAGCCGCTTCATTATTCGTTTCTACGACACCCGTTCCATTGCTCATGCAATCTCGATAGACCTTGCGGAAACAGATTACTGTTTGCAGCGTTTCAATAGTTGGAAACTCTTCAAGGTATTCCAGAAACTCCTTCCGCTCATTTCCTCTTAGCACTGGGTTTGTTGTGGCCATGCTTTGTAAGCAATAGACCTTCAGTTCAGGGTTGAGATCACGCATAGCTTCAATCTGCTGAGCAAGTTCCGTCAATGTATCAAGGTCGGGCTGTGAGCATTGTAATGGTGCAATGATCTGATGTGCGACTACTCCACTAGTAATGAACTCTCTTGAGTTTCTGCCTGCCACATCCACGATTACATGATCATACTTTTCGTCTAATGCTCGAAGGGTTTGTGTCAGATTATCGAATTTTTCGATGAGCGTGAAAGTTGGCTCTATCCCCGATGCTTCACGCTCAGCATGGTGCTTAGCGGCCGTCCGTTGTAAGTCTCCATTTAACAGGCATACGTCTTGGCCCTCATGGGCTAGAGCTATTGCTAAGTTTGATGCCGTTGTAGTTTTACCTGAACCGCCTTTGTTTCCACCTACGACAGTAATCATTTCTGCCTCATAAATATGATGTGTGAAGTATGATTTATTTTGTCACATACGTAGTTATAGTCAACAACTGTAATCAAAAATATGAAGTATGAAGTGTGAGATATGATTTATTTTTTAATAAATCATAAATATTACTTGTGTTTTAATATTTCATACTTATGATTTAATACTCAATCTGAGTGCTTAGGCACTTAAGTTCAATCATTTTTCTCAATTTGAGTATTAAGGGGTTCAGGATGAAAGTGTATTGTGATGATGGTTCTACAACTGTAAAACTTGCATGGCTCCACAATAAGAAACTTTATAAGTCATTGTCATCTAACTCTTTTCGTCAGGGTTGGAAGGTGGAAGGTATGGGCGTACGTCAGACCTTCAACTATGAGCTTGAAGGTAAAAAATACACCTATGACGAAGTCAGCAATGAATCCATTCTTACTACTCATATTGAGTATCAATATACCGATGTAAACGTTCTGGCGGTTCACCATGCACTTCTGAACAGCGGGCTGAAACCTCAGCCTGTCTCACTGACTGTTACTTTGCCTATCAGTGAGTTCTACACAAGGGATTGTCAGAAGAATGAGCTGAATATTCAGAGGAAAATCGACAACCTGATGCGTCCAGTCAAGTTGAACAAAGGCGAGGTGTTTACCATCGAGCACGTCGAAGTCATGCCAGAATCCTTGCCTGCCGTATTTGAACGTCTGGTGAAAGACAATGTAGGGCAGTTCGAAAAGTCTCTGGTGATTGACCTCGGAGGTACAACTCTCGACGTTGGCGTTATCGTTGGCCAGTTCGACTCTGTCAGCGCGATACACGGAAATTCTGATATCGGCGTATCGCTGGTAACGAACGCTGCACTCACGGCGTTAAAAATGGCTTCCAGCAACACGAGTGCTATGGTCGCCGATGAACTTATCAAACAGCGTACAAACGCTGACTTCGTCCGGCAGGTTATCAACGACGAAAGCAAGACGGCACTGGTGTTGGATACCATCGATAGCGCGATCGCTACACTGGGTGCCCAGGTTGTCGATGACTTGGCTGGGTTTAGGGACGTTAACCGCGTTTATATTGTTGGTGGCGGTGCGCCACTGATCGAGGATGCTGTTAAAGCAGCATGGCAACATCTGGGCTCGAAGGTTGTCATGATGGATTCACCGCAAACATCACTCGTAGAAGCCATCGCTGCATTTAAAGGGGAATAGGACTGTGAGCGAGGAACGGAAGAAGTTTACTGTTTATCTTCATCCGGACCAGGTGGCGGACAATGTGTCTTTAGACATTATTGATTCTGTCCCACGGAACGATAGAGGAGATTTATATAGGAGAGCGCTTATTTCCGGCTTAGCACTTCACCACCTCGACCCGCGGCTTCCTGGCTTACTTGCGCTGTTGTTGGATAAGAGTTTCACGGCGGATAGCCTGGTAGGTTTAATCAGTCAGACAACGGGATGGAAGCCATCCCAGGCCAATATCCGTGATGTGCTTGCAGAACTGGGCGCAGGAAATTTTGATTCTGCAATCAAGCCTGAAATTGCTGAAGATGATGAGCAGCGTCGACTGGAAGAGGCCCGGGTCAAAATGAAAGGCCTCTTCTGATACTCAAATTGAGGCTTTGGGGATATCGGACCACCTGGTCGTGTATGCCGGAGAAAGCATCTCTCTTTTCATTTGCCATTCTGGTGCAATTCCGCGGCCAGCAAACCATACCCTCCCGAGCCCTGAATGGTTTATGCCATCCAGGGCTTTCATAAGCTCCTCGCTTCGTTCCTGCGGCTTAACGTCATCGAAAAGATTTAACTGTGCTACTCCCGTAGGGGTGAAGTCATTCAGCATTACGCCAGCCTTTGCATATCTATGCCCGTCGATCCAGATACGATCCAGGGCCTTTACTGAGGCGTTAATGATGTCCCGGGTGTCACGGGTAGGCACAAGAAGTTTTTCACTGGCCACGTTGCTGTAATACGCTTCGTTGACTGCGAAAGGGGAGGTTTTGATAAAGACCGATATGTGCCGGCAGAACTGATGCTCTCCCCGCAGTTTTTCAGCCGCGCGTTCGGCATACTGGCAGATAGCCTGCCGCAACGCTTCGTAAGTGGTGATGCGCTCCCCGAATGATCGGCTGCAGACAATCTGCTGCTTCGCGGGCGGTACATCTTCAAGAGATATACAGGCCTCACCGTTCAGCTCGCGTACGGTTCGCTCCAGCACTACGGTAAAGTTTTTGCGTACAAAGGCAGGATTCATGCGCGCCAGCTGTAGCGCAGTCGTCACGCCGTATGTATTCAGCTTTTTGCCTATGCGGCGACCAACCCCCCAGATTTCCTCTACTGGCTGCAGTGAGAGCAGTTTCTCCGTCCTACGAAGATTGTCAGTAGTCAGGGCCAGCACGCCCCCAAATTGCGGCCACTCTTTTGAAGCCCATTGCGCTGATTTTGCTAAAGTTTTTGTTGGCCCCATCCCAACGCCAATTGTCAGTCCGGTTCCTCTTAGGACGTGCTCGCGCAGCTGCCGGCCGAAATCTTCAAAGTCGGTACAGCCATCGATGCCGCGAATGTCCAGGAACATCTCGTCGATGCTGTACTGCTCTACGCGGGGCGCCAGTTCTTCCAGATGTGCCATGACCCGGTTGCTCAGACTCGCGTAAAGCTCATAATTGCTGGAAAACGTAAGCACTTTCTCCGGGAACTGCATTGTCTTCAGCTGGAACCAGGGAATCCCCATTTTGATCCCAAGCTGTTTCGCTTCCTTCGATCTGGCTATTACACAACCATCATTATTGCTAAGAACGACCACCGGTTTATCACGTAAGTCAGGACGAAAGACCTTCTCACAACTCGCATAGAAGCTGTTCACATCTGCCAGGGCGAACATCAGTCATGTCCCCGGGTTTTATGTACAAAGGCAGTTACGACACCGAAAATTTGTAGCTGCTCAGGTTCTGGCCATAGAGTAGGGTAGGCTGGATTCATTGCCTGTAACCCTGGTCTCGGTTTCAACAATAATCTCTTAACAGTAAATTCACCTTCAATCTCAGCTATAACGATATCGCCGTGGTGTGCATTTTCGGCTTTATCAACAATCATCAGATCGCCAGAATGTAGCCCAATATCAGTCATGGAATTACCAATAGCTCGCACAAAATATGTCGAACTGGGTCGGGATATACAGTAATCGTTGAGGTCAAGTTCGGCTTCGACATAGTCCTGCGCCGGGGACGGGAACCCCGCCGGGCATCCCTCGCTATAAAGAGGGATTGGGATAATTTCCGGCTCGCAATCGACACGCAATAATTCAAACATAGGCACCTCCGAACTGTATTTATATACAGTATTATTACTTTATTGAGTGTACTTTCAAGTTTTTGCTTTGCCCATTTTTTAACTCTATGTTGCCTAAAGAAGTTCCCCGCCGTGCCTTTACTTTAGCCCGATCGCTTCAGATGCAAGGGTTCGCTCCGCCGCCATCCTCGCCCGGTCGCAGATTTTTACGCCTGATGCCATTCTTCCCGTCGTTCTCCCGCTCAATATTCGCGGGAGAACCGTCCAGAACGTCATCGCTGTTTATCTGCGCTGCGGCCTCCGGTGTCGCCCCTGCATCTTCCGCTCGAAGTCGGGCTGTCGTGTCGGCACGGTGCAACTGGGTGCCGGATGCTTAGGACACAGCCATGTTCAGACTGACCTGTATTGAACTCAACAACGGCGAGTTTGCCGTGTATATCAACAACCATTATCTGTGGAGTGAGGATGCCTGCGGAGAACGACTTTACCTGGGGGAGGTGCTGGAGCAGCTTTCCCTGATGCCGGGTGTGGAAACCGGCACTATTCAAGAGGCAGTTCCGGAGGACGAAGAGTGGAACTGGAATGACATTGCCGATCGTGTGCTGCCGTCGCTATCTGCCTGCCGCGAGGGAGTAACCGTGGCAGATCACATCGCACGGCTACAGCAGTATCCGCAGGATGCGCTGTGTATGGGAACGTTCTGGCTGGCTGATGACTTTATGTCCCTCAATGACAGCCTGACAGAGGGGGAGATTGCTGAAGCCATGCGTGTCTGTTACCACAGCCATGATGCCTGCATCGGTTTTAACTGGGACACATTGCAGTTCGCTATCGACCACGTAAAGGGGGGCTAACGGAAAAAAGGACGCCACCGACCGGAGGCGTCCCAAAACATACCAGGCTTATGATCCTACAAAGTGGTGTACTGACACGCACTTATGGTCATTCTGTCATACACGGGAGGCTACTTCAGCTACCAGAATCAGTACCAAAGGATGTCGGTGCCCTCCGCCTTTCTGCCGCCAGCCGGCGGCGTGTTCAACGCCGTGCCTTCACGCTAACCCGGCCGCTGCGGTCGCAAGGGTTCACGTTGTCTCCGTCCTCACCCGTTCGCACCTTTCACGGTGCATTCAGCCCGTGAAAGGCTTGCGCTGCGGCTTGCGGCGTCGCCCCTGCGCCCTCCGCTCAGAGCCGGGTTTTTGTGGCGGCACGGCGCAACAGGGTGCCGCATATCAGAGAGGAGTGTGTCTATGTCCCGTTATATCCTGGGTGACTGCGTGCAGGTGATGTCCCGTTTTCCGGCACGTGCCGTTGATTTTATTCTTACCGATCCCCCGTATCTGGTTGGCTTTAAGGACCGTACCGGTCGCACTCTGGCCGGGGACAATTCGTCGGAATGGCTTCAGCCAGCGTGCCACGAAATGTACCGCGTACTCAAAAACGACAGTCTGATGGTGAGCTTTTACGCATGGAACCGCGCAGATCTGTTTCTCAATGCGTGGAAATCGGCCGGGTTCCGCGTTGTTGGCCATATCGTTTTTGCGAAGAGTTATGCCTCCAAATCAACGTTCGTGGGCTACACCCATGAGAACGCTTACCTGCTCGCGAAGGGGCGACCGCAAACCCCGGACCGCCCCATCCCGGACGTGATCCCCTGGAAATACACGGGCAACAGACACCATCCGACGGAGAAGCCGGTGCAGAGCCTGCGGCCACTGATTGAATCGCTCACGCGTCCGGGGGCCATTGTCCTTGACCCGTTCGCCGGTAGCGGCTCCACCTGCGTGGCCGCCGCCGAAGCCAGCCGCCGCTATATCGGGATCGAGATGCTTGAGCAGTACCACGCCGCCGGCGTTCGCCGTCTGGCACAGGTTGAACGGGCGAGAAGGATGCCGGCGGCCAATGACGGTACGTTTTACCCTGATTATCCGGAGGCGGCATGAACTACCCGGGCCTTGAATCCCTGCGCGCGGACGTGGCCGAGCTCAGCAATGCCATGTGTGACGTGCGGATGCTGCTGAACCGCCTCGAATCTCAGCACCGGCACGACGCGGCAACGCTGGCTGAACGTATGGCCGCCCAGACCCTGCGCCGGATCAACACCCTGCTTCTGGAAGCCTACCGCGAAGCCCTGGTGCTGGACGAAACCTTTCAGGGCTGACTGACCCTGCCGGGCTGATGCCCGGCCTGTAACCACTTACGAAAGAGATAAAAAAATGTACGGAACCCGCAAAGAACTTTGTGTACAGCTTGAAACCATGTTCACGTCTGACGAACCCCTGGTCCTGCTGGTCTGGACGGAAGAGGGGATTAGCGTGGCCTGCCGTGAAACCCAGCCAGAACCGGACGAGGCTGAAATCCGGGCGGTGATGAAGGCGCTTGGTGAAATGAAAATGACGCAATACCGCCAGGAGGGGGTAAATAATCTGACTGTCAGCGATCTCCTGACCCATCAGCGGGAAGCGGCAAACCGTCAGGTGAGTGTACCCGCAGCTTTACTTGCACGCGTCCTGCGCGACTATGAGTGTGAGCTGGAGCATCGCGCCGGAATGGCCTGGGAGGCCGGGCGGCCTGAACCCGATTCCGTAAAGGAAGCAAGGAATGACGTCTACGCACTGAAAGACGCGCTGGTAGCCTGAGAACGGCCGGGGGAGCGTCCCCGGCAACCGGTGACAATTCACAGCGAAAGAGGATGTCGTTAACTCCGCTTTTTATGCCGCGCTGGCGCGGCGGATGTGAGCGCCGTGCCTTCACTTTAGCCCGAACGCTGCAAATGCAAGGGTTCGCTCCGCCGCCATCCTCGCCCGGTCGCAGTGATTTAATGCTTCATGCCGTTCTTCCCGTCGTTCTCCCGCTCAATATTCGCGGGAGAACCGTCCAGACCGTCATCGCTGTTTATCTGCGCTGCGGCCTCCGGTGTCGCCCCTGCATTTTCCGCTCGATGTCGGGCTGTCGTGTCGGCACGGCGAAGACGTCGCCGCATTCAGAAGAGGAGAATATCATGACCATTGCTTACCGCTTTATGCACCGTCATACCCGAAACACGCTCGTAGCCCGCGGCTGGCCAGCCAACATGGATATCGATACAAGCCTGAATTACTCCAGAGGAGAAGGCGTTGCGTTCTATGGCCAGCTCGATGCTTTACAGTTGCAGCGTCTGTTACCTGAGATTGCACTGCGTGGTTTGATGTCCGATCAGGCAATGAAGGTGCTGCTGTCATTACTGGCAGGAAGTGAACTGATTGTCCGCCTTTATCGTAATTCGCTGGGGCATCGTAAGGCTCATGCCGGAACCATTTCGCTTGAATATGATAATTGCCCTGAGGCTATGTCCACGAAACATATCCTCTGTCTGCTGAAAGCCCTGCGTGACGAGATTAACCACGTCTGTAGCTGCGTGGCATCCGCCGGATACCGCCTGATGGAAGCCTTGCGCCCCGCCGCTGAACCGCTGGTATTTACCCGCCGAACCCGTAATTTCCTCCTGACAGTAACGGAAGTGGAGCAGGTGCAGGATGATGCGCAGTGGGATAATGAGACGCTCGACGCGCGTCTTAAAGCGGTACTCGACGGGAAGGAAACCTTTCGCCGTCTGCAAATCCGTCTGGAATGCAATGGCCGTACAGTCGGGCAGACCCACGTGCCTTATGCCCTTCGTCACCCTGACAGCCCATCCCGCGACTGGTTTGACAGACACTGGCTGCGGGATGTGGTCAGCAGCGCACGAACCGAGATTGACGCGATGATGAAATCCTTCTCCGGCATCCGGATTGCCGCCTGATTTTGGGCGGGGCAATGCGCCCCGCCTTATTGCGAAAAGGATGTCGCACGCTCCGCTTTACCGGCGCCCCCTCCACGATGTTACGGGGACGCAGGTGAAAACGTCCGTGCGGTCTGCGGCTAACGCCGTGCCTTCACTTTAGCCCGATCGCTTCAGATGCAAGGGTTCGCTCCGCCGCCATCCTCGCCCGGTCGCAGATTTTTACGCCTGATGCCGTTCTTCCCGTCGTTCTCCCGCTCAATATTCGCGGGAGAACCGTCCAGACCGTCATCGCTGTTTATCTGCGCTGCGGCCTCCGGTGTCGCCCCTGCATCTTCCGCTCGAAGTCGGGCTGTCGTGTCGGCACGGCGTAAGCCGGAACTCAGACGACACAGACACTGGAGGAGTTTTATGAACACTACCACCCCGGCGATTTATGTAGGTACATACCACAAATACAACTGCGGTAGCCTCTACGGTAAATGGTTTGACCTCACCGACTTTGATGATAAAGCAGAGTTTCTGGAAGCCTGCAACGAGCTGCACGCCAATGAATCCGACCCGGAACTCATGTTCCAGGACTGGGAAGGGATCCCGTCAGCATTTGCATCCGAATCTTCCGTTGACTGGAATTTCATTGAAGCCTACAAGCGCGCAGTAGAAGACGGTATGGATGCTGCATTTATTGCCTGGGTGGAATACTCCGGAGAGTGTGATTATGACGCCTTCGAGGATGCTTATTGCGGAGAAGCTGAGAGCGAAGAGGACTACGCCTGGACTATGGCAGAAGAGTGCGGCCTTCTCAATGACATTCCGGAATCGCTGCGTTGCTATTTCGATATGGGAGCCTGGGCGCGGGATTTGTTCCTGGATGGTCTGGTATTTCTGGATGGCTACGTGTTCAACGGTTGATGTCAGAGGCGGGGCAGGGCCCCGCCACAAAGGAGAATAAAAATGAAACTTGATCCACAGACCCGTGACATCCTGCGTCAGTACAAAAATATTATTAACGCCCGTCGACGTGAAAATGGTCAACGGGAATTAAGAACGGAGCAGGTGATCGACGAAATATGCTATTACATGACCTGCCAGCGTGCGGTGTATATCGGCGGTCATTTCATTTTGCAGGGTGGAAAAGGTAACTGATAACCTGGCAGGCGGTATCATCCGCCTGTTAGCCCGCGCGAAAAACCCTGGCAGGCTTTGCCTGCCGGCGGTTGTTACCGCGCCTGCGGCGCAGTTACAAACCGCCCCGGCAGAAAAAGTCAGCAACGATCTCGTTGCAGGCGCGTGAAAGAGAGGAAAAACATGAGCGAATTTAATCTTTCGGTACGTTCAAAAGAGGATCAGGACAGGATCGCCGTAGACCTGGCCGCGTCAGGTGTGGCATTTAAAGAGCGGCTAAATCAGCCAGTGGTGCCGGAAATTGTGGCACGAGAGGTGCCCGAAGAGCTTCGCGAATATTTTCTGGAAAGGTTGCGCCATTACCGCCAGCTTAGCCAGCAGTTGCCGAAAGCCAGCGATCCACAATATTCCGAAATGGCCGAGGCAAATAAAAAGTAATTTTTTCAGTAAGATATGCTGTAAATCAAACTCATTGCCTTTGTTGCAGTGGGCGTCCGGGCGGGCTGTCATGCTTCGCACAGAGCCAGCAAAGCTGTCTCTGCCCGGCCCCTGCGGGGCAGCGGGTGTCCATCCCATGACGCAACCCCCATCGCTTGCAGCAGCCGTTCCGGCTGCGCCGCTCAGTCGCGCCGTTTCCTGCGCTCCCTGCATCACGCCGTAAATACCCCGTCGTGATGTAGGGGGCAATGTCGTTTCGCCGCGCGCGGCTTCCCGTCATTGCGGCGTGTCCCTGCCCATTCCATCCGGTCCTTTTACACCCCTTTGAGTCCCTCCTCCGGGTGCTGAGACCGCCACAGTCCTCGTGGCTGTCCAGGGTGAATGCTGACGCACGGCCACCAAAACTTTTTGCAGGCAAAAACTTTTTGCGTCCGCCCCGGACATCTGCCTCGGCCGGTGTCGTTTACGCACCTGCGGCGAAGGTTCTCAAACGGGTGATGTTTTATCCCCCGGGAAAGTTCAGCAGGTTCCCGCGAAACGTCAAAACCGCGGCTCCCGTAACTCAACGGGTGATGGGTTTTAAAACCAGCCACTTTTTTAAAGGAAGTATTCAGTGGGAAAAACATTACAGGAATTTCTGAATCAGCCAGTGCTGCTGCGCGAACCCACCGCCGAAGAAAACGAACTGGCGGCTCTATTGAATGGCAGTACTGTCACTGCACCCGTGGTGCTGCCTCAGGGGCCGTTTACCCGTGAAGAGGCGACCGCTCTGGTGGCGCAGTACACCAACGTCAGTATTGAGAACGATCAGGGTACTTATTTTCAGCTTGTTGTGCGGGGTGAAGAAGGGTTTTTGACGAAGTGCGCGTGGAACTTTGAGAACGACGTGGGGGCATTGCTTAACCGCGCTCTTGCCAGTTACAGAGCCAGAAAACAGCAGTAAGAAGGGGCCCTGTCGGAGCTGTCACTCCGCAGGGCAAGACAATCATTAATACTGAGAGGTACTAAATCATGACAGTTGCAGATGTTAAATCAAAAGCACCAAAAAAAACCAGTAAGAATAAAACTGCCGGAAACGAGGCGCTGAAAACAGCCCTCGATGCGGCAGTCATTGAGTATGTTCCGCTGACCGATCTCATTAAATCACCGCTGAACGTACGCACGATGCCCTACACCACCGAGAGCGTTAAGCGACTGGCTAACTCCATTGAAAGCCTCGGACTGCTTCACAATCTGGTTGTCCATGCCCTGCCCGAGGGAAAATACGGTGTGGCAGCAGGTGGTCGGCGTCTGACTGCGCTGACGCTCATGTCTGAAATGGGGCGTATCAAACCAGATTATCAGGTTCCGGTTAAACGTGTCAGCGACGAGCTTGCTGTTGAGGCTTCTTACGCCGAGAACAACGAGCTTGAAACCATGCACCCTGCCGAGCAGATCACAGCGTTTGGTACACTGGCGGCGCAGGGAAAAACTCCCGCGCAGATTGGTGAGGTGCTTGGGTACGGTTCCCGCCACGTCCAGCGCATGCTCAAACTTGCCAGTCTTGCCCCGTCACTGCTTGCACTTCTGGCAGAAGGTCAGCTTGATGTTGAACAGTGTCAGGTGTTGTGTCTTGAAAGCGATCCTGAGCGTCAGGTTGCTGTTTACGAAAGCGTAAAGGAGGAATGGGGACGCACTACCGTAAACGCACTTAAAAATCGTATTACGGAAAGTGAAATTTCTGTCTCGCATCCACGTTTCGCATTTATCGGGCGGGAAGTTTATGAAGCCGCAGGCGGAATTGTCCGTGAAGATCTGTTCAGTGAGCAGGAAGGGGACGGAACAGTAGACAGTCTGCTTGTTGAACGTCTGGTACTGGAAAAACTTGAATTGATCGCTCAGGAAATCCATCAAAAAGAGGGCTGGATGTGGGGTACCGGACGTCTGGCTGCAATTAACCTTTACGGACCTGACGGAAAGGACTACCGCATTCTACCGGAGCCAGATGCAATCTACAGCGAAGATGACAGCCGCCGTATCGATGAACTGTCCGACAAATTTAACGCTCTGGATCCTGACAGTGATGAAGCCGAGGCCATTAGCAGCGAAATATCCCTCATTGAACATGCCGCTGAGCTTCGTGGGTGGACAGAAGATCTGAAAGCAAAATCAGGCGTGGTGGTGAGCTACATGCACGGTGCGCTTCGTATTCAGCGTGGTATATGCCGCATGTCTGATTTACCTGACCATGACAGTAACGGAGAGGATTCCGCGCAGTCTCCTGCCGTGACTCATATGCATCGACCTGATGCAGCAGAAGGGATCAGCATCCCGCTGCTCACCAAAATGTCATCCGAGCGCACTCTGGCGGTACAGGCCGCGCTAATGCAGCAACCTGAAAAGGCTGTGGCGCTTATGGTCTGGCGTATGTGTACCTGCGTTTTTGCTGGATGTGTGACCACGCCGCATCCGTTCCGTATCAACCTGACCGTTTCTCACAGCAGCCTCACTGAGAACGCCCCATCCGGTAAAGAAGGCGCAGCGTTTGAAGCCCTGATGACCGAAAAAGAGCGCCTGAAAACCCTGCTGCCAGCAGGATGGGAGAAGGACTTCACGACCTTCTTCGCCCTGAACGGAGAGGTACTGATGTCATTGCTGGCCTTCTGTGCGGCTTGTTCCGTAGATGGTGTACAGACGCGTGATAATGGACACACATCACGTAGCCCTCTCGATACGGTTGAGGCCGCGATAGGTTTTCACCTTCGCGACTGGTGGCAGCCTACAAAAGAGAACTACTTCGGTAGCCTGAAACATTCACAGATAGTCACTTCACTTAAAGATGCAGGTCTGACTGGTGCCGCTGCTGACGCAGAAAAAATGAAGAAAGGCGACGCGGCAGTGCATGCGGAGTTCTTTATGAAGCAGAACCGTTGGGTTCCTGCATGGTTACAGTCACCGCAGCCTGATGCAAAAGACAGCACCGATACCGACACTGACAACGCGGCAATTGCCGCCTGATAAGGATAGCCGCCCTACGGGGCGGCAATAAGGAGATATCTGATGAATATGCCAAACTTTAAGCTTTCCTCCATGATCGGTGAAGATTTCGAAACCTGCCGCGCCGCTGGTTACTCCTACCGCCGTGAGATGACACACGCTGTTATGGGGGCACTGAGTGCGCCTGAAAACTGGGATGTTAACGGGGAGTATCGTAGCGAGTTCGGGGGCTTATTTCCCGTGCAGATCCGTTTTTCGCCCACTCATGGCCGATTTGAAGTGGTTCTGTGTAGTCCTGGTGAGTTTAGTCAGGACTGGATCATGCTGTTGGTCTGGAGAAAAGGGCAGGAAGTATCCTGTATCCGCTCATGCCCACAATCTGACGCTGCTGTGATAAACCATGTGCTGAGCCTGACCAGCAGGCTGGACAGTGATGGATACTCAATATTCGATATTCTCTCAACGCTGCGCATGGAGGTGGCCTGATGATCCCTCGTCACCTTTCTCTTGTCACGCAACTGCCGGAGCGTGAGGCAGCGTTACGAGCCATTATTGCCGTAGAAGAGGGGGGCGGGCGGTACGGAAGCCGACACCCGCAGCCGTATCCCTATTCCAGAGCATTTTTCCGGTTCCTGACTGGTAGCAGTAAAATTAGTGGAAAGGCGATCAACCAGGTGCGCGGGGCGTACTGGCTGAAGGGCGATAAAATTTCTCTGGCCCGATATGAAGAGGCGTTTGACATACTGATCAGTAGCCGCGGTCGCCTGTGTTACCCTCCGCTCGGTACCAACATGGTGCAGAACCTGTTTCCGGAGCAGGCGTTCAGCATCAGAGAGCGCCACACGCAGCGGGAAGTGCGCGAGGATAATCTTTATTCCCGTCAGGAATCACGGCGACACCGTGAAAAGGAAGAGAAGTACCAGAACCGCGTGGGGCAGGCTGAAATCGACCTGGCATTTCAGACACCGGAGACACTGCGTGCATGGTATGAGTTCTGGTCCCAGCAGGATATACGGGACTATGACATCCAGCGAATGTTGTGGGCGTGGACGGAACGCAGCCCCTCGTTGTCTCATCTGGTGAAGGCTTACTACGACCGTGCGCAAGACATTGTTCTCGATGTACATGATGTGGCGGGATCCTCAACACCGGCGGAGAAAGAGCTGGAGCGCTGGATGGTACCGAACAAAATCACGCTGAGGTCTATATGGCCGTGAGAAACAATCCGTGGAAAACGGAGCTGAAGGTTGCCCGCAGCCAGCGCAATAAACTTCGGACTATGTCGGAAAAGCTGAAAGAGATGTGCTATGAGTGGGACGGATTAAGCGGCTGGCTGGAGACTGAAAGTGAGCGACTCGCAGAAAGCATTGATCAGCATCTTGAAGCGCTCGACGAACAGATACATAACTGGTCCACAGGCAGAAGTGATCCTGAGTAAATCAGGTAAAGGTCAGGATTTATCCAGTAATCAGACTGTTATTCCTGGGCAGAATCGGCTCGTCGGGATATAATGGCGATGGCGCTTGAGGCTTTTTGCCTCATGACGTGAAGGTGGTTTGTTGCCGTGTTGTGTGGCAGAAAGCAGAAAGCCCCGTAGTTAATTTTCATTAACCCACGAGGCCCCCTGTATGTCTGATCAACAACAGTATGGCCTCTTACCGTGCTTAATGCAAGGAGGAGTAAACCATGAAACTGCCGCGAAGTACCGTTATCTGGTGCGTACTCATAGTGTGTCTCACACTGCTGATATTCACTTACCTGACGCGAAAATCGCTTTGCGAAATTCGCCTGAGGGACGGACAACGGGAGGTCGCTGCAATTCTGGCTTACGAATCCAACGGTAAGTAGCAACCTGGAGGCGGGGGAAACCCCGCCTTTTCAGGGCTGAGTTGGTTTGACATGCCTGAAGCGCCTTTATGAAGGGGTTGCCGGTTCGCCGGTAGCCCCTTTTTCCATCCCGACGCGACCGCACGCCTGAACTTCCGGGACGGACCGTACCCCTGCGGGGTTCGGGGGAAGCGGGGCGCGCCTCCGGCGCTGCCCCTCTGCTCCCTCTGGTTTGTCCTCGCTCAATCAATCAATTCCTGGCTGCTGTTAATTCACGCTGTTGCGATTAGTCTGCTGAAGCTGTGCTTCAGAAAGGACTTTTCCGAGTGCCTCATCCTGTCTGTTTTGATCGATATCCTGCTGGTTAGTTCTCTTCGCTGCAGTTCCGTGATGGGCAGAGCCAGAAAGACGGGCAGGGCAATGGCCACCTTCGGCTCCTGGCCCGCGTGGCGGTCCAGTCGTCGAGCCCCACTCCGCCAGGCAGCTGCTTACGCACCAGCCAGTCTCCGCCGAACCCGCAAGCGGTTTCGGGCTATCGCTAGGGTCTGATGGCAAAGGTCAACAACTGCGGCTTCTCCGGCCGTACCGTCCGGAACGCCTTCACCGCGCCGGCGAAGCCGTCGCTCTAATGGCGACACGCCGTTCCGACGTGTCGGGTGTGTGCACTCCTGTTCACCCGCGTGAGTCCATCCCCCGTGTGTCCTCACGCGGAGGGCTGGTCGTAGCACCGTCAGGACGTCATCCAAAGGGTTAAATGAACGCCGCCAAAACTTTTTGCAAGGGACTGCAAAAACTTTTGTCTGCGCCCTTTTCCTGCCGCCCCGCCGTCGCTCCTTTGCCCTTTGCCGCGAGAGAACTCACCAGGGAGATGGGCAACCATCACCACAGGAGAAAACCAGGATGCACACACGAAACGTCAACGTCAAAACCGCCGCTCAAGAATCTTCCAGGAAGATGGAGGAAGAACAAAACCCTGTTTCTGTCGCGAAGGAGTGGGTGGCTCAGGCCACTGCGCTGAAAGAGGGCGTCACTGTCACCGTGTCCGATGTGTCCCGATACGGCGATGTGCAGGTGGAGATCCGCACCAACGGAACGCTTAACTGGCGCGCCTGGTCGTTTCAACCTGATTTTCTTTTTGAACTGAAACGCAACCTGCAATACGTACAGCTGTAACCCCACGCCGGATATCCGGCATGTACTGATAAAAGGAGATAAACCATGCATTTACACACGACTGATTCTTTCGCTTCTCTTGATTCCAGCGCCAGCGCCGAATCGGAAATGGCCTACTGGCTGAGCCGTGAAAAGTCCGCACTGATCGCCCCCGTGGAAATCGATGTGAACAAATTCCACGATGCGGCAGGAATGCACCCACCGATGATCAACTGGCGTTGTGACACCGCGCAGGACACTGAAACCTTCATGCTGGCAGAGATGATCTGTATGAACGTGACGGACATTTTTGTCCGTATTGGAAAGCGTTATTTCCGCGTACGTGATTACAGCAACCTGAATCACGCCGATATCGTGGCGAAGGTGAAAGCAGCATTCAGCCCTGAGAGCCAGAGCCAGAAATGAAAAAAGCAGGCTTACACCTGCTCCATCCACGCCGGATTTGAGCGATTCCAACGAAAAAATCCGGCTTTCACTAAAAGGAACAAACCCATGCAATTCAGTGAAGTTTCGATTGTTACACCAACCGCCCTCTATGTCCAGATGCAGGAGGCTCAAAACGCGCCCGTGAAAAAGCAGGTGCGTATCAAACGCGGTGAAATCGCCTGCAATGCCCTCAGTCCGGAAATGCGGGCACTGGGGCGTCATATTGCGCACTGCCGGAAAAAGGGGCGATCCGTACGTATTCCCGCCATGCGCGGGAGCGAGTGGGGTCATGTGCTGCGCACGCTTGAACTGAGCCGCGCCTGTAACTGACAACAACGCCGCCCCTGACGGGGCGACAGGAGAAAAAAACATGACCCAGATTAGCTTTGCCGATTTCTTCAATGAGACAAAAAGGCGCGGAGCCGCCCGCCCTGTCGTGCAGACGGCTCCGGCTGTCCAGTCAGAGCAAGTCCCCCCGCGTCTTATCAGCATCGACACTGCGCGTAAGCAGTTTATCAGTCTGTTTAACCAGACTGCCCGCCACCTTCACCGCTGGGATGTATTCAGCGATTTTGTCAGACTTGCCGCGAGCGAACTGGATATTGCGCGGGTGAGAACGCCAGAGAGCGCGGAAAACTGCCGGAAGATCTGCGCGCGATACGATGCGGACGATATCCGCAATTTTCATGAGTTGTTCCGTCTGATGGTTTGCGCGCTGGAGGCTAAATTCCATGACTTCATCGGCTCAATTTTTATGGAGCTTGAGCTGGGGTCGGGAGGTATGGGGCAATATTTTACCCCCTATTCTGTCCAGTCAATGATGGCCAGAATGCTGGTTTCCGGCATCAAAGAGACGGTCACGCGGGAGGGTATCGCGACGATAAGCGATCCGGCCTGCGGTTCGGCAGGAATGATTATTGCCTATGCTGAATGTCTACTTGAGGCTGATATCAATCCGTCCGCGCACCTGTTCGCCAGTTGCATCGATATTGATCCGGTTGCTGCCGATATGGCATTTATCCAGTTGTCTCTTTTGGGGATTGCGGCGGAGGTGGTGACAGGGAACACGCTCACGATGCAGTTCAATCGTGTACGGTATACGCCTGTTTACTATCTCAACGACTTTGAAGCGAAGCTGAACACTCAGCGCAGACTTAAAGCCATGATGGACTTTATGTGCGATTTATCGAAAGCCGCCTGATACGGGCAGGGGAGGTGCTCAGCGCCTCCCGATGAGTCCAGCTGCTCCGGTTAGAGTCTGGATCATGGTAATTATCTTTTCTTTGGTGTTTTTCCGGTGTCCGAAGGAAGGAACAGCAGCAGCGATAGAAAGTGTTACGGTTGCCAGCTCTACTACCCGCGATACCTTTTCCGACTTCTCGTAAACTTTCCATGTTCGCAGGCTGACTCCAAGCTCTTCGGCCGCCCTGTCACTGCTCCAGTTCATACCTTTTCGCCATAAACGAAGTTCGTAACCCGTCATTTTCTGATACCTAAATAAGTGCAGATTCTGCACTTATTTTAGTGTTTTTTTTGTGGGAAAGTATATATGAATAAAGTGCAGATTCTGCACTTTTATTGATTTTTTTTTGTGGATTAATGTGATGCTAAATGACGACGAAAAGCATGTTGTCAGGACTGACATCTGGGTACCTTCGGCTCCCCGTCGCTGCCGGGTCGTCGCCTGCACTTCGCGTGGTGGCCGTACGCCCACCGCGCTACGCGGAGCCGCACGCGTCTCCGTCCTGACGGATAGCAAGCGATACCTGAACCCATCCCGCTTGCAGCTGCCGTTCCGGCAGCGCCGCTCCCACTGACCGCCACGGCGGCCGCAAGGGAACGCCGGATTAACCGGCGCCTTCTGCCTTCCTGTCCGTTTCTGCCGTGAAAGCCTTTCATTACTTATGCACTCTGACAGAGCGCCTCTGTTCAGCAAGGGACGCTGACGCTTTCCGTCCAGATTTTTTCTCGCAGGCTCCAAATAATCTGTCCTTCACCCCTGCTTTCCATCGTCACCCTGTCAGGGCATTAGCGTAATGAAGGCATTTCCCTCATTGCAAGAAAACGGAAAAGGACGACGGCAGAAAAGGCCGGATGGCCTGCAAGATTTGCGTCGTAAGACGCGCAGGATATTGCCGGAAGACTGGCAATAAAAAAGCAGGGCGGGTGCCCTGCCTGTTTACACGGGCTGCTGTAACAGCTCGTTATCACAATGACTCTGAGGAGGCACTATGAAAGACCAGTTCATCGTCGCATGTCGCGAATACTTTGTAAAGGAGCGGGTTAAAACCCGTCATCCACGGAAAATCCGCGAAACGTTGAAACCAGACGCTATCGCGCCACATCTGAAACAACTGGGGACATCACTTGTCCGTTGCGGGCGTATTCATAAACCGATCCATATTCCAGCACTTAACGGGGCTGAATGGGATCACGTCCTGAGTACGCTTGAGCTTTCCCGCGCGTACGCCTGATAACCACCGCCCTGCAACGGGGCGGTAATTTAATAACACAGTGCCGGAGTATTATCCGGCACATTTTTGGAAGGAATGGAACATGCCACACTACATATCCCGTGCGCCTCATGGCGTCACCTGTATCCGTCTTGATAACGGTGATGAAGCTCTCTTTGTGAATGGAGAACTGATTTCCTCATGTACAGCCAGTGAACTTTATCCGCGTATTATTGCATCAGGGTTGAACCTGTCGACGGCACTTAGCTTGCCATTTAAACAGCTTACTGCTCAGGTTCCTGATAACCCTAAATGGACATGGGAGGATGTTACTGCATCGCTCGGATGGGGACAGCGTACTGAACTTAATCACAAAGTTTTGCGTTCTGTTCTGGAATGTAGTCTGAGCCATATTACGCGGAGGGATAGCGAGATTCTGAGCGAACTATGTCACGCCGAGTATGAAAGCGAATGGATCCATGAATCCGATCTGGGTTACATCATTCGTGTTGATGCCGTCAGTTATCCGCTTCTCATTCTGAAACATCATGGTATTTCAAAAGCGGCGAGAATAGTGATTTACACTGCCATGATAAAGGCTGACATCAGCATGGTTCATTTTACTTCATGGGGAGAAATGCTGGCAGACGTTCCGACCTTTGAATGGTAATTTCTATATCATCTCCCTTCTTACCAGGCTGAAAAAATATTTCATCCTGGTAAGAAAAATTTCAGTACATCACATCTTCAGGATGCAGGAATTATTTCGTTGGTGATGACGAATTTTCTGCCGTCGACCTGCGATTTTTACGGGCTGGTTTGTTTTTATCAGCATCACGAACGATTTCACGAAGTGCTCTCTCACTGATTTCATACCCCGTGGTTTTTAGTGTCTCTTTAATGTCTGAGACCGTGTAACCTTTGGTTTTTACCAGTGCTAACAGGTCATCACGGATTGCATCCAGAAATTCCTTTTGTGATTTGCGCTGAGGTGTCAGATCCGGTAAACCAGCCAGAGTAACCTTTGCTAGCTCGATATCTTCATCTGAATAAAACGCCTTCTTACTCATCTTCTTACCCCTTTCAGAATATTGTCATCCAAATCATAACATTGACCACTCAAAAGTGGCAGTGCTCCGCACTGCCTATGCCGTCAAATCGCCACTAGGCGAAACAGCCAGCGAAGCGTATAATGACTCGAAAGACGGGACAGGATGTGCATTTGTAATACCGCGCACGCACGATATCACAAATGCCACCTGGTCAGGGCTCCGCCCCGACACCCGAGTAAGGAGCACACATGAGCGACAAAGCATCCCGAAGGGGAAGTGATAAACGGCAGAAAACCGTAATCAAGACCCTGAGATTCACGCCGGATGAAATCGAAGAGATTGAACAGAAAGCGGAAGCAGTGGGGCAAAGCGTATCGGCTTATATCCGTAACGCAGCGATGAACAGAAAGATGATTTCACTCATCGACGACAGCTTTATGACCGAGCTTTTAAGGCTGGGGAGACTGCAAAAGCATCTCTTTGTTGAAGGGAAACGAGTGGGTGATAAGGAATACTCCACGGTCCTTGTCGCAATAACAGAACTGTCGACCACGCTCAGAAATAAACTCATGAACAACGGTTAGCACGGAGAGAAGAACAACATCATGATCCCGGTTATTCCACCGAAACGACAAGACGGCAAGTCCTCCTTTGGGGACCTGGTTTCGTACGTTTCTGTTCGTGATGAGCCGCGCGATGATGATTTAATGGAAGCCGTTAGAGCTTCCGGAACAAAGCCAGAAATGCCGCACAGCAGCCGCTTTTCCCGTCTGGTTGACTACGCTACTAAACTGCGTGATGAGTCGTTTATCTCGCTGGTTGACGTGATGCCTGACGGCGGGGAATGGGTGAATTTTTACGGTGTGACCTGTTTCCACAATTGCACATCAATTGAAAGTGCAGCTGAAGAAATGGAGTTCTCCGCACGTAAAACGAAGTTTGCCCATAACAAAAGCGACCCTGTATTCCACTATATTCTGAGCTGGCAGTCGCACGAAAGTCCGCGCCCTGAACAGATTTACGATTCGGTCAGCCATACACTTTCCCGTCTCGGTTTAGCGGGCCATCAGTTCGTTGCTGCCGTTCACACTGACACGGATAACCTCCACGTTCACATCGCTGTAAATCGCGTACATCCGGAGACTGGTTATCTTAACCGTCTTGCTTACAGCCAGGAAAAACTGAGTAAGGCCTGTCGTGAACTGGAGCTCAAACATGGGTTTTCACCTGACAATGGCTGCTATGTGATTGCCCCTGATAATCGTATTGTTCGTCGTACCTCTGTTGAACGCGATCGTCAAAGTGCCTGGAAACGTGGCCGTAATCAGAGCCTGAGAGAATATATCGCTGACACGGCAATAGCTGGTTTACGGGAGTCACCGGTGACCGACTGGTCTTCTCTCCATCAGCGTTTTGCGAAAGAAGGCCTGTTCCTGACAAAGGAGAGCGGCGAGCTAAAAGTGAAGGATGGCTGGGACAGTGAACGTCCTGGCGTTACGCTTTCTGCGTTTGGACACGCCTTTGATACCGATAAACTTATTCGTAAACTGGGTGAGTTTGTTCCTCCTGTACAGGACATTTTCTCGCAAGTTCCGGCTGTCGGCCGCTATGAACCAGACAAGATTATTATGCCGTCTCGCCCTGAACGGATGACAGAGAAAGAATCCTTATCGGACTATGCGATCGCACGTTTACGGGCGCCGCTGATTGCACTTGATCAGGATCCAACGCAGCGAACCATACAGTCAGTGCATACGCTTCTGGCACAGTCTGGACTGTATCTGAAAGAACAGCATGACCGTCTGGTTATCTGTGACGGGTATGACTCAACGCGTACACCTGTCAGGGCGGAACGTGTGTGGCCTGCGCTAACGAAGGCTATTCTGGACTCGTATAAAGGAGGCTGGCAGCCGGTACCGAAAGACATTTTCCAGCAGGTTCCCCCTGCGGAACAGTTCACCGGCGGCAGTCTGGAAGCCACCCCAGTATCCGACCGGGAATGGCGAAAACTGCGAACAGGTTCGGGCCCGCAGGGGGCGCTGAAACGTGAGATTTTCTCTGATAAGGAAAGCCTCTGGGGCTATGCGGTTTCACACTGCCGTCAGGACATTGAGTCGCTTATCGGTAGTGGTGAATTTACCTGGGAACGCTGTCATGAGCTACTGGCGCGTCAGGGGCTGTTGCTGATGCGCGAGCAGCAGGGCCTGGTTGTGATGGACGCTTACAATCACGAACAGACCCCTGTAAAGGCCAGCCACGTTCATCCTGATCTGACGCTTGCGCGTGCGGAACCCCATGCTGGTTCGTTTGTTTCGGTGCCGGCAGACATCTTTGAACGTGTTAAGCCGGCCAGCCGTTACAATCCGGAACTGGCCGTGAGCGACCGCGATATTCCGGGTATGAAGCGTGATCCTGAATTGCGTCGCCAGCGTCGCGAAGCGCGCGCAGCTGCGCGAGAAGATCTGAAAGCCCGTTATGCAGCCTGGCGGGCTAACTGGCAGCGCCCTGATTTGCATGGCCGTGAACGTTACCAGGCGATTCATGACGAATGCAGGATACGTAAAGCGCGCATCCGTATCGAACATCGTGACCCTCTGGTGAGGAAGCTGCATTATCATATTGCAGAGCTTCAGCGCATGCAGGCACTGATTGCGCTGAAAGAAACCATGAAGGCTGAACGAGCTGAGCTTATCGGGCAGGGGAAATGGTATCCGCCGTCTTACCGGCAGTGGGTTGAAGCTGAAGCGGTGAAAGGTGACAAGGCTGCGATATCGCAGCTGAGAGGATGGGATTACAGGGATCGTCGTGGTAATGCGGTGAAATCTACAACAGACAACCGATGTGTCGTTATCTGTGAGCCAGGCGGAACGCCGATGTATTCCGGTGTTCCTGGCCTGCGGGCTTCACTGAAGAAGAACGGTCGCGTCCAGTTCCGCGATCCGGAGACAGGCCGCCATATTTGTACCGACTATGGCGACAGGGTTATTTTCCGGAACAGTGGCGATTACGATGCGCTTAAGCGGGATATGGTCAAAGTCGCGCCGGTTCTCTTCAGCCGTTCTCCGAGCGTCGCGATGGCTCCGGAAGGGAATAATGAACAGTTCAATACAGCTTTTGCCAAAATGGTGGCATGGCACAATGTGAACCACCGTGATGAAGGTGAATACCAGATCTCGCGACCGGAGGTCGACCAGGTGCGTGTTGAAAGCGAGATGCGCTTTGCTGAAATGACGAATCAGGGGAGTAATACAGAAGCTGTGCGCAATGAGTCAGGACCAAACTGGAAACCACCTTCACCGTTATAAGCATTCGGGGACCAGATGGAATTTAGCCCGCAGATAAGAAATAAAAAAGGCCGCAAATGCGGCCTTTTAAACTTTTAGAGGATGTTTTATGTCATAACAAGCGACAACGCCCGTGACTACATGGAACGCAAGCAATACATAGGCAAAGCCGCATGATGTCCAGAAGACAGCAAAACTATCATCAGCACCTATGAAAGAAGCGAAAATAAAGAATAACTGAAGTGAGCAACCTGCAATAGATAAAACCAGTGTCTGTTTAGGAATGTTCATTCTCTGCCCCCTGTTTTATCAATCATACTTATCAATTTCTCGTACTGCCAGCAGAACGGGATAGTGTGAATCTGTGCCCAATCCGGAGGGTAGCATAATCAGGTCAAAAAAAAGGCCGCTTTCGCGGCCTTATTTAGTTGAATGCGATGCGTGGGACTAATTCCCATTCAGCATGGTCTTTCTTTAAAACACATTTGTATTCAGAACCATCGTGTTTTATCTGCAACCCAACAGTATAAAGCTTCTCGCCATCGGAGCAGGCGTACACCTTCTGCTGGTTCGTGAGGAGGATGTTACGGATTTCAGTCAGCTGCGCCACGGCATCGGTGTCGATAACGGGCTGGGGCGCTGCAGCGGCAACGCATGAAAAACCAAAGAGGGCGGCAAATAGTAGTTTCTTCATTTCATTTCCTTCATTTCTATATCATTTTGTTTATCGGCAGCTGTTCCTGAAACAAGACAATTTTTTTGAACTATCACTCTGGCCACTCCATATCCGGATGTGGTGAATCAGGCAGTTTCGGGGAGATAAATGGCTCGTTTCGATATCTGGAAGGAGGAATATAAGCCGGCTGCGGGAGTGTCAGCGTTCTCAGTATCGCATCTGGTGCGAGCTGAATTTCTTCAGCGCTTACTTGCGTCGGTTCCGATTCAGGCTTATTAAGCGTGATGTACCGTATTGTACGTTCTGCCATAGTGGTTGTTCTGATTACCTCCAGCGCTTCTTCCCAGAGGTTTTCTTCCCGTCCACGGTGGTCCGTATCATATTCAGTCATCAGATTATGCGCTTCCTGGCGATTGGCCAGACGCTGCTGAAAGGTATCGATTATCTTCCAGGGTTCAGCTTTTGCCGCTTTACGCCGACGCGAGGGCTTTTCTGTCAGAACACCAATGATTTTGCTGACGTTCTCCGGAGCAGGAAGACGTCGCTGCGCTGTTCGTGGAACAAGTTTACGTAGTTGCTTAAGGTTCGGTGGGTTAATCGTGATGTATCGGTTGATAATGACGGGTGCATTGCACGTTTTGTCCTGCGGCTCGATGTAGAAGGATGCTCCCGGAACCGGATCGCCCTGAAACACCGTGTAGTTCTCACCTGGCTGCAATTTAATCAGATCCTGCACATTGATTTTGTTCTCCATCTGAATATTGATGTGGTCGCCATCGATCCAGGAGGTACCAATGATACCGTCACGCCGTTGCAGGCTGACCATGTTCGCCCGGGCTTCCTGTCCTGCGGCATTAGTGATTGTCTTTGCCGTTTTATCATCACTTACGATTTTACCCGCAACCTTAGTGCCGGCGTTTTGCATCAGGGTGGCAACGTTTGTGGCTGAGGTCTGGCTTTCAATGCGCTCCTGGTCCTGGCTCATCATGACGATAGAAAAGTCCAGGGAACGTACCTGTGTGGCCTGAACGGCAATACGCTCGGTATAATAGGCTCCCACCTCGTCGAGATAGTTCATGTAGGGGAAGGGGCCTTTGTATTTGGTGATTTCGAGAGCTTCGGAATCTAGCCCTTCCAGACGATGTCCCAGGTCCCGGGCCAGTATCATGCTCTGCTGGGTAACAAACATTCTCCCCAGTGCAGAGGTTGTGTGCTGAGAGGTGTTCATTGCCGGGATAAGGACCAGGAGTATCCGGTCGCTGTGAATGCTGTCGCGAATATCAATGTCACCGGCATCCTCAGCGAAGATATTACCGAACGTTTCCGTAAATGTGTTGAAGGTTTCCAGAAACTGCCCAGTCAGGTAGCTGTGCTGCTTGCGCGGCTCTTCTGTCCAGGCTGAAGGCTGGCGAACGGTGGCCATATCGAAACCCGGTACGTCTACCAGATAATTATAGAGCGGAGAGACAGCTTCCTCTGGCCATTGATCGTCTATGGCACGGCAGTAAAGCTCTGCCAGTTTCTCCAGTGGCATAAACTCGCGCAGCAGCTGCAACGACATGGTTTTGTTTTCACGGACGCAATAGAACTTTGTGCCAAAAACCAGCGCCTTGTTCATTGCAATTGCTCTGGACTGCCATTCTCCCCCCTGTACGTTGGTCGGCAGCATTGATTGCATCGTCTCAGCAACAAAGGCCTCAGTGCTATAGCAGAAGGGGTTCCACTGGTGAGACTGTGGCCGACTTTTATCACCGTTGTGGATCATCTCACTGCGGGACATGCCGCTATTCATGAAGTTGATGTATTCCACATCATCCTCACGCCCAAAGCGGCGGGCCAGGTAGTAGCAGGTGCGCGCCGTGTCGTTCTGCGCCTTACCGTCAACAAAGGTGAAGCCCCGACCCCAGCAAAATGAATTGAGCATCCACGCATAGATGGTTTCGGTTTTCCCTCCACCGGTCGAGGCAAAGAACATCACATGACGGGTCAGGTCATCAATGGTGAGCCAGAGTTCGCGACCGATATCATTCATTCGCCTGTAGCCGAGATAGAATATTCCCTTACCTTTACTTTCCTGCGTTGTTTCATACTGAAACAGTGAGGGAAACCTTCTGAACAGGCTGCGTCGTACCTTCCGGTCTTCAGAGGGGTCTACTTTATTCAGGTGGACAGGCATTCGCATGGGCATACGCCAGCGGTGTGTTCCAAAGCTGATGCTGGCCACGATGGCCAGCAAAAGCAAAAGCGGTATGGCGAGTGGCCAGATAAACCCCGCCACCACACTTCCTGCCATAATTCCGGCATACAGCAGGTGGTCGCGCAAAAGCTCAAGAACAGGGGAGTTCCAGGCATTGCGCTTCATGAGCGCCTGGTTAACGGGCGTATAATTCATGGTTTACTCCTGGATACTGAGGGAACTCACAAAGCGGTCGACCTGTTCTGGTGACATTGGATCTGTAATTTTCAGGAAGTGATCAATTTTATCCGGCGCGGTCAGCATGCCCGTTGCCAGGCGAATGCCCGTGTCAGTCAGCACTGTCGGCGTACCTGAAAAACCAAAGGTGCGGAAGCCAGTATCGTTTACGGCTACTACGGCCTGAGCCGACGCGGAACAGTCTGAGCTCACCTGTGGAGGTGTTGTCTGTCCCGGAACCAGCATACCTGCGTCCGGTCGGAAAAGAACACTCCATGCAACAGCACGAGCTGTCTGGTCCTTCTCGCATAAAACCGGAATGATCTTCTCTACAGCATCGCCGCCGTCATTCACGACTGATACAGGGAATACAACAACGTTGTAACGCTGCGCCAGCTGTTCGATTGCCGGCTCCATACTTCTGCAGACCGCACAGGTTGGATCGAGGAATGCATACAGCGTACGCTCATGCCCGGTTGAGAGCTGGATGGTGAACAGACCTCGATCGGTACTGCGCTTCAGTATTTCCACCATCTTCTGTCGCGCTGACTGTTCCGTCGCTTCTTTTTTTACTGATGTGGTTGACGTTACCGCTGCCGGTGCTGTTTTCAGGGCTTCAGAAGGCGAAGCCGGTAAGGATTTATGACTTTCCTTCATAATATTCTGCATGTTGTCGGATTCAGCCTGGGCAGCCTGAATGACTGTATTGCCTGCCGCCGGGTTGGCTGGCTCCTGAACAGCGGCAGTCTGCCGCGGCCGGGCCGGTGCGATTGCGCCTGGTTCTGCCGGGATAGTCAGTGTCTGGTTTCCCACATTGAGTGAGAAATGGTTGTCCGTACCCAGGAGCCATAACGAAGATGCTATCAGCGCGCCGCTCACAAACAGGGCAAGGGACTTCATACGGCGTTTCATTATTGCCTTACTCTGGGTTTTGAGGTGTCGCGCTATGGTGTTGAAGACTTCCGCTGCATCGTGCATCGGGTCATCAAGAAGTGTCACGGCTTCTGCTGAATATGGATAAAAAGCGATGAGCTTTTTATCGTGGATGGCCATACGCTGAGGCTCACGAAAGGTGAACAGAGCCTGAGGAACACCATGTCCGTGTTGATGTAAAACCACAATGGTGTCGTTACAACGAAAGGTGGTGTAGGTGCTTTCCAGCGACATAATGAGACTCCAGTAGACAGTAAGATAATTAGCGTCAGAAATGAGCGAAATTTCAGAAGATGAGATCGTCATC
The DNA here is from genome assembly GCF_050030705.1 of Enterobacter cloacae complex sp. 418I7. NCBI lineage: Bacteria > Pseudomonadati > Pseudomonadota > Gammaproteobacteria > Enterobacterales > Enterobacteriaceae > Enterobacter > Enterobacter cloacae complex sp. 418I7. The sequence continues at coordinate 65,911 of NZ_JBLGUU010000003.1, forward strand.
GTCACCCGGGCGAGTGATGACGTCTTCCGTGAGTGACCAGTTGGTCCGGATGCGACGCTTGCGGTCGCGGTCTGGCTGAGGTTCGTTCCAGATTAGCCCCAGGGACAGCATATCGATGCGCAATCCCTCAATGGCTTCATCGACGCAGGCTTGCGGGCAGGGGAGGCCAAGTCGGATAGCCTCACTCTCGGTGCGGGCGACGGCGACGATACCTGCACCTTCAATAAATCCTTTGGTGGTGTTTGCCCGGTGCAGGGCATAGAAGAGTGGGCGGTCTACCCCCTTTAGCCATAGCCAGTTAGGTGGTGTCAGCCGTAAATCATGTGCGTACAGCCAGACCAGACCACTTCTGACGTAACGGTGCTCACGCAACCACTGTTTCGCGCCTTCGCTCTGGATGACGCGCTTAAAAGCGGTTCTCGCCAGCGCATAGACCGGAACTGAGAATTTCCCCTTATCACGGCGGCTTTTTATCCGACAGGAGCGGTTCAGGGCATCCATTAATTGACGTGCGGCCGGTCGGTCGTCCAGGAAAAACTGAAGGCCGAATATTGCGAATAATGCCTTTTCATGAGGGGCGAGACTTTTCCATCCATTAAGTGGACGCCCCAGTTGGGCCATAAAAACAGCCCTGCAGCGGGCAACATCGAGCTGCATATTACTGATGAGTTCATGCTCTTCAGCGAAACCCTCAGGGCTTTGTGCCGGACGTCTTTCTTGACGACGTTTATCAAGCAACAGGCGACTGGAATTCCCCTCATTAAGAATGGGGGCAATTGCAGGAGAAATGGTTTCCATAGCGAAGGGCAGCGTGCTGATATTGAGTACCCGTCGCGTTTGCCAGTTTCGTGCAGGATGGCATAACCAGCTCCACAGCGAAGCGGTAGACAGGGGAATGAGGAATATCATCAGGATCACCGTCGTTTGCTTCATCACGTTGATCCACTGATCGTAAGTGATGTTTTCGGCATTGTTGGCGGTGACGGCCAGCAGGTTATAACGCGGTGCGGCCCAGGTGTGGAAGGGGCCAAAATCAGCCATGCCCCACAGGGTATGCAAAATGAAACATGACCAGTACACAAACTCAGGCAAGAACAGCCATGCAACAAGCAGAAGCATAATGCCCAGGATGGCGAGGGCTCCAAGAAATTCAAGCGGATCAGTCGTTCCCGCGCGAGCGGATGTCATGGAAAAGCTCCCTAAATAAAAACGATGAAGACTAACTGAATAAAAGAGGGCAGCAGAGCCCGAGCTTACGAAAAGTTAGCAAGCGTATTTACTGGTGATAACGGCAGGTGAAATTATATTGATTGGTCAAATATTAGATTGTTGAGGATCTGATACGGATCTCCTTTGTTTTAGTGAGGGTCATTAATAAGATGGGTTGTGGTTTTTATTATCATCATCTGTTTTAAAGTGAATTTTCAGAGCGATGATCTGCGTTAATGAAATCAATGAAAATAGCCGGCAATTAAACCGGCTATTTATTGGAGGGTATTGGATGTGTTTCAGGCAAGAACGGGAACAGGTAGCCCTGTCAGAGATTCGATCTCGGCACGTTTTTTATTCACGACATCGTTAAAGTTGAAGTTATAGGTGTATCCTTTGTTGTTCATTGCATGCAGATGGTTAGCAATACTGGATGCAGCACCGGTATCGATAGGAATCATCGGCAATGATGTGAACCTTGTGAAGAGACGCAACTTTGAATCTTCAACCTCTGTACGTGTCAGGCTGTAAGCATCGAAGCCAATGACATCCATGACATTGCCCGGGTAGATTCGGACGTACAAAAAGGTTCCTTGCTGAAAGTCGAAACCCAGGTAGGTACTTTTCCAGAAGAGCCAGCCCTCAGAACCGCTTTCCGGTTTGAAATGACCCGTCTCCTTGATTTTCTCAACAACAGCAAGGATCTTTTTTTTGCGTTTCTTGGCTATAACATAATTGATGGCAAATGGACCGAATAACAGTAAGCAACTTGTTATGGCGTATAGATATGCCTCCGGGCGTACGTACTCATCCATGATGATTGAAATGGAGCATAGAAAAAAAATCAGCAAGAAAGAGATTATACCGAACTTTAAAAATAAAGACTTTGCAACAGAGTATAAAACCCACCACTTAGGGAATCTATCTTTCACAGTAAACCCTCCTTAGGTATTTCACTCAATGTTATAGCACTACTGGATAGATGTCCACATCTCAACTTTTTATTCCATCATTATTTGTTTCCCCTGGACCATTCATACCCTTCGTATTAACGCCAGGGGTATGCCGTATATTCCTCCCACCGGCTACGAACATATCTTTGACAGAACCAGCCATGCTTCCAAGAGTATTTGCTGCATCTCTACCGCCAAGGAACGAAATGACGTAGTCAGGTAAATATGCCTGTAAGGCAAATATGCTAGATACCAGTGTCGTGCAAATTCGAGCATAGATCATTAAAAAACCAGCCATGCTGAATAAACCTGTTAACGAGTTGGCTTGAACATTGACCAGTGCGACACCAAAAAGTGCATGAAGGATAGTGCCAGTAGCAACAATCGCAACAGATGCAAAGAAAAATCCAAAAACCATAAGTGCGGGACGAATCATGGTATCTATAAAGTAAATGTAACCATAAGCCGCACGACTGCCTCGATCCTGAGACGTACCTAGGTGAGTTGCCCCCCATAGAGGTCCCGCAGCGCAACCTACTAGAACACTGACAATCCAGTTACCAATACCAGTCATCCAGAAGATAAACGGAATAAATGGCAAATAGATTGAAAGTGTAAATCCAGCGCTAAACATAAGTAGTAACAAGAAATATACTGCTGGCGAAATGGCATCAAGCCCTTTATCTACAGCGCTAATTGCTCCTGTCATATTGACAACCTTCCCGAGAAGGGATGACTCTCCACCCGCAACAGCAGCCCGTATGACCGTGTATGCTGTTAAAGTTCCCTCCGCTGCAACCAGCGTGTAATCTCCAACATTTTTCATTTTAACTAATGGGTTTACCTGCCCTGTTGAGGTTCCTGTCCCACTATAATTTGTTGCGATGTTGCTGGTTAAACTGACGAAAAATGGAGCGAACGAGTTCATTAATATGCTATTTGGGTCATTACCTTCAGAAGCACTTAACTCGTTTTGTGATGTTGCTGTACCTGCTGGAGGTGCATAATTAGAGTTTTGTAACTGGGTACGGTAGGCGCTCATTACCGCACTGAACAGGTCTCCGCTGCCAATTTCCCCAAGGGATGACATCCCACTGGTTGCCGGCGCGCGACTGGCAACTTCTGTCAGGCGTTGATTGGCCGTTGCAAAAGTCTGGTACCAGGCACCGAGAGCCGCCCAACCATAAGTGTCGAGGTAATTCCTGACAGCATCCTGTATGCCATTTTGTTCACTCTGCGCCGGTAGTGCGTGCTGAACAGTTTGTTCGTACGTACTGGCTGCTCTCTGAATGCGGGTTTCAATATCCGGGAGTGTGCCGTTGCCGGTTGTTCGTTTATTCATAAACCCTGCCATAAACTCGCTGGCCGCGCTGTCCATATCCTGGATCATTGCTTCCATAGCTTTGTTTTGCGCATCCACCACTTCACTTGTATCGCGGTTACTGAAGGGGTTAAAGAAGCTTCCGGAACCAGACGAGGAGTCCGATTTCTGTTGTTCCGGTATCGTCGCCGTGCCGCACACACCGCTGCCGTTGGTGACCCGGTAGGTATAATTCCCTCCAGAAGAACCGGATACCCCTGCCATTCTGGCTGTGGTCGAATTTGCCGTGCTGTTGTAATCGTCCAGCGCAGTATTGATGGCATATTTACAAAGCTGCATCTCAAAAATACCGCGTGCAGAAGTTCGGGTCGAAGCCTGTGTGGGCTGGACAGTCAGGGAGTAGCCGCTGGCAATATCACTGGCTGCTTTGGACACCATCAGGTTGGCAGAACCTACGCCCATAATCGACGCGCCCCAGAGAATTATGAGCTGGGACATGCTCCAGCCATTGGCGGTCGGGATAATCATCAAAAATCCTGACACTGTGCTCAGTGTGCTGGTGATATCGCGATCCCCGCTGAATACCTTGCCCTGATGCCCCGTTTTATTAATGTGCTTCAGACCAATAAATACAAACCAGACGACGGCAAGGACGGCGATAATTCCGTTAAACAGAGCAAACAGATTCCCGATCATCGTGGTATTGCCGGCGGCGAGAGGGTCCAGCACCACATCGCCGAAGATAGTGACCAGTGCCTGTCGGGAGAGGTCCTGTGCATTGGTTGCAGCAGAGACTATGTCATCGTAAGTGACACCTGCGCGTGCCGGGGTAACAGAGATAAGCAGCCCTGCACAAAGCGCACGAATGAGATTTTTCACGGTAACTCCGGATAATGCATGAATGCCGGGATGTCGGCAGGAGGCAGAGAAGGGCAGCTATTTCCCGAGAATGGCATCTCGTACGGCATGGGTTTCCGCCATGAAATGCTGAAAGGTGCCTCTTTCAGCAAGACTTACGCGACGGTTGCGTAACTGCCACAGTCGGTAGGTTACGATTAGCGCTTTTGACCATGCCACGCCAGCACCGGAAAACAGCACCACACAGGTGCTGATCTGGTGCGCGGAGATACTCCCACCAATAATGAATGGTGTCAGTGCTGCAAGCGGAACCGGTATGGCCATAAGCCAGAACAGCACTCGCCAGCGCCTGCGCTGGCTCACATACCCCTCATCCAACTGTGCGGGGGTACAACCTGATTCCGCAACGGCTTTTTCCCAGTCAGGAGAAGCCGGCGGTTTGTCGTCAGTAATGAGCTCCGGAAAAGCATCACGCATTCGCTCAATATTTCGTGATGTCATGTGCCGGGCAGCCCGCAAATACCACTTCGTTTCCTGCAATGGCAGAAATATGCTCAGCAGTCCCCGGGTAATACGTCCAGGTAGTCCTTTTTTCCGTGCGACTGTTTTTTCCAGTGTCATTTGGCAGCTCCCTGGTTCATGGCTGATTCGAGTTGTTTCAGACGTGGGGCGTAGGACTGGCGGGCAAAGGCGGCGAGTAGCTGGCCGTCGATCACGTTCCCTTTGCGCAGCAACTCTTTAATGTCGTTAAGTTGCCAGTTCATCTGTGCCGTAGTTCGGATGAGTTCGCGCATAAGGTTATCTCCGTCCATTTGCTGCAGGTCGGAGAGATAGGCTGTGTTGGCATATCGACGTCCGGCCTCAAACGATTCAAATTCTCGCTGGCTCATGTAGCCCTTCGCCTTCGCCTCCGGCGAAGCCACATTGTCAAAATACTGCGCTGCGGAAGGTGACTGCAGTGCTTCTTTCAGGGCATCACGGGTGGTTTCACTGGTCTTACTGTCGGCAATCAGCGAGAGCTGAGGTTCAGACGCGGCATCGATGATACCGTTGTACTCGTTGAGCAACCCTACATACGTACGACCGGTAACAGTGTTGACTTCACCTTTGCCTGGCGTGCGGCCTGCTGAAGGTCGAGCCGTGTTTTTCATGTAGGCCATAGCGGCATCAATCTGTTCCTGTGACCAGGAAAGTGCCGGTGCCTGCCCTTCAGGTCCCGCGCCGCCATAGATGGAGCGTACCTGACTGTCACCTCCGGGCAAATTACTGACGGCAGGGCAGATACCGGTTCCGCCAAAGCGTTCATATTCTGCTGCCGTACAGTACGCGGCATGTACGTTCGCACCGTCATAAGCGTCGCGGGCCTGTTCTTCCGATGCTGTAGAAATCCTCTTCCGCACCGCTGAACTGGAAACACCTTTGCCTGATGAGAGTTTTGACGCGGCGCTGCCTGATGCACTTTTACTTTGTGCTGCCACACCGGATGCGGAATCACTACAGATCGAATCCGGTACCGAAAAACTCTGCCGTGCCTCCTCCAGACGTTGGGTTTCATTATTGAAAATCATTTGCTGACGAGTAGCCTGCCCATCCTGATTAATCAGGGCGCCGAGCTTGTCGGCGTTCTGTGTGATGGCTGTGCCGGTTGCCTGTTGCATCTGTAGTATTTCGACCAGAGTTGCCTGGATGGTGGCCATCTCAGGCAGAACCTGAGTCGTGATCGGAACGCTGGAGTTCACGTTGACCGTTAAAGCACTGGCAACAGTGGGAAGGCTGGACGCGATGGCCAGCGCCAGCGCGGGGAGATGACGTTGTAGCATGAGATTCTCCGTTTATTTGAGCGGGGTAAACACGCCGGGAAGGCGGGTTGACTGTGTGCCGGGGGCGAGGGCGACCAGAGGGAAGGTCTGAAAGCGTCTGCTGATACGTCCTTCCCGGCTGCGGGTGTCTATGATTGTCAGCCCACGACGCGTGATTCTTGCATGAGCTGGAGGGGTGATATCCAGTACCGGCCAGTCTCCCGAGCTGAGTTGTGGGGTATCTGCCCCCTCCGGCCATAACCAGGTATCATCAGTTAACACCGCCCCTGTATTTTCAGGTAGCAACCACTGGACCACATGACGCGATTCCCGCACCGGTTCGCCTGGCTCATTGACCTGCCAGATGGCTGTTGTGACCAGCTGGCGTGGTCGCGCTTTGAGTGAAAGAAGCACGCCACAGGCCTCTTGCGTTGCCCGGCGATCGGTCGCGTATACCGCCCGGGAGTTCACTGCACTGTCTGTACGGAAGTGCCGGGACGGCAGGACGAACTCCACGCCGTCGGCATCGATCACCAGGCGGGAAAGACTGACCTGGCCCTTTACCGGGCGGCGACAGCGTGGCGTCAGGTGGATGGAACACATCAAAGGTCATACCCCAGCTCATTTATCATTTCGTCTGCCATCAATTCGATGACGCCCTTATCACCACGGGCGCCACTGTTACGCTCCCTGTACTCAATGAGTTTTTTTGCGGATCCGCGAGGGAACTTCTCCGCCAGTAACTGACGGGCACGGGCAGTACCGATCGTATCCGAGAGATTTCTGCGTAGCGCGCCGTCTTTTTTGTCTGAGTTAAGCGACCACAGCTCCAGCGGTCCGAGCGTAAACCGGACAATCCGTGCCAGCGTCCCCTGGGTTGTGCGCATCATACATAGCATCGGTACGCCACTACCGTCTGCAGCCGGACCAGCTGGCATACGCAGGAATGCATGAAGATTGTGTTCGGGGATCTTAAAACTGTCCCGTAAAAGTGGAATATCTTCCTGGCGGAAGCGCAGCAGCCAGAGGGTGTTGGCAGAGTCGAGCAGGCTTTTCGGATAGTCGGTAAGGAACTGGGTACTCAGCACCGTGCGGATACCAAACTTACGTTGTTCACGATCCTGCGTATCCAGTGCTTCGAAGATGAAATCAATGCCTTTGACGTTGTGCAGTTCGTCATAGATTTTGGTTTTCATTTCACTATCGAGCTGGTTGATGCGTCGCATAATGCCCGGGAGGTAGGCTTCCGGCAGTATTTGCATTACCTCATCCTGATACTGCGGCAGCAAAAAATCACCCGCAGTGATGTGGCCAGCAAAGAGGAACATGATGCCGGTTTTCAGTCTGCCTGCCGGGGTCTTATCGCCGGCTACGTTGTTTAAGTCTACGGCAATAATGCGTGTGTTCGGGTTCAGCGCAAAACGAGTCCGACTGGCCATCATCGGGTAGTCCTGTCGGGCCTGAATCATGCAGCGCTCAATGTACTCCACCAGGGGCTCCTGTGAGCCGTTACGCTGTATTCGGCCAAAAGTCTCCTGAATAACCTCACTGCGTAGTAGCGCGGGCATATCAGCAAGTTCTGGTACCGCCTGGTAGTGTGCCCGCTGAGCTGCAGATAACTGTCCACGTTCATGCAGGAGGTCACGTACTTCGTACCATGGTGTCGCGGTCCACCACTCCGGATCGTGCTCACCCCACAAACCGGATGACTCCAGTGCCGCATCCACTTCTGGCTCTACGTTTGAACGGAACATGTTTGGCTCAATACCACTACGCATGTCATACGCCAGATCAATCAGGCGATTCACTATTTGCCGGGTATCTGTAGGGTTAGGCGGGGTCCCTTTATCCGGTTCGATACAGAAGGCCGTCAACATGGACGCGATAAATTGCTTCTCTGGTGTCACTGGCTTACGAGCGCCGTACAGGATGTCGAAGACATTGCGTGACTTAGACGGGTCGTTGCTGAGTATGATGCCGACTGCTTCGTCCTTTCTCTCTTCTGGCAGACTGTCACGTATCAGCTGGATTAACCCCATCGCGCTGAATCCTTTATCAATGTGAGCCACATAAGGAAGCGAAACCTGGGCGGAAGATACCTGTATTTCCGTCAGGGTATTAATCAGTACCGATTTACCCAGACCCGAATCGCCAGGGGCAAGTTCGGTATGCTTGTTCTGTCGAGAAGACCCCAGCCCGACTTCCCAGGCGCATCCGTCTTCCGTGTGCAGCATCAGGTTGCCTTCCCCTCGCCAGACGGTACCTGGTCGGTTGAAGGGCAACATCGATAGCGCATGGGAGAGTGGCGGGTAAAGCGGAACAGGGCCGGAGCCCGCTGACGCGGCCAGCATACTGTTGACCCATCCCCTGCGAGGATCACCGAATGTGGTGGTCGTGTTACAGACTCCCCAACCCTGCAACGCTGATTCAAGCAGCATCTGATTACGGGAGCATATTTCCCGGGTATGCCCCCAGGTGGACGCCACAATGGTCATCACGCAGACCGGATCGCGTTCATCCGTTGCAGCCAGCTGTGTGAAAGCGTCGTAAAGTGGGCGAATAGAGGGAATAAATTGTCCAAATGATGAAATAGTCTTTTTCCAGCCCAGCGCTTTCATCCCGCCAGGCATGATGTCGATTCGTATGCGCCAGGGAACGGAACGTGGAACCAATTTCACAAGCTCATTGAAGGGGCGGGGATGCTGAGGCGGAAGTGTTATGGCCACCATGCCGTGCCACAGCCCCCCTGCATGCACCAGATTACCTTCTGTTTCTGGCGTACAACCAAATACCTGAAGATTCAGGAAGGGAGCTAGCAGTGCTGTAGCGTCGCCCTCCTGAAGCGCACCCGCTGGCGCAGCCTTCCCCGGTAATGCCGGGCGCCATGCGGCCGATGTGCTGTTGCGTGCTGTTTCACGTCTGATTTCATTACAGAACTCAGGCACATCAAGCAGGCGGACAAGCAAGCCGTCTCCACCGCGTACGAGTGCTTTTTCAAGAGTGGTGATAAAGCTGTCGTGCCGGATCTTCAGACCAGACATTTGCCAGCGCCAGGGCTCCTGACCAAAGCGCGCGACAGGTGCTTTATCCTGAATGGCCCGAACGGTGGCGTTAAAATCGGTTCGTTCCTGATGACTCACCAGTGTCGGAGAGCTCCAGACGGCAAGCCAGCAGCGCTCACGAACAAGCCACGGAGAAATGACATTGATCTTCTCATTAAGCAGGTCATCCAGCTGGACGCCGATGTGCTGAATTGAACGCATTTGCGGGGCGATCATGGCGCTGACTTCGTCACGCCCTTTTTCCGGGTCACGTTCGAAAATGAAGGCCAGTTTATGGCCGATATTTTTCCAGGTGGTGCTGAGCGTGGACGCGAGGTGCGCGATCATTCCTTCAAACGCATCCGGATGATCGTCTGAGGCTGTTTCCGACATTTCACGCAATGCCCCGGATATTTCGAATACAGAAAGGAAATAGCCATGATGGGTGACACCTATATAAGGGGCTTCCAGCCAGGGTCTGAGCTCCAGATCTTGTTTGTCCAGTCCGATCACCGTACGAATGTCGCAGTAGTCGACAAAGTCAGCAGAGACGGCGAAACGGGAACAGGTATTCATAACGTCTTCAATAGTGAAGACAAGGCGGTTGATATTCATAGCTGCGAAGACTCCACCGGAATGGCGTGTATTGATGGGCGAGGCGCTTCTGTGGGCGCATCTGCGGGATAAGGCTTGCGTTAGGTTTACGTGACAGTGGTACCAGATGACTGTGAGGATAATATTGTTGTCTGCGAGGCTCCTGACAGAACGTCACTGTCCGTCACTGAATCAGGTGTCAGGATCAACGCCACTCCGTTCATTTTTTGTCGCATTTCATCGCGCATGACTGGCGGGAAACGTTTAAGCGCATCTGCATAGTCAGCTGGTCGCCATCCCCCGAAACGTTCTTCCAGAGGAAGACGATGGCGGGTCAGTTCCGACAGTACCCGACGGCCTTCCCGAACCTCGCCTGGTCTGGTGCTGAAGACGGCCTGCAGGGCTTTTCGGTTCAGGGCAACAACATTACGTGGGTGCAGGTCCGGTAGCCAGACCATGACCCCCTGAGCAGCAGCAAATCCGTTGAGGGCATGCCAGGCATGGCAGAGGTAACAGAGGTGAAACGGTGTCGTGAGCCGTTCTAATTCAGCATGTTCGATGTCAGACAGCAGACTGGTGTCGGTCAGCAGTGTTTTGGGGATGTGTCGCAAAGCAATCCGGCGGGCGGCAAGTGATGCGTGCTGCATCCCGGTCCGGGCAGCTTTCAGAGCCCGGGCGTGTTTCTCATATTCAACCGGTACCTGCGGGGTGGGACGTGACTCCAGCTGAGCCAGCGTGTCTTTCGCTCTGACAAGTCGGGTCCTGGCATCCTGCGCGTCTTCCGCAAGTCGGGATAATGGCAGGGATTCCGGTAACACAAACAGATGTTTCATGTCAGCACTACAGCAATAACACCGCCCTCCAGAAACGCTCTCGGGGGGAGGAAGTAAAGGGGCTGTGGAATGGACAACATCAGGAACCGGAAGCGGATGTAGCCATGGACAGTCAGGTGTCTTTTTCTTTTTGCTCATCGTTTTCTCCTGAAAGGGTCGGTAAACACCGACCCTTTCCTGTGGTTAGCTGATATTGACAGAGCTGGTACCGAGCTGTTTCTGGGTTCGTCCCATAATTTCAGGGACTACGGCCAGTAGTGCGCCGATGGCCAGACCTGCACAGCAGCGGCCCACAGTGATCTGCGGATTGGTGCCCACTTTTTTGAAGGACAGCAGGGAACCGATGAAGATGAACACACCGATCGCCTGGGCAATTTCCAGGCCGGAAGTTTTACCGCTTTTGGCACCAGAGGCGGCGCTACCAAACATATCGGCGAGATCGCCATCAGCGAAGGCCATGCCGGGTAACAGGAACGTGACCAGAGCACACAGCCCCTGAATCATGCGCTCGCGGCACTGCATCATGGTCAGCTGGCAGAAAATAACGACGGCATAAAGACGCGCGGAAATAGCACGGAAAAGTGACATAGTGTCTCCTTGGGTTATAAAAAAACGAAGTGTGTTAAAAAGAGAGGCCGAGAGTGGCAAGTGCGGCATCGATGAGCTGAGGTGAAAAGACCATACCGGTCCCTGCAAACAGTTTTACTGTCGCAGCGCGAATGCTTTCACTTGAACTGAGTGCGGTGTGCCCCTCAAGCTCTGATCGTCGAAACATATCGAGTGCCGCATAGACAAACCCCACTCCTGCTAGCCGGACCAGAGAAAGTACGGCGTTAGCAGCCCCGGCAGCAACGCCGTAGGTGGCGGGTTGCACATACGCGATTGCATCAAAAGATGTGGCGCCAAAGCCAAGCTGCGCACCACTGGCATTAATGATGGAGGGGAGAGATACCAGCGCGGCGCAGGAAAAAAGGCCAATAGCAAACTTGCCCGGGGACAATGGACTTCGACTGGAACGTTGCCGGGTCAGAAGTGCGATGAGGCCAAAAAAACCAATCATCTCGGACCAGCTGAATAATAAATCCAGCCCAGCGGTGAAGATGCCCGAAGCAAGATTCTCTATTAGCGTGACGGCATCCAGTGCCATTAGCGCAGGGTTCCTCCGGTTGTCACCACAGAGCGCGTGGCAGGATCAATCTGACGAATAGTGACTTTACCCAGCGTATCCCCCTCCCGGACTGACCAGGTACTGCCCTGCCATTTGATCCACGCCATTCCTGCTTCCAGCGACATGATTTTCATGCCTGCAACAGCACTGGTTGTCTGCCGTTTTTGGGGCCGGGAAGCTGTTTTTGAGGCATCAGAGGTGCTTACGCGGGTTTCCAGAACAGCCAGCTTCTGTGTCAGCTCATTAAGCTGTGCACGCGTTTCTACTGCGTAAGCCTCATCCCTTTTGATAGCATCAGACAGGCGCGTAACGCTGTCTTTAAGCGACGTCAGAGAGTCATTTATCTTGCGGTCACGATCGTTCAGCTCGTCACGGATATCCGTCATCATGCTCGCCCTGTCGTCCTGAGCCATTGGCAGGGACGTATGTGCCGCCGGTTGCGCCGCGGCTGGCGAGACAGCCTGCTGCGGAACAGACTCAACCGTACTATGCTGTGCACCGTCGAGTGTATTTTCAACTTCACTGAAGCTGGTTTCAGACGGCGTATTATTCGTCAATGACAGTGATGGACCGAACAGGTACCAGAGGCTGGCCACTGCCAGAAGCGTTATCCCGAGAAGCCACGGCAGAGAATAGCCAAACAGCAGGTCTCGCTTCCAGAAGGGCGGTTTCTCGCGAGGATCTGGCGCGCCAAAATCATCCTCGCTTTCCAGTGTTTCTTCTTCAGGCATATCAATTTTCTGGTTCATCATTGTTCCTCACGGGTACGGTATCGCCATACTGACGACGGATTTCAGCCTGGCGGCGCGCGATGGCTTCCTGCAGGCGGGTTTCGGTTTGCTGCTCTGCGGCAGCGGGTGCTGATAAGGTGCTATTGATTGCGGGACGAGCCGCTTTATTACTGCTGACAATGTCGTCAGAAGTAACCGAGTCAACGAAGAGAATGGAGATAACTTCTTTCTGCTTCACGGTGACCTGGCGGAACGGCTCACGGGCCATCTCCTGTTTGATGACTTCCGCCCCGGTCTGGGCTGTGCCGCCAACCATTACACCAGCCACTGTGCTGCCATCAGGTTTACCCACTCGTCCGGTGACGGTACCGACACTGGACTGCATAACCTGAGTGTTAGCATCCTTGTACAGACCGCCAAGATCACCAAGACCTCCCAGTACAGCGGGCAGAACGATGTGTGTTCCCCATCGATGGTTAACATCGGAGGCCACAGAAGACATCAGGTTTTTCTCACTCTGTGCGCTTGCATTGACGTTCAGCTCCATGCCGTTCCAACTCATACTGGTAAATCTGATATCCAGTCCATTGCCGGCAAGTTTTGCTGACGAACTGTGAAGTCTTGCGCCAGCCAGCGGCCCGGCAGGAATAACCGCAACAACCTCTGAGTTGGGGTTATCTGAATCCACGGCAGTCTCCATATAACCGGCCGCACGCGTAAGTGCGTGGATGAAGACCTGTGCACTCTCTGTTTCAGTTTTTGTCTCTGCCAGGTTTCTTGTGCCAGTCGCTGGCGATGTCTGCGTAACACTTGCCAGGGCAGTTGCCAGCACCGGTGCATCGCCGCCAGTCTGTGCGTCACTGATCCGCTTAAGCAGTTTTTGCAGTTGAGCCTGGCGCTTTTCGTTTGCCTGCTCTTCTCCGGCCGGGTTTTCCGCATGGCGTGATGCTGCTGGCGGCGGAGGTGGCAGGTCCACCGGTTTTGTTTCTGGCACCTTATCCGGAGGGGGTTCCGTGACTTCAAGGCCGACCGGGAGACTGGCGATGAAGGATGAATCGGTCCGTGCGGCTTCCTGCGCGCCTAAATCGTTTGAGGCTTTAAGCAGTTCACGGTAACGCGGGCTCTCCGTCGTGGTGGTTACGGCACTTGAGGCCGTACCGTTAAGGTTGACGGCAGAATCTGTTCCTGAAGGGTCATGTGTCAGCCACGACATGGCCAGATAACCCGCGGTCACTAAAACCAGGGCACTAAATCCAATTATTGAAAAAAGTTTTTTGCCGTTCTTACCGGCATCCTGTTCTGCGCTCATTACTGAAGCTCCGGCGTGACGTGAACGGATTTCCCGTTTACTGAGAAGGTCAGTAACGGGGTGACGGGGAGTTTCCAGAGATGCGTACCATCCGCTGAAGAGAGTGTCTGTTCAAACTCGTCGCGCAGCATTGCGCGGGAACGGACCATCAGATCATCACCGCTTTGCCAGATCGCAGTGTCAGGGACGTTGCCCTGGAATTTAAGGCGACGGGCATCTTCTGGTGGTGTGCCATCCAGAAAAGCCTGCAACGTGGCGCTGTGGAGTGCGATTTTATCGACGGGTACGCCCGGGGCTGCTGAGCCAGGACCCAGACGCGGGACGCGTAAATCCAGCCGACTGTCGATCTCCTGACTGGCAGTACGGGTGTCTGTCTCACCACTTGTCACATTGATCATGATTGGAACATCAAGCCCTTTCAGATATACGGAAATATTCCCCGCAGCCCACGGGCGCAGTGGTGTTATGGCCAGCATGTTGGTTCCAGCATTGAACTTCACATCAAAACTCTTCGGGCTGGCATTAATTGGCGGATCTGACTGTGGCCACGGTGCGCCATTGATGTCCGTCAGGGTGACGACGCTCTGGTTATTCATGGCCGTGCGTACCAGCGGGATACTGGCGCCTGGAGAAAGATTGAGGGTTAATGAACTGATACGCGGAACCACGCTTATCATTGGGGCATTTACAGAACGCTCGTTGTCGGTCAGTCGAAGCCTCAATTCGCGTATCTCATCCGCTGACAGAGGCGAGTCTAAACCTGCTGCCTCATCTACCAGCGGCGAGCTTTGTTCCGGGGGCGGGAGCTCTCCACTAATCCGGGTTGCCGGTACACCTGTTGTTTGCGCTTCTGCCCCCTGAGGAGCGGCGGCAGTTGTTGCACCAGGCGTCCTGGCATCCTGCCAGCCAGTATTGTCAGCGGCGGCTACGAGGGCCGGACCACACAGCAGTAGTGTGGTCATGAGATAACGAAGTTTCATGGCGGGAGCCTCAGAGATTGCGGGGAGCGTTGCGTGAGATCATCTGGCGGATTTCCATCCCGACGGGTTTCTGTCGTGGATCTACGCGCTGGATGGTAATTTCGAAAACAAACGGTTGTTCAGGCTTGCTGGTCGTCTGCCCAACCAGGCGCAAACGTACCGGATACTGCATTGTCCAGAACCAGGTTCCGTCAGACAGACGCCCACGCCGGATGACGACACCAGCCCCTACGGAACCGGTAAGATTCATACGCTCGCGTTTCAGGGCATCGTAGATATTGGAGTTGGTTAGCGCCTGGATGTAACTGGCGTGTCCTGCTTCAGAGAACAGCGATGCTGTAGAGGATACCTGTTCACGATAATGAACGAAGTCCAGGTTAAAGGCCCGCATCAGAGCCTTGCTGCCAAAGGCGATGGCATCGTCCTGGCTCCATGCTGGTTCGGAAGTGGGAGCCAGGCGAACCAGGCGCCCACTGTCGGTGGCAAAGTAATCCCGTGGCTGTTGTATCAGAGCCCAGGTCAGGCCAGCATTGAGGATGATGCTGATAAGCAGGCCACTCCCCAGCAGGAGGTTACTCTTCATCAGCTCTGGTGCCATTTTCTGGCGTTTTTCTGCCGTTTTCATCATGTTCACGGCGTTTTTCAGCGGATCCTCCGCAGGGGAGGGGGCCCGCCCCTTTGCAGGGGGGGCTGATTGTGTCTGTTTTGTCATAGGTTTCAGGAGTTGAAGTTTTTCCAGGGATCGATGTTGTCTGGGATCTGTTCGTTGACTTTATCCAGGGCCGCTTCGCAGACCTTATTTTCCAGTTGCGAAATGATTTCATCGAGCCCGGGGAATTGCGGCAGGGTCACCTTGACGTTCTTGATACGGGACAGACAGGACTGCAGGGAGGATGAGACATTGCTTTCGCGCTGTTCCCAGGCTGTTGCGGCCGCCCTGGCTCGCTCATAACCAGCCTGGCTACCCGCTTCAGCAGCACTTCCTGCTCGGCAGGTTGCCGCCGCAGCGGCGGCAGAAAAAAGCATGAAGCCGGACAAAAGTCCGGCTTTAAGCATGTGATATCGCATTCTCTCTCCTTATCGGCTTAGCGGCCGGGGCTGTGGGAGTGTTCCTGATGAAGCGCTTTTTCCTGTCTGCCCTCCGGCTTTCGGGCGTCATCCCATTGTTTCCAGGTCTGTTCAAAACCGAGGCGCTGGAACAAGGTATCTGCCTGTTTTTCCGGTGTGTAGAGCCGGGCGGGAAGCGGTGTATCCTCTTCCCGACCTTTCAGGTGGAACGTCATCAGCTGAGGTGCGGCACGGGTGGTGCCGTCGGGTTCGAAATTCACCGCCTGTCCGTAGCCTACAAAGCGGGGACCGTCATCGGTGATGGCATTAATAACCAGCTGACTGTTGTCTGTGGTTGGCGTGGCCAGTGCCGGATACAGCGTGCCATCCAGACGAACCATCCCCTGCAGGTGTTCCCCCGCAGACTGGACAAGCAGCAGATCTAACTGGTTTGACTGTGTGTCCATAGAGGCCATGACGGGTACCAGCCTGTCTGGTGCTTCCGTGGACGGTGGCGAAATGCTGGCCGCGGCTACCGGTGACTTTACAGGATGCCTGTCTTCGCCCAGATAAAACTGACGCTCTTCCAGGCGAGGTGGCAGCTTCAGGTCTGTGGTGTACTCAGGCCAAGCCTGTCGGATTTGCTGTGTGAGGCGGCCAAACGTATCGACCGGGAAAGCCTGAAGAGGCTGTCCCTGCTCCGGTCGATCATGTGCCACGGCAAGACCTGTTGAGGCGGACGTCAATGACCAGTTATTTTTTACGCGCTCTTTTTCCTCACCAGGTACCTGCCAGCTGTCACGGGAATTGAGCGTCAGCGTGACCACATCGCCGGTTTTGTGGTGCGCGATCAACTCCCGTAAATCCTGCCCCCAGTAGGTATGACTTCCACCGCGGTTCTGTAGCTCGATAAAGAAGCTCTTGCCCTTTTGCTCTTTATTTTCGTACATCGCTTCACCAAAGTTCTTGAGGACCGCCGTGACGCTCTGGCCTGGTTTCAGTGCAGAGGGGGCGGGCTCAGCGGGCATATCAGGGACCCGGATGCTGTCGGCCTGCTTAGGCGCTACAGGCTCTGTTGAGGGTGAAACGGCAGGCTGCTTTGCGGCAGTTGCCTGTGCTGACGGCGTGGGTGATACGGGGGGCACGGGTATGCCCGGAGCGTCAGGGGTAACAGCTTCGGGGGCGGCTGTTGCCGGTGACACTGGCGATGCGGCATCAGGTGATGGAGTCTGTCGGTTCAGATCCGGCGTAGGAATATGTGTTGTGACTGAATCCCTGGTTGCCCCAAACTGTTGCCGCATAGTCTCAAGCTGCGCGCGCTGCGCAGGCAGCTTCATTCGGATATCGAGGTCATATTCAATAATGAGCCGCATGGCCTGCTCTTTAAACTGCGTACTGCCGGTGAGCTCCACCACACCGCCGTAATAGCGTGATGCCACGGCCAGCGCGGCGAGCACCTTGCGCTTGTCCTCACTCGCACCGTTACACATTTCGAGACGGTTGCCGAGATCGTGAAACGCATCTTCCCCGTCGAGACGGTAAAGCACCTTATTGTCACGCTGTTCTTCCGTTGACAGGGCTTTAATGATTTCATCGAGATCTTCTCGCTGAAGCGGTTCCGGCCTTCGCGGTCCGTAGACAAGCCCATCCGCTTCATGCATCTCACTCTCTGCCGTTTCCTTCCTGCCCGGGGAGGGCTCTGACGTGTTTGGATCCACATCGGCAGTTTGCGTCTGCTCCTGTTTTTGCCCGGTTGATGTTGCTCCGGGGGACTGTGGAGGGATTGGTAATTCAGGAACGATCGGCTCCGGAGACTCAGCGTCTGTTTCATGTGACGCAGCCTCAGGCTTCAGGGTTTGTTTGCCCGTTTCTGACAGTTCATGGTCTGTCTGTCGTTCCTGAGCAGGCATATGGGGAATGTCATCAGACTGACTGTTCACCCATTCAGCAAATTGTGGGTCGTCCATCTGCGCGCGTATGTCTGCATAATCATCGAGGCCAGGGACCGGTATATTCGATCCTGATTCGATGGCACTATGACTACGCTGACCGGCATCCGCAGAAGATGTCGCGATCGTCACGTCCGTGGTGCTCTGCGTATCAGGAATTAAAACATCAGCGTCTCGCAGGGACGTGGGGGCGGGTTCATCGTGTTCAGCCTTATTCTCAACCGGTGCCGCACTGATACTGGCTTCATCGGGCGGCATCACCGCTGCCGGAGAGATTATTTCAGGTTCAGGCGGGGCGGGAGGCGCTGGGTTTACTGACTCATCCTGCCTGTGGCTTTCAGACGGAATAACGACAGGTTCATCCGGGGCAATCGAAGACTGGCCGGATTCCTGACTTTCCAGATTTTCCATTTTTGGGTCCTGTTGTGAGAGAAATTGTGCATCGTTGGGTGCGTAGTCTGTCCGGATATCGATGCCGGCAGACCTGAGGCGGTCGCTGATGTGCTCACGGAAGGCTTCTCTGCCCCTGCTGATATCGAGATCGTTGAAGTCCGTCAGCAAGCGTGCTTTTTCTTCTTCGGTGAAATCAGGGGCGATGACTCTGCCGCCCGTGAGTTCTGCCGCTTTCTCAGCGCTCAGGATGCCCTTATTTTCAGGTTGTCCTGTCTGCGCATTCTTCAGCTGATGATCATTGTCTGCACAGAAAATAAAAGGACTGTCAGGCCAAACGGCACGAGCATTCTGGCCAACGGCAATCATGTTTCCCGCATCAACCGTCATCAGTACCGGCAGACCTGATGCCTCATGCAGAGAGGCTGCTGTGGCATATCCTTCAGCAAACAGCAAAGGCAGGCCATTCTGTGGCGTCCCCAGTGCAAACCAGTTACCTGTTTTTTCACTGTCTTTAAGGATGCGGGCGTCTTTTCCGCCGGTGAGCGGAATACGCTGGTAAGAGCGTATGTCGCCATGCGCATTGCTGAAGGGGATCACAAGTTCTTGCTTATCGTTGATTCTTATACCCGGCGCAGCCTCCACACCCTTACGGGTCAGATAGGCGTTCGTTGTAGCCTGCGGGTAGCGGTCAACATATCGGGCGGCGTACTCCGCCTGCCGGTTGTACTGTTGCTCCAGAGCACGGGCATTGTCTTCACGCGTTTGCTGGGCGTGTGCACGGAGATGAAGACGCGCAAGCGGATCCATCTCGCCACCACCTGAAAACACCCACTGCGTCGGTTTAGCGTCGGCGCTGCGATAATCGCGGTACCATCCGGCAGGGCGCCCGTCCAGGTAAGCCTTGTAAGCTCCGCTTTTCGAACCTTTCTTGTCCTGTTTCGTCGGTACGCGCTGAAGGCTTCCATCCATCACGGGGAGCCCCTTAACTAGCAGCCCTGCTTCTTCAAGTTTTTGAGCAAACTCTGTTACCGGATCGTCCGCATTCATCGACAGTTCATGGGGGCGGGGCATCCATCGCTCGAACCTGGTCAGGTCGGCTCCTGGTCGGGCATACCAGAGGCGGTGCTCATCGTCCCATTTAAGGGCTTTCTGCCCATCGCTGAGACGCGGGTGGGCGTTGATGGCGTCGTCCTTCTCTTCGTGAGGTACGGCAAGCCATACGCGGTGACTTTTTTGCATGGTCACATTCCTGGAAGATATTGAGGGAGTAGCGCGGGAGCGCTATGGGGAACGAACGGGTTACATCGGGTTCAGAGACCAGTCCAGTCTCGTGGTTTTTCAACAAAATGCCGGTACCACCAGGGGCGACCGGAGGCAATCTTTCCCCTGAAGGTACTTATTACGCGCAGGCAGATAGCCCGTACACTCCAGCCAAAGAAATTCAGGGCAACAAAGAATCCCAGAATGGCGGAACAGATATACAGCGTCTTCATGGACGGCCAGCGAAACCAGACCAGATACAGCAAAAGGAACGGCAGCGGGATACCAAAAAAGGTGACAGGCGGTGTGGCATAGCGCCAGAATCCTTCTCGTTTCAATGTCTAAGCTCCTGTGTCGGTAGGTAGAGTGCCGCTTCGTGTCTGTCTATATCACCCGTTACGTAACCTTCACGCACTTGATCGATAATGCGCCTTTTCTCCAGTCTCAGGATGTTATCGATGTGGGCCGGCCACTTCTCTGACGGGAGATTCTGTAGTGCATCGCGTAGCTCATCGTCGAAGACGATGTATTCCCGGAGAGCCCGGCGTTTGCCGTCTGTCGTTCTGACAAGTACCTGGACTACGATAAACCGTAACATCCCAAGCATCTCCCAGGCGCGTGCATCACGAATCTGAGGCGGAAACAGACCAAGCAGTCGGTTCAGGGTTTCACCTGGTGATTTAGAGTGCAGTGTACCGATGGTTAAATGTCCGCTTTCACCAGCCTGGACAGAAGCCTCTGCTGTTTCCGTGTCACGAATTTCCCCGATACCGATGACCTCCGGGTTTCGGCGCATTGCGGAGCGAAGCCCATCTGCAAAACTTGCGACGTCACGTCTTACCTGAGCCTGATGCGGCGGCAGAAGGTCGTCGGGGCGGCCGAGAATGTACTCTACTGGATCTTCGTAGGTCACAATTTTGCGATCGGGCTGTGTGTCCTGGCAGTGGCGATACAACGACGCCTGCAACGTTGATTTACCCGAACCCGTTTCACCGCAAATAAGACCCAGCCCGGTTTTTGGCAGCATTGCCGCCGCCAGATCGGGCTCGATACCCAGCTTCAGAAAATCGGGAATGATGTGGGGGATCACACGCAGAGTGACGGAGAGAGCCTTTTCTTCCCGGGCAGATGTCCCCTGGATGATGTGCGCGCGTAGCCGCACGCGTTCCCCCCTTTCCAGGCCATATCGCCCATGCATGTCGCCGTCGATTTGAATGGCTCTGTCCAGCGGTCTTCCACCCTGCACTCGGGGGCGCACTTCTGGCCCCAGCAGGTCGTCAAGCATATTTCCCAGCATGATATTCGGCAGTATGGTGTCTGAGACTCTCTCACGTCGGCCATAACGACTCACTGAAACTGGTGAGCCGCCAACCAGATCCACATCACTGACTCCATGTGCCGAACACCAGGCAAAAAATGTCCTGAACTCGTCGGCGGTATAGGCACCGCTGAACGGGAAAAGCCCGAACGAGTCAGGGATAGCTGATATGTTCACGAGGAAAACTCCTTACTGGATGGTAACGGACGGGCGCCAGCGTGATTTCTGTAGCTCAAACGATGCATGTGATTTGAGTCGGCGAACACGATCGCCGGTAACGAGCTTCTGACCACTGCCAGTAACAGTCTGCTGCTGCTCGGTGACTTCCGGCCGGGAAATCATGCCCCGTCGCCAGAGCAGGGAATAAAGCATCATGCCGCGATAGTCCCGGGTGAGTTGATTCATGCTGGCCTCAAAGGTCAGATCGGCATTTTCGCGACCTTCCTGCCAGCCTTTTTTCAGTGCGTCTTCCCAGACCTTTCTCTGGGCGCTGTCTTCCGGCACAACCAGACCTTCTGTGCCAGGGGTTGCCGTGGTGGCCAGACCGCGTAGTAACCAGCTGCGCCAGCTGGGCGGGTTACTGACGAATCGCTCCGGTCGGATGATGGTCCAGACTTTTGAGGCTGTGCGAATTTGATCAGGAGTGATGTGTGCTACGTCCTGCGCTTCATCAATAACCGGAGGAAGCCAGCCTTCAGGGCTGATAAGTGGACGGAAATCGTAAAGGGCATTGAGGGTGGATTCGCGGGCGTTGAGTGCCTGGGTTAACTCCCATGCCCGCTGGGATTTTCCTCCCCGGAATCCCAGTGTTCTGCCAGCATCAGTAAGCATTTGCCAGCGCGTTTCGGACAGACCTTCTGGTCTTTGTCGCTCCGGGTTGAGCCAGGCCTGCATATCCGGAGGTGGTGCCCCTGTATCTGTCGGTGAAGCCGGCCGCTCTCCTGCACACCCAGTCAGGAGCAGAGCAGGGAATAGTAACAAGAGAAAGCATTTCATTTCTTTCTGGTCTCCGGTTGCATGAAGTTGAGCTGGAGCAGCCCAGGGTACTGATTCAGGGTTGCGCGCCATGCGGTCTGCGCTTCGATAACGCGCAACACATTGCTGAACGTCATGCCACGAACGTGCAATGTTACGGGCAAGGGCAGGCGAACGCCGCTGTAGTTGAACTGCAGGCCACGTGCCCGCGCCAGTTCATCCAGTAGCTCCACAGCATCACCTTCCCAGTCGAAAGAGACGTCAGCGCTGTTGGAGCGAACGATCTCCATGGATGATGGCGCGGTTTTCGAACCGGACCAGACACCGTTATTCCACATCTGATACTGTGTGTGACGGGTAACGGAAACGGATGAGGCCGCGCCGTAACGGTCGGGGGAAGGAGAAACTGGAGACGTTGATGGCGTAGTCCAGGACTGGCAGCCGGCGAGCAGGGAGATGGCCAACACGCCGGGAAGCATTAAACAATTCATGGTAGTTACCTTGCCGGGGGGCGACGGAGATTAAAGCCAGAAGATTCAGTGGGCGAGGCTTATGATGCCGTTAATTTTGATGTTTACTTTTCCTGCGTATCCAGCTAATTAATTCAGATGGTTGATTATTTGCGGTCATCCAGAATAAAAGTCCGAATACAGAGAAAGTGAGATAAAACTGCCTGATGGTATCGTCAACACGCTCTTTCCAGTCATCCTCATCAATTAATACCGTTTTGCATACCTGAGGCATTACAAGAGGAGATGGCGGGCCGCTATCGTTTGATTGTTTACATTCTCTTACCATGCCTGGTGGTGCATCACCGGTAAGTGATCGGGCCTGTTCAAGGAAGGTGTCGGCGAGCGAGTGGTTGAATCCAAATAACATGAACAGAATAAAAAAACCGGTGGCTGGCGCAGTTATCAGGCTGCTGAAAGCAACACTGCTGATCTGATGCAATACATGTACATATCGGAAAGATTTCATCTTCAACGGTCTCAGCGGGAGAAAGTTCGGGGGGATTACAGCCAGTGCACAGGGGATAACACACAAAGAAACGGCAGAGGAAGCCCATTGCGGGCTTCCCCTAAACTATCAGAACGTGAACTGCAACTGTGCGACCGCACCGTAGGTACGATCGGTTCCTGCAATACCGGTCAGGTCCAGATGTACTACGTCGAAAGGAGAGAAGCCCAGACCCGCAGTGAAAGCGTTGCCCTCGCTGGAGACCATGTTCTGACGATAACCCGCGCGTACCTGCATCCAGTTCCAGGCATTCAGTTCGGCACCCACACTGGCGAACTGGCGTTTGTCATCCCGCTCAAAGCGGCTTGCTTCGGTCAGATCCACATCGAGAGCGGTGGTCAGGATACTGTTACTCCATGCCACGCCTGCAGTGGCCTGTGGTTTTACTTTGAATGTTTCTTTCTCACCATTCACTGCTTTAGTGTCAACGGTGCGGGCGATGATGTTCTGTACCGCGAGACCCAGCATCCAGTTGTCGCCGAGGTTTGTTGCCAGACCGATGTCGGCGTTAAATCCGGTTTTAGTATTGCGGTAGTCATCCGAATTCAGGTCATTTTTGTCGAAGTCGTTTACCTTTGCGCTGTAGTTGAAAAGATCGATGCGTTGATACTTGGGCGTGATCCCCAGTGACCAGCTATGTCCCGCTGTTTCAAATTCGTGCGCCATAGCCACACCGACATCGGTGATAACGGCAGCCCGACCATAAGCGCGGGACGTTAGTGCATCCTTGTCTACCGTATCTGACGGGATGGCGCCGCTGGCGATATTATCGAGATACTGTAGATCGTGATCACTGACCTTGCCGTTTACGGAAACGGTGCCCCAGGACTTCACGACAACCGCAAATGGAAGCACTTTATTAGGAGTGGTAGCAATGACAGATGCCCCGACCTGTCCGTTTGCTTTTACGTCCTTCAGGTCTTCCAACTTGTTGCGTAATGCGGCTGCACTTTCGCTGACACCGCTCTGGCGGTCAACTGCATTGTCAAAATTGTTCCACAGATCCTTTACGTCATCGGTATTATCGATGGCATTATCTGGGTCTGCTACCTGGACACCTACGGACGGCAGCACCAGGCTGAAGTCATCGTTCGCGCCAAATTTCGTCAGGAGTGCCGGGTTGGATAAGGCAGCTGTACCGTAATGTGCGGAAGCTACGCCAGTCCCGCCCATCGCATCGCTGCGGGCTTCCATATAAGAGGTTGCAGCTCCCGCATGAAATGCCATCATGACGGCGAAAGATATCAGTGTTTTTGCAATGTGAGTCTTTTTCATAAGTAAATTTCCTGTAGTCCTGTCTGGATTTAGGGCAAAAGTAGGTCCTGATGCGGCAGCATCAAAATTTCCTTTTTCTTTTTTAATTCAGATTTTCAGCGTGGTTTAAAGCTGTCTGAATATAAGTACGGGTAACGTTGTTCCGTGTTCAAGTGCTGTTGCCAGCCCTGCACCTAAGGTGACGAGGCGGATAGTACCTGTTGCTGCGTGTTCCCTGAGGAGTCGCTCTTTCCAGCATTCCTGCTCTGTATTCAGGGTGCGCGTAATAATGGATAGCACCGGAAAATATGTCAGCTGAGATGAAGATATTTTCTTCTTAATTAATATGCCGTTTCGTTCCTGATCTTTATCCTCAGTTGTATTTTCAGTCTTCCAGAAAATAATGCTGTCATTATTATTTTCGGCTGAAGGAATAATTACCTCCCGGAAATTTTCTTCCGTTTGTGGCCATTGATGACTCGCGCTGCCTGTGTCGACAGGGGGAACGTTGCTTCCAAGCAACCAGCCAGGAGAAACGAAAAACCAGTCAGCGAGCGCCTGGAGAAGCGGGGTGGACAGATAGTCCATTGTACGTTCCCTGTCCTGTAGCACACTAACCCGAACATTCCATGACGACAGCAGTTCTGCGATGTCTGTCGGGCTAAGCTCGTGTGACTGCATCAGTAGCTCAAAGCGGTCTATAACGCTGATTGCAGTATTACTGAATGGCAGGAAGATATCGCGAAAAGAGCCTTCAATTACCATACTCAGCAACTCTGACTGAGAAATTCCAATTTTGCCTGACAGCTCATCAATCAGTTGACGGGTACCAGGTCGCAACCGAAGTGATGTGGTCTGCATGGGCTTCTTATCATTGCGCTGAAGCAGTTCTGCAATCCTGTTCCGATCAAGGTCGGGGAGCGCCAGAAGCGAGGTGAAAATTGCTGTGAGACTGTTTGCCACATGGCCCCCTTAAGTGAAATTAAACTTTGTTACTCAGTGGGTTAAAGAATAATTAATCGTGACGCGTATGTATAACGAGTTAATTCGATCGTGTAGATCGACTGCGTTTGCGTGTTCGTTTTAATTACGTTTGTGTATTTGCTTTTTTAGCGAGCTTTCCGGCGCGGCCGAATGAGTACAAGCACGCCGGTTTCAGGTACGGTTATCCAGCGCCATTCCTGTAAAAATGTTTGCAGCCGTATCCCGTTTCTGATGGCTGGAGGTATCGTGACTGTGGTGCAGCGCCAGCGGTGCGTTTCCCCCATTTTTGACATCAGGATAGTCATGCTTTTCAGGTGTGCCGGTCGCATCAGATGGGATGTGAAGTACACCGGCGAGCTGTCTCTTTGTAGCGCCAGCTGCAACGTGACCAGAAAGCTCCGGTGAAAGCGTGCCGCACGCCGGAGATTAAGATGGCCAACCCGGTCAAATGTCGACAGATGCAGGGTTGTGTAATGCTTCTTACGATGTCGAACCAAGGCCGTTCGGAACCCTTTCCAGGGCGTCACGGCACTGACGATTGTCATTATCGGGCAATACAGCAGTAGCGTTAGTGGTACTGCTGAAAGGAAAATCAGAAACACAGCCCCTCCAGAAGAAAAGTTATACCTGGGCCGACAGTGCCAGGTCGGGGTTAAGCGGACATATCATGATGTGATTGTTTGTCCTGACAGGAAGCTCTCCCGGCGCGGGGACTCGTTCGCCGCGCTGGGCTGCAAGAGCCAGTGTCCGCAGTAGCAGTTCGCTGGCGCGGGCCAAAGCAAGTTCGCGAGTCGGCGCTGATACTGTCAGATTTTCGAAATCGCATAGCATTACCTTGATGTCACCTGATTCTTCGCTGTCCTGCTCGACCTGGGCAGGATAGGGCACGAAGTAGGGGGCGATCTTTTGAGTCTGGCGCCGTCGCGCGTCCAGCTTGCTGACCAGCTGGTAAGCTCTCAGATGGGTGTAGCGTTTTAGCATATTCATCGAGCGATGGCCTGATATAGCTGCGACCTCCATAACGTTCAGCGTACCGAGTTCGAAGAAACGGCTGATGGCCTCGTGCCGTAGATCATGAAAATGCAGATTCTCGATAGAGAGTTCCTTGAGGGCATTCCGCCAGGCGCTTTTGAAACCGGATGACGTATAGGAAAACAACTTACCTTTTAGCTGGGCCGGCATCATCTGAAGCAGGTTACGAGCCTTACGTGAGAGAGGAACATCTCGTGATGAGCCATTCTTGGTATCGGGCAGATGTGCTACGCCGTGCTGCAGGTCGATGTATTCCCATTGCAGGTTAAGGATTTCACCCTGCCGCATGGCTGTCTCAAGCGCGAGATGAAAAATTATATACAGCATTAAGTTTCGTTCCCGGAAATAACGGGACAGTCTGCGCTCTTCACTGGATGTCAGGCGGCGATCACGACCTTTGGATACTTTAGGTTTACGTACCAGTTCGACTGGGTTGCTTCGACAGGTTCCCCATTCCACGCGAGCGATCCCGAATAGAGATGATAAAAGCGCCAGTTCAAGCCTTACTGTATTGCCAGTGATAGGGTTCCCAGTCCTTGGGTTGAACTGCATCAGCCTTTCATCACGGTAGGCTGCAATATCAACTGTGGTGATCTCATCCATGTTCCGGTTAGCCAGTGGGTGACGCTTAATGACGTTGACCCGGTAAAATTCCTGAAGATGTCCCTTTTTGTGAACTGATACCGACTCGTAATACTTATCGAGGCCCCGACTGAGAGACATTTTTCTAATACGCGCAACAGAAGACATCATTACTCCCAAAAGGCGAAGAAAATAAAGCCTTGTGCGAAAAATGCAATAACACTGTCAATCCGGTGTGTGGAAGGGTACAGGCATAACCGAGGGTAATTACACTGTTCTCGGGACATTTAAAGGTTCTTACTCCGGTACGAATAATACAGGAAAGCAATATCGCCTGTACGTAACAGGCGGCAATCCACCTAGCAAAAAAATCAACTATGGAGATGCTGATAACTGCGTTAATACATACTCGCTCGTCGCTGAAGTTGGGGGGCTGTACGTTGCAAGAGATTTAAATGGCAACTCTCAGTGGCAAAAATCAGGGACAGTGAACTTTGAAGTCCCGGATGGGTCTTCATTTTCTATTGTCTCAAATGGAATGATGTCTTACGGCTGTGACTACGGATCGTTCACTGTCTTTCGTTTCCAATAACCTTGACAGTCTGATATGAGAAATGTGCTGGTTGTGTAACGTGTTGCAGATTATTTACCTGTACTCTGTCGTCTTAGCTTACCAACAGTCAAACTCCACAACTCTGAATGTTAGTGGGATTTAGCGATAAATAACGGCAGTTAAGCAGCCTTTTGATCAGTGGTAGGTGACGAGATTGAAACTCCCAGGTGAGCATCCGTAAGAGGGTAAGGGGTTTGACGTTACACTAAACGTCGATCCCGCTGGGATAATGAAGTTTATAGTTCCGGATTTACTCCAATCTGAGTTAGCGGTACCAGCCGATGTAATGATACGTCCGTCAACCATACCTTTAAGATCCCATGTATTACGGCAATTGTCACCGTCTTTAATTCCTCTATCTATAGTGGAAACGCCGCCGGAAGCGTAAACCGTCATCGGGCGGCCAGTATCGTTAACCGATGTGTAAGTGGAAACAAATGCCCCTAGCGAAGAGTAACTACCGTTATAAATGGAGCCGGAAATCCACACACCGGATTGACAGGAAAGTACGCCACCACTGGCATCACGGCTTATCAGCCCATTCGGATAACAGGCTATACCTGCAACGTTTACCTGACCCAGTTGCAAAACACCGCCAGCTGAAAGGTTGCCTGTTGCTTTAACTGTGGCACCAGAGACCTCGTTTGTTGCCGTAATATTGCGTCCGGCGCTGATGTCACTGTCAGCACGGACTGTAGCTCCTTTTACCTGTGCTCCCGCTGTAATATTCTGGGAAAAAATACCATTTAAACCACTCACATTTCCGCTGAATGTTCCTGTCTTACCATTAATGGTACCGACGCTGTTCAGATTATTTCCCCCCATGTCTATTGCTGTGTGCATTTTATTCAGGTCGGGGCGGCCATTAACCTGAAAACGGTACAACCTGTCGTTATCCTCCTGTGCACCAGATAACTCATCTGTTGAGAGGAGCACGACGATATGTCCATTTCCGGAAGTAGCTCCGTAGCTACTCAGCGGGATTTTCCAAGTCCGCAAGGCACCGGTGGCAGTTTTACCGTCATCGATGTATCCTCCGAATCCGGTTTTGATGTCCCTCGATATCAGCCTCAATGCTTTGGCCGGATATACACTTCCACCGCTTGATACCACCATTCCCTGCAACAATTCCGTGTTTTGCCCGTTTCTGACCAGGTACGTGTTCATACGCTGACCCTGGCTGTTTGTTTCGGTAAAACCGGACGGCAGAAAACCGGTATTTTTAAGCATGGCTGTGGTGATCACTGTCGGCGCGGTAGTGCTGGTTGCACTTAACAGCGTGGCATAGTTTCGCCCGACGTAGCCACGCGCAGCTGCTGCGTAGGTACTGATATGGGCTGCTTCAACCTGCCAGTTTTTCTCCTGTTGCCAGTCCTTGTATTTAGTGAGTCCAAAGACGGCCATTGCCATCACAACAAGGAGCGACAGAGCGACATCAAGATTTGCCCAGCCACGATCATGCTTTTTCATAGAATCGATATCCATACAGGTTGATACAGAAGAGTGAGCTGGAAAATACTCCCGCTAAGACAAAGCCAGGGTCCCAGCGGTCCCTCTTTTTTCCCCGATACATTCCAGGTTAGCAGCCAGAGAACAAAGGCTGCTGCTCCAAACAGAGTGACCAGTGCAGCATCTTTCCCACCCATCCAGGCAGTCAGGCCAGTTATCAGCCATAAATCCCCCTGACCCAGACGCTGAGTGCCCCGGTTTACCAGGACACTCAGTAGTGCCATCAGACTGACTGTTGCTGCGATCTCCGCCAGTTGTGTAGATATACTTTCAACTGAAACGTCTGATGCTGCTCCCCAGAGCAATCCCCCAAGTAACAGCCGTACTGTGAAGGTTCGTGGCAGATATCCACTGACTGCGTCTGTGCTCCCGGCCTGAAGAAGGAAGGCCATCATCACTATGGCAGCTGCCCGATCAGCAACAGGAACCGGTGCAAGGGCAGCGATCATACTGAAAGTAGCGAAGAACCAAATCCCTGCCGTCAAGGTTGTTTTCTGTTCCTTAACGTTTATCGGGTGCTCCTCCAGAAATTCGAGCACGCGGCACATCAGGACTCTGCCAATGATTGCGAACCCCAGTAGTAACGGCAGACTCCATGCTGTCGTCAGACTCGTAACTATGATGGTTCGCATATTCGCTTTCCTTTCACCTGTCGACAGACTCGAAGACCTTTCAGCTCCAGATAGAACCCCCAGATACGGTTGGCATATTGCTCACGGGTTTCGTGCCGATCCTTACGGAATCCAGCGTTGTAAGACCCGAGGCAATTCCAGGTCACACCACATACCTGAAAGTGGCTGGCCAGGATCCACGCCCCTATCTGAATGTTCAGACAGGGGCGCTTCAGCAGGTCTTCTGCCCCCTGGATGACACCCATCCGGACGAGCTTAGGAACATGGGTTGAGTTAATCTGCATCAACCCATAGTCCGTGCTGACCGGATTACCCTTTTTATCCCGGTTGGTGTTTGTGACCCATGGACGGAACGAAGACTCCCCTTTGGCCACTGCCTTAAGCAGCAGTGGCTCGATCTGGTATCGGGCACCGGCATTGTTAAAGCAGGCATCAAAAGTCGCAGGCGGGGAGTTCGTGCTGGCCATCAATGGGCCGGAGGAAAAGGACAGAATGAGCAGCGTCATTACCAGGCGGCAGGAGAGAATGCGTTCTCTCCGCATGTTGTCTCCTTAGCTGTTCATCGTGAAGATCAGCTTGTTGGTACCTGTGCTGCCATTGTCAGCTGTGCATTGCGCGCTGGCTTCTTCAGTTGTCACAACCCCATCACTGTGCGCCGTGGAGTTGATGGTGATCGCATCAGCAATTTTGGCGCGACTGAGTGCTGTGACGAGCGAGACGCAGGCACCCTGAGGAACCATTTCGTAGGTCAAAGAGAATCCATTTGAGAACCCGGAGACTGTGACAGGTGACAGTGTCACGGCTCCACCCCATCCATTATAAAGCGTGGCGGTGCCGGAAGAGGGGGTACCACGTACAGTCATACTTTTAGGCTGAAGTTTCATCTGGATAAGCGAGCCCATCATTTTGGCACCGGAAGTGAATGTGTATCCATCTCCTCCTTTCATCATGTTCTGGGTGCTTGTGATGAGCGACTGAATGTTCGACGACTCCTTACCTACGTTGACGTTATTTTTGAGGGCGAAGTATCCCGCCAGGACGATCCCGATGACGACCAGTACGATTAGCGCGATGCTGCCCTGCTCCAGGAAGCCCCAGCCGCGGTGTTGCGAAAGCGCCTTAGTTGGTTTGTATGGCTGAGAAGTTGGTTCAGAATTAAATTGCATGATGTTTCCTCATTTAAAAAGAGCCCGACGAGCTGTTAAGGGCATTAATATCCATAACGACAAGGACCAGAAGCAGAAGCATCAGGATCATTGCCAGGAACATGAGTCCGCGGATTACAACAGCGCGCTTTGCTACGCGCTCCAGGGTTTGTTCAAGCCAGCGCTGTCCGTAGTTAATGATGATTTCATCGTCTCCATCACCCTGCAAAAGGGAGAGGAAGTTGGCCGCTTCCTGCGACGGAAAATCGTAACCACAGTCCTTCAGGGCCAGTCCGAAATGTTTACCTTCACGCACATGTTCGGTAATCGCATCAATACGCACAGCAAGCCAGGGGGATGCCGTTTCCAGCAGGATCTCCAGCGCGTCTTTGGTTCTTACGCCGGACTGTAGCAGTGCACCGATATTCAACAGGAAGGTCGCGCCCTGAATATCCTTATAAACCGACCATGGCATCAGCCCGTCGAATATACGACGAAGCCTGTCAGGGCGATGCCAGCGCGGGAGTGACCAGACCGTCCAGATAATTAAAGCGGTGGCGGCGATGCCGGTTATCACTCCATACTCACTGAAATACACTGAGATCCCGTAAAGAAACCCTAGCGCCCCGGTCCAGTTCTCTGGCGGGCTGATTTCTGTCAGCGTAGGAAGTAGTTCGGCATTCAGTACATAGATGGAACTGGACAACATGATGGCAAAACCAATCGGATAGATGGCCATCTGCCATACAGCTGCGCGAATACGCTTACCCGCGTGGGTCAGGGCACAGGCGTATCTTAGTGAGCGTGGAAGTGACTCACTGCGTATGCCGGCGCTTATAACGGAAGCTTCTGCGGCAGGTAGCCACCGGGTGAGGGTGCGCTCCAGCGTTTTTTCGCCGCTGTTTTCCCTTAACGCATCAATACAGTCGTCCGTCAGCTCAACGTAGGGATGCCAGTTCTGGCCGAAGTTCGTCCATGCATTGCGCATTTTCTCCAGTGAAGGCTTTAGTTTCTGTCGGTTTTCAATCAGAAACCGCAGCGCATCATAGAACTGAACACGATACTGACCGCTGAACGTCTTACGGACCAGGTTATATCGGAGTCGTTTCAGGAAGTGCATTTCACGCATCATCCACCTCCAGACGTTCATCTTCATCGAGTGGAATGATCCGGTTGGCCATCAGCGGGTCGACCAGCCCCTCGTTGATTTTATGCAGAACGTGCCGGACACGGCTGATCCCCTGCATGTTGTTTATCCAGAACTGGCGAGCCGCAACCTTGCCGTCAGTTTTCAGCAGCTTAAAAAGACGGTTATTGGTCTCGATAACCTCGGCAATGACGGTACGTCCCCTGATACCCTGACCGACTTTGCCACGCACCTGGCCGTTGATCTCCACTACCTGTGTGCATGCTTCACACCCGTCCGGGTTATGGAAATAGAGCCTGTCGGTCGAGCAGACGCCTTCAATATTGCAGTATTTCTCCAGCCAGTTCTTTTCCTCGTCACTTAAGGTGTTGACCTTATCCTGCCAGGATATACGGCATTCCGGACATAGTGTGGGTACCAGACGCTGACTGATTAATCCGATTAAAAGCTGGGCATCACACAACAGATTTTCGTTAACACCGAGCGTAACCATACGCTCCGGGATGCCGAGTGCTGAGTTTGTGTGCAGGGTTGTCATCACCAGGTGTCCGGTCTGGGCGGCATAAATGGTGGCCAGCATCGAGACAAGGTCACGCATTTCACCCTCCATAATGGCGTCCGGATCCAGTCGCAGCGCTGACGAGATAGCTTTTCCCCAGGCGATACGTACTGCTTCCTCATCTGATTTGTCGCAGATGATTGGCGTCTGAACAGCTCCCACGACCTGCCCCTCAAGTGGGTCTTCGATGGTCAGAAGGTGTTGCCCGGGGTTGGTATCCAGATATTCACGGCAGGCGGTACGGAGCGTGGTGGATTTACCGGAACCAGTTGGCCCCGAGAGGATGATCTTACCTTCAGGTCGGTCAATCATGCGTTTAAGCAGCTTGATTTGTTCGGGTAGATAACCCAGTTGCAGGAAGTCAGGTACGTTGTTACCGTCATCCGGAATAAGTCGCATAACCGCAATCAGCCCATCGCCAGTTGGGCGGTGACTGTAGCGGGCACC
Source organism: Enterobacter cloacae complex sp. 418I7 (assembly GCF_050030705.1). NCBI lineage: Bacteria > Pseudomonadati > Pseudomonadota > Gammaproteobacteria > Enterobacterales > Enterobacteriaceae > Enterobacter > Enterobacter cloacae complex sp. 418I7. The sequence goes on from NZ_JBLGUU010000003.1 coordinate 98,570, forward strand.
AAACAGACCTATTTTCCGCATCATTGCCGGGGAGAGTCGTGCATCCTGTTCCCGGTGTGGGTAGAAGCTGGTTTCTGACACATCCGACATCGAGAGAATACAGGTGGCACAGAGGGATATACCTTCCTCCCGCCGACGTTCATCCACCACATGCAAATAGCCGTGGACGCGCATTTTGACCTGGAAGAGTGAATCTGAAATGAGAAAGTGAATATCTGAGGAACCGAGCTTTTTGGCCACTGAAAAATAGTTCAGGATCCGTTGTTCACTTTGGCTGCTGTCTCCATCCAGGTCTGCCAGAGTTAATCCTGTCTTATCGCTGGCCTGAGGTTGAGCTTCCTGCTTTTTTCGCGCCTCTCGTAAGTCTGAGAGAGTGACAAACCGATGTTTGATCCCCGGATGTTTGTTCATTAAGTCCATCAGCGCGGCCTGTACACCTGGGTCGACTCGCTGGTTGGTATCAATGAGGATTTCTTTCCTGTCACCGTCATCAAACAGCAGAAGAGATTCTGCAGTAATAGCGCTCATGGTTAGTCCCCAAAGGCAAGCAGTGTGCCATCGCTGAGTGTGACTCCGGCTAAGGTAATGCTTTTGACTGTGCTCTCCATTCCTGGAATACGGCTTCCGGGTGATACGACCAATGACAGTCCTGATTGCAGTTGTAGTGTGGCGCGGAGGTTTTTATCGCGGCCGTTAATCTCCAGCACGACAGGGCGATTACTCACAGTAACCGGACGTGCAGGCTGGCCAGGCAGTGAAGTATCGCCGAAGGAGGCACCGGGAAGAGCGGTGGCAGGAGTGCCGACGCTGGATTGATTTTCCTCAAGCTGGCGCTGCAGTTGCGCGCCCTGAACTTCTGCCTGAAGAATGACGTTTCGGATATGCAGCTGTTCAAGCTGTCCCTTTGTCACACCGGGTATCACGTTCCCTGCTGGCGGTGATACCTGCTGGTTCGTGGACTGAGAGGCCTGAACGGGTAAAGGCCCGAATATTGGCAGCAGGAGCCAGAGTGTCGCCTGCCGAAGAAATTTACTTTGCTGACGCATAAATTTTACCTTCAGTGGTATAGCTGAACGCACTTCCGTTCAGCTCGAATGTTAAACGGGTAAGTCGGATACCAGTTTCATCCAGACCGTCGAATAAGATGATGGCGGGGAGGGGCGCGGAAAAACTAAACGCGTATTCCTGCCAGTCCTGCACAGGAGGCGGTTCTCCGTTCGACCCCGGCAGGACTGGAGGCATGGCTACATCGGTGATGTTGAGTGTGATTTGCTGACGCTGGAACCAGGATAGGATGCGGATGAGCTGCAATGAACTGTCAGGCACTGCTTCATCCCTGAGTGGTCTGTCCGGGGGCGGTAATGAAATTCGGGCTTCCCGCCCCCCCTCCTTAAGATTGAATACTGGCGTGACACCGAAGACTTCCTGACTGCGAGCGAGAAACCCCTCGACTGTGCCACCGGGCATAATCTGGTACAAAAGGGTTATACCGTCAGGAGAACAGGTCCCGGATGCCAGTTTCCAGCTCCCCAGAACATGTAGCGCCGGATCGGTCTTTCTCTGACAATCATCAATCAGAGCCTGGGCTGTTACCTCGCGTGCCCAGGGATGAGGCAAAACCTTAGGTTTTGCCTGACTGGCGAACATTGCGCGCGCCCTGGCCTGTATTTCTTCAGCGGTGAGTACCGGTTCCTCCGGTGGTGTGGCCGTCTGCCACCAGGCAATGGCGCCTGTGCTGAGCAGCAGTATCGCGCAAGCCAGTAACCAGCGCTGCCTCCGGAGTCCATCTACATGCACACGGCATTGCTGTCGCCTGCGTGCAGATAGTCCGGCAAAGAGGCTGTTAGCATCAAGGGGGTTTTCCACTGATGCCAGACAGACCCAGCCTTCTGGGGGCGGTTCGTTCATGCTCAGGAACAGTGTCAGCAGCCCCTGCATTTTGTCCGCACTCCCTGTTTTATCGGCAGTGACGGCAGGCACACCATTAATACTGGCCAGAAACACGAAGTCGGTACTACTCAACCGATAAATGCCGTATCCATTTCGTGTGCTGGCACAGAACGCGAGTGCCAGCGAAAAGAGCTGGTGACGGCGATGACGGACGGGCAATCTGCCACTCCCAGCGACTGATTGCCCTGTGTCCCGTTTATTGAACTGTCCTGTTGAGGTGTGGACGCCGATGCCGTCTGTTCTTCCGGAACGTGATTTTATTGGTTGAAATGGCGGCAGCCGAAATTTTTGTCTTTCCGTTGGCGCCCAGTCCATCCCCGCCAGCCAGTAACGGCTGCGGGATTTTCCATCCCGGATTGTAAACAGGTAATCCTCATCCTTCATTTCAGCCTCCGGAACTTTGCGGGAATGTCGGTGTGATCACGATGACCAGAGTGGTCCGTTCGTTTTTACCTGACTGACTTCCGCCCAGGAGCGGGTTCCCTGGCGTAAAGGTGCCGGATTTATTGACGGAGGTATTGTTCTGATCAAAACCAGTGAGGATCAGCGATTGCCCGGCCCGGAGATTTGCCTTCTGGCTCAGAGAGCGCAGTTTGGTATATGGCATCTCGATGTAAGAGTTCCCGTCTTTTGACGTGAAGTTACGGATGGTCGGTGGATCTGACAGGTTGAAGTTTACCTGTAGCTGAACGTTACCTGTTTCCTGAATCAACGGTAACAGGGTCATGTTGAAACCGGTGGTGATCATCCCAGGCGTCAGCGTTGTGGTGGCGCCGACATCGGTGGTTGTCGTTGTAGCCGACTGCGCTACATAGACCGTCTGATCTGCCATCTGAATAGGCACGGGCGTCAGGTTAGTCACGGTACTGGACTGAGAAGTGACGACGCTGACATCGCCCTGTTCTGACAATGCTTTCAGCAGAAGGCTGGAGCCAGCAAACTTCGCGGCATTACCAGTAGCGGTATCAAGAATGGACGCGCCGGCAGAAATACCACCAGTGAGATCCCCTGTCGCGTTGTTAAGCGTGGCGCCAGCAGAGTGCAGTGACTTGTACACCAGGTTCCAGTCAATCCGGAAATCTTCGTTTCGTGAGTTACCGACGCTCAGGACTTCAACATTCAGGGCTACCTGTCTGTTCATGATGAGATTTTGCTCGTTCACATAACGGGCCACAGCGGCCTGTACTGACGGCGTGTCTGTCACAATCAGTGATGAGCTGGAGGAGGACAGCCAGTAGCGACCTTTGTTCGGGGTCAGCATCGACTCCACAGCTTTTCGCAGATCAGCATACAAATCGTATTCCTGCCCCGTGGTTGTGCTCTGGGAGGTTGTGGATTCGCCGGAGGCGGAGTTATCTGTACCACTGGTGGCTCCCATACTGCTGGTCGTCCCTGAGCTGACGCTCGACGTGCTGGACGTTTTAGTGTTCAGCATGGCCAGCGAATAGGTCCGGGTTTCCATCAGATAGAACACGATAGTTCCATTATCCATTCGCCAGTAGAGACCGCTACGGCTGGCCATCAGATCCAGAAGTCCGCCCAGGTCTCCCTGCCACATCAGTCCGGTAAGGTTCAGGGGCTGGCTGGTTCCTCCAGTCGGCAAAGAAGTTACGCCCCCCAGACTGGCCAGTGGCGTCCGACCGCTGTCATCAGGTGGTGGTAGTGTGCCACTCATCTGGCGTGTGACGCCGGTACTGACGCTGCTCTGGCTGATATCAAGGGCGTCAGGAGTAAAAATAACGGGGGTTCCACACAGCGCGGTGATGCGTTGTGCCAGTTCCTGTAGCGTAATAGTATTTTTTGCCTGGGTGATATTACATGACGGAGCCTGGTGGTTCCGTTCACGAACGGCGACCGGGATAGGACTCGGATTAATCCACTGACGCTCCGTCCAGGTCAGTGGTTGTTGATGTTGTGTTCGCGGGAGCTGTGCCTGTGCGCGGGCTACCGTGGCGTCAGATTGTGCCTTAGTCTGCATTTTGTTGATTTCAGAGAAGGTACAACCTGCGAGCATGGCAAAGCAGGACGCCATCAGCAGGCGCCGCAAAAGGGTTTTCTTCATGGGGGAAATCCGGATTAGTTGAGGTAAACCACAGCGCCTTCAGGAACGCCCTGTGGAGCCGTGAGCCCGGTGGCCAGACCGGAAAGCCAGATTAACTGGCCGCTTCTCATGGTGCCGATGAGTGCCGAACCGCGACTCTGTGCCCGTAAGGCATCAACGAGTCCAGCTTGTTCCGGCATCCAGACCCACAATCTACTCTGAAGTAACCGGTACTGGATCCGGGCGTCGGGAGTAAAGGGAAGACCCAGCTGGTCAACTGGAACTGTGCCATTCGTTTGGCCAGTTTTGTAACGCCAGTCGTTAACGCGGTTGGCGATAGTCAGGATCTGGGAGGCATAAAGCTGGCCGCTCTGCGTCTGTATTGCAGTCCGGCTGGTCTGATTTTGTTGCGAATCTATATCACCGACAATCAGGAAAAATATCATGCTGATTGCCAGTATGACCCAGCCCATCACCGACCTGCCGGAGTGTCTGTGACAGATACCACGCACTGCATGCGGGAAGCTTCAGCATAAAGCGGTTTCTGTGCTGAACGGTAAAGGTCGAACATCTGACCGAGCATGGTTTCAAATGAGCCGCGGAAGGTCAGTGGTGCGTCAAGCCGATAATCCGTCACGGATACTGGCCAGATAACCGTCCAGTGCGATGATGCGCCTGATTCACAGCGGGTATCCTGCGCCCATTTCATCAACATTTCCCGAAGAGTCGTTCCCGATGGCGCCAGCCAGGTTTTACCCTGAACCACAGGTGCGACTGGTTCCCCGGTGGCTGGTTGTGCTTTAACTACCGCTGTTGGTGCCTTCATCGGTTTTGTTGTTACAGAGGATGTGCTGGTTTTAACCGCTGCCGTCGGTATGGGTTGGGTCACCTCCGGTCCGCTGAACGGATTTCTCGGCGCGCCAGACGCCTGTGGCGGCGCAGGGAGGTTTCCAGTGGACAGTGCAGGGACGGTCATCTGAGCGGTTTGCCCCTTTCGCTGCAATGTGACGGCATGACGATCCCAGTCCAGCTGACCCTGGATGGATTGCTCTGTCAGCAGACGGTTGAGCACCCTGGTCCACTGGTCATTGGTGTCGACCGAGACGATACGGGTATTCAGTACAGGTCGCAGGGCATTCTCATAGTTCAGCGTCCAGCCAGTCGGAATGATGCGCCTGACCCACTGTTCGAAAGTGAGGTTACGCACCTGTGATAATGACAGAACGGCAACGGGACCTGGTGTGCCGGTAAATGTGAGTGCCGGCAGCGCTGGATTCATGATGGGGCTCACTGAGCTGACTTGTTTTGCGGAGGAGGCCATCATTGTTGGTTGCGGCAGCGGGGAGGTCTGCGATGTTACCGCTACAGATGTCGGCTGGCGTACGGGAACGGGAGTGGCCGCCGGAGGCGCAATTCGCCGCTGTGTCTGTGTAATGATATCGGCACTATCGCTGATCTGGCCGTCGACAAACACGAGCGCAGGTGTGTCAGGAGCAATGTTACGGTTATTAAATCCCGCGCAACTGCTTAACAGCGACGGTATTAACAGGGGCAGGGCAAGTTTTTTCATGATGATCCCCGGGGTTATTCGGTGGGGTGAACGGTAATACGTGGAAAAGCACAGTTCGCGTCAAAACCGATACCGCTGATCAGAACATCGTCTCCGCGCGCTATCAGAATTTTTTGCTGTTGAGTTATGTAATTTTGCGAGGGCAGGTCTATCCCTTCCTCGGCTGAGCCAGCTGAGAGTTTTGATAATTCGGGATGGCAGGCGTGTCGTACCGCCAGTGAAACGAGTTGTTTGTCATCCCCTGCATCGCTGACGACAGCCCTGACCGTGGTTCCATAAGAGAGAGTGCGGTATTCCTTACTGACGATTTTCCCATCTTCCGTAGTGACCGAATTTACATAGCGTACGCTGTCTGAGTTGTCGAAAGTAACAGGTTGGCTGAGCGGCGCATCCATCCTGAGAGAAACCACTTTTTGGACAGAGGCTGGTTTGCCGTGAGTAATGTCAATACGCTGATCGGGCTGTGAGGATGAGCAGGCGCTCAGGATAAGCGGCAATACGGCAAGGGTAATATGTTTCATGTTTTTTACTCCGGAGTTAGTTGTTAGTGAAATACAGGTATGAAAGGGAGCAGGAAGTGACGAGTCGGGACGGTTATGTTTTTTGAGAGATGATAATGAGGCGGTTCGTTTCGTCATTGAGGGGAAGAGCAACACTGAGCTTCTGTCCACCTTTTAATCTGAGAAGTTGTCGGAAGTTGATAGCGTAACGGGAATATTCATTTTTTGAGCTGCCAGTGGTCCGGGAAAGCTCTACGGTCATCTGCATTAATGCAGAGTCTGCGGAAAGAGCCGGCGTTATCACTAATGAGAGATCATCCACGACATTTTCTTTCTTCTTCTCCCCTGTCGTTGCGTGTTGTTGAGCGGAGTAATTTGAAACAGAGAAAAGTAATGCCTTGTTGTTGGTTGTGACTCCTGACATATCGTAGAGCAGTCTGACGTCCCCTTTAGCGACCAGTTCCGTGAGTTCGTCTCCCAGTGAAGCGCTGACCGGTCTTAAAGATATTTTTGCACCTGGCTGTTCAAGCAATTCCTTTAGTTCAGGCGTTACGGGAGTGGAAAGCTCGTAAATACTGGCTCTGACAGGAATGTATGCAGTTTCGTTTTTCTGATACTGCCCGATTTCATTACGGTGATGAGCCTGGTTTGAAGTAGTAGCTCCGTTGCAGCCATATAACGCCAGCAGGGAACATAGCACGCCCAATGTATGCGTTTTCATGATTAAGCCTCGGCAAAAAGATTAATGAAGGTCAGGGCGCCATACATCTCCGTAGCGGACGCCTTCACGGGCACCCCATGCTGACTCCGGCAGTGTGTGATGTCCGATATAGAGTGTGCGAAGAGTGGCTTTGGGTAGTGAGATATCGCGGCCACGGACAACAGAGAAACGATCGAGATAGAAAGACTTTTCTACCTCATCATCTTCATTTTTTTTCAGGAGGAGTTGAAGCGTGACGGGGGAAGCCATTGAGCCTGTCGCGGTAAATGCTTCTTCCATACGGGTGAACTGTAGGATGTGGTTCTTACGATTTCGCTGGCGTTCCATGATTTCAGTTACAACCTGCTCAGGCCAGGGGCAAAGGCAGTGCTTCCAGCCAAGGCCGAGAAGTGAATTAAGAACTGCCCGAAAACGAAACAGATCACAGTTCCCGGTTGAAACAGCGTTGGTCCAGAGCGCAGTCAGGACGTCATCAATGGGACGATTTCGTTCGTTTTCGAGCAACTGCCGGATAGTCATAAACTCGCTACTCATCCCTTTGAATGTTGGTATTCTTCGTGCTCCGCTTAGCCATTCTGTGATGAATCTACGTTTGCCACGCTCTGAGGTTATGTGATGGTTTTCGACTGCCGTACGTAAGGCTACGAGAATGCACCACAAGAGATGGCTGACCTGTTCCTGGGTGGATTGCATGGTTTGTCTCTCTCTGGTTCCGGTTTCTGGCAATGACGTCTGTACCTTCATTCCGCCAGAATGAAAGAAGCCTGAAAGCAGGCTGGCTACAGGAACAGAGGGTGTTCATTGGGCAGGGCCAGCCCAGACGTCATTGCCGGAAAACGGTGAAAAAAAGCCCCCGTGAACGGGGGAAACTAAAGGGATGGTGTAAAACTGGTTTGAACCAGCTTAAGAGGCTCGGTTAAGTACATTTTAAAATCCCCACGCATCAGCATGGGTGATCATATCGAACAGCATTGCAGTCCGGGATATGGGATGATCCGTTTTATCTAACTGCGTAAGGCGTTTGTATTGGCTTTTTGTCAGCCAGATATCTGATGCCGCTTCGAGTTCAGCTCTTGCAGCAGGGTGATGAGTCGGGTCGGGGTATTTCTTCATTAATGCTTCGACTACCCTTGTATTCACAGGGGCAATTTTACTGCCGAATTTCACAAAGTCGCAGAATGCAGAGTGCGCCCGAATCATATCTATTTTCTGTGATTCGAAATCTGCCTTAAGGAAGAAATATCCTGGGAAAACGGCCGAGATCCTTTTTCTGAAAACATGCGGGGCATCCGCACGCCGTATTTGCGTTAAGGATAAAGGTGTCCATGGAGTTATTCTCCTGTCGTGTAGCCAGTCGAATAAGTTCTCGCGGTTTTTGCCCCCGGTAATATAGAGAGCAAGATACCATTGTTGGTTACATACAGTCTCAATATTCATTTTTGAACGCTTCGCGCAGAATTGATCCATGAAAGGATAATTCAAGTTCAATGGGGTCGAACATACTCAACCATGAAGGCGAAACAGTCTTACTAACAAACACTTAAGTTTGCATGCTGTAGTTCGAGCGCCTTCATGGCTCAGGATGCTCTTGTAGGTTAGTCCCTTAAGTAAAATTGGCGGCAATACTTAAGGAACTGTGCGTATTTTTGTTTCTCTGTATAATGAAGTAAAGTGTAAATAGGCTGAATCCTAAAAATGCACCCTCAAGGGTGCATTTTTTGATTAATTTGTGATCATCAATGAAATCATGAAAAAGTATGAGCGTGACAATATAACTGCACGCATTGCATCGTTACTTTTTAAGTTCAGAGCTTTAGTACTTCGCTTCAGATGCGAGCGGACTGTCTCAACAGAAATATTGCAAATGTCAGCGATTGTCTCATATGCATTACCGTGAGCATACAGAGTAACGATTTCTAACTGTTTTCTGGAAAGCTCAGGAAATACGCTATGCAGGGCGTTAATAGTGTTTTCATTAATCATCGTTAAGTCCCCTAGCAAATCTATACGTAGTAAATTTACGCGCAATATGCATCCCCTTTAATGGGGAGAAACCCCATGGACCTTGTCGCGACATGTGGTATGGGCGAAGGATTTCTGATGAGGGTGAGCTTTAGCAGCTAGGCCTATAAAGGCATGTTCATTTGCTAAGGGGGATATAGAAATTTTTGATAGGTTCTTGCACATCATAGATGAAGCTCCCGTGTAGATACTATGTCGGCTACCAAGGAGTTCTCACGCTCTGGTGGCAGCCCAGGCAGGGGTGAGAAACCGGCCTACACGGTACCGGCCAACCTTACGGTTGCCCTACCTGAACCGCCATTACGAAGATGTGCTGGTTCAGTACACAAAAAAACACGCTTGTGCGTGTCTATGTGCACGTGTAGATACGGGTTCTCACGCCCGATCACAGGATTTACTGTGACCTTTGAAGACTACTGTCTGCTTAGTGATGAGTCAACTAGATACGCATCAGGAGCAGCTCTGAATAGTCGAAACCGAGGCTTTAAAAAACGAGGGGGAACATATGCATCCCAGTTATTCTTTTTGCAAAAGTCTAATAGTTCGGCTCCAGACGAGGTCCCGGTTTTCTGCAGGCATCGGCTGATTCTGTGTTCTACCGCTTTAAGAGAGGTTCCTAATATTCGAGACATCATTTTCCTGCTGTATTTTAGAGAGATTAAGAAGATGGCCTCCCATTCAGCATTTGTGAATATCTCAGACGGTACCCTGTATACCAACGATTTGGGAACGTCTCCCGATAGCAAGCTGTCTGGCCCAAAAATATCAACAGGCCTAACTTGAAGCATCGTTCCTGAGCAGATCCCGTCATCGTCGTAATAGGGTCTAGATTCGAAGCATAGGGCATGTATGGAGTTGCTCTCACCTATTGGATGCGTAACGATTGAAGAAAACTTATCTTCATGTTCCATAACGAGTTCCTCCTGCTTATGTATTCGTTGTGAGAGGTAAGCTAAGGAGGTAGGGAGCTGGTCCAACGTTTTTCCTACAATCGGATAATCGTTGGGGAGTTTTAATAATCGAAGAAAAGCTTGGTTTACCGCTACATACTGCAGATTGCCGTTCTTGATTGTCATCGGTTCTCTGCTGTTGGATATCAGGTTTAAAACCTGGGGAGCGAGTTGGAATTTTTTTTTGAAGAAACGAGTTTAGACATCATCCACTAAGAGCCGTATGTATTTGAAATTTAGAGATATATTCTGTGTGTTGATGTACTATATCATGTAAGGCGACACTTAACTGGATTTGATCTGCGATCATAATATTAGTTAATGATGCTTTTAAGTGTCTGATTGTATGCTACGATACAATAATTCGTAGGTGCTATCTGTAAATCAGGAGGAGTTATGGCACATCCGATACATTGCACGAAAGTCGCTGGTATCACGGAGTTCAAAAGGGATCCGTTAGGGACTGTCGAGTCAGCAGAGGGTGATGCTATTGCTATTCTGAACCGTAGCGCGCCGGCATTTTATCTTGTACCACTTGAGCTGTTCGAAAGCTTAAAACGAGACGCAGAAGCGCATCGCTCCAGAGGTGATGTTTGATCCTGCTGCCGGATAGATCCTAAAAATTGATCCTGCATTGTTGTGGTGATAAAGTCGGAGAACTTATTGTTCTAAATGAATTTATTAGGTTGTCACGCCGAAGAAGGTGGCAGGTTCTGGGTGGTTAGTTAGCAAAGCCCAGAAAAGCAAAAACCCCGATAATCTTAGATACTTGGCGGCATCGCGAGATTAACGGGGTCCTTAACAAATCATGCAGAAGTTGTTGCTTCTGTATGGGAGTATAACCCGTGCGCGAAAAAAGACAAGAGATTCCGTACTTACTCCTTCTGTGCAACATAAGCGCAGGAAGTG
>NZ_JBLGUU010000004.1:0-45122 GCF_050030705.1 Enterobacter cloacae complex sp. 418I7
GATTGGGAACCCAGCACATGAGCGAAGCAGTCAATGAAACCGGTGTCACGATCAACCATGCGCAGTACATCCGCAATCCCCGTTGTGGGAATTTGCTGGAAGAAGGGATTGTTGACCAGATGATGTTTGCTGGCCGAAGGCAGGCGCCAGAAGCGTTTACCCTGCGGATTACGCAAGATGATATTCCGGTTGTCTTCCTGTTCAAGATATTCGCCGACTTCGTACAAACGGGTATCCAATTCCATGGCCATCTGTTTGATCAGCTTTTCAGGCTCCTCCGCTAATTTTGTAAAATGGCTCTGTTGAAGCAGCGTATATTTGTTTTTTCGCCAATGTTCCCCGTCGATCAGGTCGGCGTCGAGTGCCCGGTATTTAGTGATATCAGGCAGCGTCAGCTGGCCATTCAGGCGATCAGGAATCTGTTGATAGAGGAACCACTCATAACGATCGATCAGGATATTCCCTTCACCATCCAGCAGGAATTCACGTGATTTTTTGGAAAGGAGTCTGGTGTCGGCAGTTTGCAACTGAGCGTCCTGGCCGTTGAGTTCGTTTTGTGTTTTCGCCAAGGCGGCCGCTAAGTGCTGGGTGCCGTCGCAGCCTTCGAAGCGCAGACATAGGAACAACTCTCGCAGCAAACCTTTCCGCAGACTTTCTTTCTCGTCGCAGTACTGCCACATGGCTTCATCGACCGATCGTCGCTGCTCGTTCAGGAAGAGACATACAGATTCCAGATCCCTTTTGGTCAGCAGGCTCAGTGCTTGCTGTCTTACTGTTGCAAACGGTAGTTGCAGATCAATGCTGTCATCAATGAACAGGTGCAGTACTTCAGCTGCCTTGCTGACATTTTTAGCTGCTTTTTGCCAATCCTTAAACACCGCTTCCTGCGCATAATCCTTTGCCTTCTGTTTGGTCTGTCTGACATGATGCACAAAGCCATCGGCAATACGTTCCAGCGCTTGCTGCCATCGCGTTTGAAGATAGCACAATAAATACAGCCATTGGCTGCCTACGGTTTGACGTTTCAGTTTGGCACCGTAGTAGTCGACTTTCTCTGCCAGGTGTTGCAGATTTTTCTGCGACAGTGATAGCGTGCTCAACAGCAGATCCACTTCCGGCATCCAATGCTGGATATGGCGATAGACAATCAGTTCTTTCTCCAACTCGGTTCCGGTGAAGTTACGAGCCGATTGTCGCAACTGTCGGAACGGCAGTGGACCTGTGCCGTTCACGAGCTCCGCCAGTGCTTGCTTAAGACCGCGTGACATTGCACGCTCAAGGTGCGCGGCCATGTGTTCCTGTTCGTCTCCCACCACCTGACTGATGATCTTTTGCAGCGTGCTGTAGGCAGGGATTGCGATCTTCTGCCCCGAACAATATTCATTGGCCGCATCGAAGAGGTGCCTAGGCGCTGTCCAGGCTCTGGCTTGCTGGGATAAGTAATCTCTCAACGCCGCTCCATGGTCTTTGACATTCCAGCGCTGGTAGTTGCAGAGCTGGAAAACACGTTGGTAAATCCGTTCGTTCTCTTTTGGCGTGAGATTAAAGGGTCTACAGCCTGGGCCTGGTAGAACGGTTTGATAAACGTATTTGAGGTCCTGCTTGATCTGATGAAAGCCGGGATTCAGCACCACCGGCTTGGCTTTGAAATAGCCCAGCAGTACCACCAGCATGTAACGCTGGCCCCGATGACGGAGGCTTTTAGCGATCGCCAGTTCCTTATCGTTCAGCGAGAAAAAGAAGCGTTGGTCGGCGGAGGTGAAAGCGGGGGGTCCATATAACTCATCTTGTTCTGCCTCGGACAAGATTTGGACACGTTCTTCGAATGCCATGGATTTAGCCCAAAAAGACTAAATCTTACTCAAACAGAGCCCAAATAGGGATCTCGAAAAAAGTAATACCCCTCTGGAGGCCACAGACGGCGGGGCCTCCAGAGCACTTTGTCGTTTTTGGACGGAAAATCCCTAGAACCCCTCAGTGGGACGAAATGATCCGGACCGCTGGCTCCCTGAAGCTGGGCAAAGTACAGGTTTCAGTGCTGGTCCGTTCATTGCTGAAAAGTGAACGTCCTTCCGGACTGACTCAGGCAATCATTGAAGTGGGGCGCATCAACAAAACGCTGTATCTGCTTAATTATATTGATGATGAAGATTACCGCCGGCGCATTCTGACCCAGCTTAATCGGGGAGAAAGTCGCCATGCCGTTGCCAGAGCCATCTGTCACGGTCAAAAAGGTGAGATAAGAAAACGATATACCGACGGTCAGGAAGATCAACTGGGCACACTGGGGCTGGTCACTAACGCCGTCGTGTTATGGAACACTATTTATATGCAGGCAGCCCTGGATCATCTCCGGGCGCAGGGTGAAACACTGAATGATGAAGATATCGCACGCCTCTCCCCGCTTTGCCACGGACATATCAATATGCTCGGCCATTATTCCTTCACGCTGGCAGAACTGGTGACCAAAGGACATCTGAGACCATTAAAAGAGGCGTCAGAGGCAGAAAACGTTGCTTAACGTGAGTTTTCGTTCCACTGAGCGTCAGACCCCTGTTACCGATGCAAGAACAGGGGAGTTTCATGAAATGCCTGTTTAGGAGTGATTAAAGGTAACTTGTGCGCAGAAGGTCAGGTGTGTGGTGGTTAGTACAGACTAGTGAATGTTGTAACTAAACTATATTTTTATTAAAGGCCGGAGGTGGTGTTCCTCCGGCCTTAATTACGTTTCCGTGTTCATTAGTCGATGAACTGGCGGATCAGTTCCAGAATGGCAATCAGCGCGTTTGCAAGCGCCGCTACCGCCCTCAGAACGATGATTAACAGGTTAATCATCCGTTTTCTCCATAAATGGAGTAAAGACACCGTGGCTTGCTCTTACACTGCCTGTCACCACGGCTTCTCTTCGTCTTGTCAGTTGTAGAGAGTCTCACTCCTGCCAGAGCACAGATAACCAGCACCACCTGTATTACCTGTCAGGACTTTGAACCTGTTCATGCCGCATTTAGCGGAATGCAGGGAGAGACTCACCACAGAGCTAACCCTCTGATTATACGTTTATCTAACGTTCAGGCAAACCGTTAACGCACAGTCACTGCCCGTCATATTGCATAATCAGGCTTCACGGATTATCATACTATTGTCAGTTGTAGAGAGTTTCCCTTCCGGGCTGAGTTACCAGCTCGCACCGGAACCGTAAAAAAGCCGACCTCACCAGTCGGTTTTTTTACGTCTGCGGTTTCCCGCTTCGTTTAAATCTATTTTAAATGAATAAATTGTTCTGCGGCAAACCCAACAACATAAGGACGTTAGGGTTGATGGTTGCCGAAATCGCGGTGCGTTACGTGAATTCTGAGGTTTTGCGAGGGGGATTGGGCGCGAGAATTTACGAGAGAGCGCCGGAACAATGCCGGGATCACAAACCATCACCCGTGAAAGAAATCTTCCGGCATTGCCCGGTCAGGTAGTATGACATTCATTGTCAACGGCCATCAATTTATAAGCTGCTTTGCACTTCATAAAAGATCACCACCAGGGCTGCTAAAACAGTACCGATAGCCAGCACGTTAAAAAGTACGTCCTTCATCTTTACGAACGACATACTGATTTGCGTCCTTTCCCTTTTGTCAGCCTTCTCTATCATCCAGCGTTGGTATGAATCACTGTTACTTTTTCTGTCCATGTTCCCCCCAATTCATCAATGAGCACCAGGCGGCCACCAGGCTTCTTGCCAACAAAGTAACGGCCTCGCGGCAGACGTTCGCCAGTCTTCAGCCGTTCGATCCAGTCCTGAAATGCAGGGCGCGGTTTATAGCTGTAGCGGCCAAAATCAGCTAAAGACTGCGTGACCATGACTGTTTGGCAGCCATGCTTTCTCATATCACGAAACGTATTTTCCAGTGCAGCCAGTGTATTCATTTGCACGTTCTCTCTGCTTTTCCCATGAAGATATTAACGACACTCAAAACTAACACCGTTGGCATGATCACGGCAGCATAGCCGACAGCAACGGCCTGATATATGGTCAATGAGTAGTCGGGCTGTTTATACAATACGACTGAAAAAATGCTCCCCAAACAAGCAAGCAGAGTTAAAAACAAGTAATCGACAAATCTGTTTTTATAGATAACCCATGCAACGATGCAGGGATATGACACCAGGCACAGGATAATCGCATTTGTGGTATGCACGTTTCGCTCCTTGTTATTTAAGGGTTGTCAGCCAGATCAAACAGATTGTTCAGGCTGGAACGGAATTGTTTTACCGATGATACCAGCTCCTGACTCCGCGCTTTTTCCTGCGCCAGTTCACGCCGTAGCTGCGCCATCTCGTCTCTGTTACGCTGAAGCTCAAGGATAGCCGTCATAAAGGTTTTGCTGGCTGATGCCTGTCCGGTCGCTTCCTGCGCCTTTTTAATGGCCTGATCTTCGTCGTCATTCGTTCTGATTGTGTAATGCCCCATGATACCCCTCTTTTGCTGTCATTTTTGCGCTGCCGGCGCGAACCCGGGAAGAAACTTTGCTGGCAAAAAACACTGGCCAACAGATGTGACCGGGAAAATTTGCTGGCAATTAATTTTCGATGAAAGCCAGCTCGCAATCGCCGCATTCAATATTCAGTCCGGCTTTGCCCCACACGGCAGCGCCACACCCGCGACACTGATATTTAACTTTATTTCGTTTTGGCTTGTCCTCAAATGCTGCAACTGACAAATCATTGTCATTGCTCCCGGCCATATCATCTGAATGGCTCCCGTTCTGCGGTGACACTGACGGCAGCAGAGCCATAGAAAGCACCGCTTCTATATCAATCCCGGCCTCAGCATTTTGATGCGCCAGAGCAAGCGTTTCGCGCCATTGCTCTATTACGGCGGTCATATCTTTTTGTTGTTCGACCTGGACAGGGAAGCGATCAAACCAGCTCAAAGCAAATTGCCCCTGGAACAGTTCCAGTGTGACGCGCTGGAAGCGGCCACCAGGGATCGGATAGTCATTAATCTTCTGGCCGACTTTCGCACCACCAGGTCTCCCGGTGGAGGAGGGCATAAGTCCGATACTTTCCATTTTTGCCGCCCACTGCGCATTGTGGTACGTCTTACGCGACGGGTTGCCGTAGTGGTACTGCCACATATGGCACTGCTCATGAACCAGCGTTTGCATGACTTCAATAAGCGGGTACACCGGGAAGTATTCAGGATTGAGGGCGATTTCATCAATCATCCTGCCGCTGCCGTCAGCAGCAACAAAGCGCCTGTAACTGAAATAGCCCATTGTGTTCTTGCCGCGCTGGAACGTAATCAGACAGTCAGGGAGTTCGCCGTCAAAAAGGCGCTGGTTATAGAAATCAAACGCCTGTTGTAGCTCGCTGTAAGCGCGTTCCGTGGCTCTTGTCATGCTGAAGTTCGCTTAGCGGCGTTCCGATATTCCTGTAACTCTGCAACAATAGCAGGGAACACATCAGCGCAACGCTGTGCCAGCTTAACCGCCTTTGAACAAACGCCCATACCATGTGCTCTTTTGAGCGCCTCCAACAAATCTACCAGTTCCTCGTCAGTGATTTTTTCAGTCATCTATTAAGCTTCTCCATTATCTGTATCGTACGATACAGATAATATAAACCACACCTTTGATAGCGGCAATCTTTTTTGCTGGCAATTTCACGCCCAGGGCGGGCATCGAGCGGGTAATATTGCTGGCAAAAATCAACGGCCAAACCGGCTGCAGGAAACTGGTTTGCTGGCAAGCGTGATTTACTGCTGGGCTTGACACCTTGCCATTGTATGACGCTTGTTTTAGTGTCAAATGAACAACCAGCGCGAGAAGAATATAGGAAGCAAAAGCAATGGATATCAAACCTAACTCAGTGATCCACCTGGAGCCAGGCGAAACATTACCCGGCTATACCAATCTGAAACCCGTACCTGATAAGTATTTCGATGAGTTAAAGGCACTCATAAATAAACTCAATACTCAATCCGGTAATATTTACCTCAAGTTAAAACAGATGTACGCCTTTTTGGATCGTTTTAACAAAGAATTTGTGAGCACGTTTACCTCCTGTCAAAAGGGGTGCTCTTCGTGCTGTAAAATGGATGTTCATTTAACCGCGCTTGAGGCAACACATATTGCACAAGCAAGTAAACTTACTGCCAGAGACAACCCGCTTACGACCGGGCATGAGTCAAAATGTCCGTTTTTGTCTGAGAAGGGAACATGCTCAATCTACAATTACCGCCCGCTGTTATGCAGGACATATCATGTACTCACTCCGCCGGAGATGTGTAATGACCTGGATGCACAAGTCATGCAGTATGGTTCTCAAAGCGCGAACATGGGAAATCACATCTACAAAACAATAGCAGAGTGGATCTATTTTCAGACGTATCACTGCACTGGTAAGTTAGAAACCAAAGATATCAGAGACTACTTCCCTTATCCCCGCGAAGATATCCAAAGATTTCTTCACCATAACCCCCCGCGCCCTTTTTGCTAAAAAAAAGCCTCTGACGCAGTGTCAGAGGCTTGTTAGATTACTGTTCGTCACCAGCAGTGCTGGAAGCATCTTTTTTGATGAGAAACTCATCAAGAGAACGGCCAGCTTTTAACGCTTCGTCGATTGGTTTTGGTGTCCGGCCACGACCAGACCAGTATTTCGTTTCGCCGTTTTCATCAAACTGATATTTAGGCGGCGCTTTTGGCAACGTCTTTTTGCGTGTTTTTTGCGCATCTTCGGACAGGCCAAGCAGTTCTTCCGGTGAAAAACCTTCTCCGGCAATCAACTGGAGCAGTTCCTGGCGCTTTCTTTCGCGCTCTGCGCGTTCTGCTGCCTCACGCTCTGCTTCTTCACGACGTTCTTCGATCACGGCGTTAAGCTTTTCCTGCATTTCCAGCAGTTGTTCAAAGCTGGTTTCTCGCGCAAAAACACGAACAGAGCGAATATTCAGGAGTAGCTTTTTTGTTGCGTCAAACGTTTCATTTTCACTCATCGAGTTAATCCTTATTTTTTACTGAACTGAAACCCAAGTTTACCCGTAGTTTTATCCTGCAAAACAATTGCAGCGTCAAACTTTTTCCCGGTTTTATTACTGGTAAAGCCTTTAATCTCTCCGGTTTTACCTTTTTTGATTAATGTCTCAACCTGATTTTGTGTCAGTTTTTTTCCTGACACTTCAGACCAGATTTTAAACTCGCACCCGGAACAGAAAAAGCCTTTAGGCCGGATAATAATTTCTTTACTGCATGAAGGGCAGGGGGCTTCGAGCCGGGACATGGAACCTTCTGATCTGGATTTTGCTTCCATATCCGGTTTGCCGTCTTTGTCCGGGAATGTTGTCTTGCATTCAGGGTAGCAGGAGCATCCCCAGAAAAAGCCATTTTGCCCCTTACGCTTACGCAGGAAACCGTTGTTACAAACCGGGCAGGGCGTGGCATTTGAAGAAATCGAAATTCCGTTCCTGTCCAGCTCGTCGATTAACCCCTGGACGTACTCATCATTTTCCTTAATAAACTCCTCAACTGTCAGCTCTCCGGCTTTGATCTGAGACTGCTTTTCAGCCCACAGAGCGGAGATATCCGGTTTAGTGATTTCAGGAGGCAGTGCAGCGCAAAACTCCTGGCCTTGTTTTGTGGTTTTCCATACCAGCTCCGAATACCCCTTTTCTTTTTCGATGGAGATAAGCCCGGTATTTGCCGCCAGTTTCTCAAGAATACCCGCGCGGGTGGCTTCCGTTCCGATACTGCCACGATCACTGCTGCCCTCGTCTTTCGCTTCCAGCGCCTTTCTGAGAGCCGGATCATCAATGAATTTTGCCGCACTCGTCATGGCGGCCAGTAACGTTGACTCTGTGAAATAGCGAGGTGGTGTAGTCTTTTTCTTGTCCACGTCTGCCGATTCACACAGGCCGCTGTCATTAAATTTCAGCAATGAAAGGTCAAAACCGTCCGTTCCGGCATCTTCGGTTTCGTCCTCGTCATCACTATCCTTACCCAGCGCTTCCCAGCCCTTTTGTACCAGAACGCTCTGTGTGGCCGTAAAGGTATCCCCCTTAATATCAAAGTGGATTTTCGTCTTGTTGCGGATCGCATCCGGGTAGAACAGCCCGATAAAGTAGACGGACACCAGGTTATAAACGTTCCGCTCTTTTTCATTAAGCTGAATACCGGCTCCGCTTTTTGTCGTCGGGATGATGGCGTGGTGCGCCTCAATCTTACTGGCATTAAAGGCTTTGTGTTTCTGGCCTTTATCCATATCTACGATCGCAGACGCCAGTTCGGGTACGGTGGCCGCTATAGCAGTGGCAATATCTCCGGCCTGGTAATAATGCTCATCTGAAAGATAGCGATTGTCAGAACGTGGATAGGTCAGAAGCTTGTGAGTTTCATACAGCCCCTGCATCACATCGAGCGTATCTTTTGCAGAATAACCAAATCGCTTTGCGCAGAGCTGCTGAAGCGTGGAAAGGTTAAGCGGAAGCGGAGGCTTGCTATTTTCCGGCTTTGTCGTCGCGATAGTAACAATAGCATCCTTACCCGTAACACGTCCGGCAATATGCGCGGCCTGAGCTTCGGAGATCAGGCGTTTTTTCTCGTCTATCTGATCGTCGTCTGTTGTCTGATATTTCGCCTTAATCTGATGCCCGTTCATCGACAGACTGGCGAATACATCGTAATAAAAGCTTTCTGTGTGATTCTGGTTCGCCAGCGTGCGCATGTTCACCAGACCAAGAACGGCACTTTGTACCCGGCCAACGTTCAGAACGCCGTCATAGCCCTTCTCACGGCCTTTTAATGTACATCCCCGCGTCATGTTATAGCCAAAACCCTGATCGCACAGGGAACGCGCCAGGGCGCTTAACGTCATACCGCGAAATTTATCGTTAGGTTGTAAATTCGACAGTGATTTTTGCACTGGCGCAAGGTTGAGGTCGGCAACAAGCAGTCGCTGGACGGGTTTCTTGTTTCCGGCATAACCCAGAATCTCATCAACCAGCAAACATCCTTCATCATCGGGGTCGCCTGAATGAACGATGCTGTCGGCTTTATCGATAAGAGACAAAATAATGCGGGTCTGTGCTTCTGATTCAGGCTTGATTTTATATTTTGGCGGATAAACCGCTTTAATGGGTAAATCACTATAACGCCAGTTGGAATATTTGTCGTCATAATCCTGTGGGTCGTAAAGCTCCAGCATATGACCATAACACCAGGTAACGACATCAGAACCGTGTTCAAAATAGCCGTTTTTCTTTTCTGTATTGGGATTTCCGCCCAGTCCTTCAAAAATAGCCTTTGCTAAAGACGGTTTTTCTGCAATAAAAAGTCTCATTAATCAATCCTCAAGGTAACTTGAATAGTCAGGCTGCGCACCATTCTTTTTAAAGATTTCTTCCCTTTCCTCTATGTCTTCTTCTGCCTCCTGCACACTAAGGTCAAGGGTTCCTTTCAAAAAGGCACGCGCATTCTTGATTACATCTACTGTTAATTCGTTTTTTGTTCCGCGAATCATGCCAATAGCAATATTTATTATCTCCTTTATTTCAGCAGGAGTCGTTCTGTCCAGCACCGCGCCAAGTTCTTTAAGGTCAATATTTATATCGTCTGGTAAGTACATTTTGGCACAAGCGGCAGCGGCTTTAGTCCGAAAAGCACCTACAGATATGATTCTGTCAATTCTGCCAGGGCGTTTTCTGATGCGCGGATCAATCCGGTTAGGATAGTTCGTTGAAAAAATAACATATGTCCCGGCAAGATTTCGCGGTGTATCAGCCCCATCAAGAAAACTTAACGTTCCGGCATCAGCCCGATAAAGTTCATCAACCTCTTCAGCTATTATGATAACGGGTATTTTCTTTTGAGCTGCGGCATAGCAAACATCTTTAAAGTAATCATCAGCATAAACAAATACATATTTATCCTGATATTTTGCCCCCAAAGCTTTTGCGATAGTCGTTTTCCCTGTGCCCGGAGGACCAGTAAAAAGCACTTTTCGCATTCCTGACTGACCATAACGGGTGTAGAAATCAATATCCGAAAAGAACTGATTAAAGTCATTCTCCAGCTCATTAAACTTTGGATGAACAGAAAAACGTAAAGCGTTTTCTATTTCTTCCTTCCTTGCCTTACCGTGATAATAAACGCCGTCGTAACACCCGATTTTCCAGATACCTTTACGGGGTAAAGAGCGGTTTAATTTAGCGCGTCCAGCTTCGCAAAGATTATGAAGCATCGACATACTTTTGGTTGTGCCAACTGCGTACTCCATTCTGACTTTAGAGTTAAGAATGAAGCGAATAATATGAACCACTTCATTTTGACCAAGATGAATCCGGTATGCTCCCGAACCATCTTTAAACATAAGCTTTTTAATCCTCCCGGCTTTAGCCATAACAGGGCTACTTCCCGTATGAACGACGGTTGAAGCAACGGGTTCGATATCAAGATTCGAATAAATTTTACGATTCTTTCTGTTTATAAAAATCTCTGCCACTTTAGGATAGTAATCACAATCCTTTACGACAGTACCAAAATTATCTTCACCGTAATATTCTTTATGGAGCCGTAAAGCCTGCTCTACCAGAGTTAATTTACCCATATGCGCACCATGTATATTAAAAACCGTGACGTTGCCTGAAGATTTTCTTCAGGCAGAGGAGGGGTTGGACAAGCGAAGCGCGTCAGTTTTGTTTATGACGCCACTCCCACGGAGGAACGGGATTACTGTCAGCCCACAGGCCGCGCTTCTGTGTCTGAGCTTCCCGTTGCAGAGCCGGTAATGAGTTATCGGTGTTGTACCTGTCATAAACCCATGCAGCCCCTTTTAGCACTTGCTGGCGGTTAGCCTCAGTGCCGTTCGCTGTCACCACTCGTCCCAGGACTCGCCCGTAGCGATCTGTTTGCGTATAAGAGACGGTAACTGATTGCCCTGCCAGCAGGGCTTTAAGTTGATTGGTTGACCAGCGACCAAAGGGTTGTTTTTTTTCCGGTGCATCGATATTTATCAATCGGACTCGAATCGGAACTTCATACACAACAATTTTCGCGGGTAGTGTTTTAACTTCGATGGTATCTCCATCGAGAACGCGAATAACTTTCCCCTGAATCTGAGCAGCACACAATGTAGCTGGCAACAGGGCAACAGCAAAGGAAAGAACATTAAAAAAATGTCTCATTGCTTTCTTCCCTCCCATATTGCTGAGAGTCTTTTAAAAATGGATAAAACGACGACTAAAGCCACTGCGATAACAGCCAACGAAGGAAGTACATAGCTGTATAACTCAACCATGAAATTAATAAACTCAATGAGCGATTGCGGCTTTAAGGAAGCATCCCACAAAACGATAACAAAACGATAAAGCCCATAGACAATTGCCGGAAACCAGACCATAAACAACAAAATTTCAGTAAAAACAGAAGCGACCGATTTGACACTATCGATAATTTCAATTCCGGCAATTCTCACACTTCTTGCATCAGGTACGTTAATAATTTTCATCCTCCCACCCCTGTAAAAAATGTTCGCAAGTTCCAGTCTCAAACCTGAAACTTGCGTATTCACATCAGAATTAAATCAAACAGAATTAAAAGTTTTTCAATCGGCCAAAGCTTGAAATAATTTTACTTACTGTACCTGCATCAGCCGCAGGACATTCATTTAGTTTTTTCTTTCTGGCATCTGCCGTGTGATCGGGTAAAAAACCATGTTTATTCTTTTTCCTGATTGACATAAAACTTTTATACATCGGGTCACATTCTGCCGGACTACTTCCGTCAAGTTTTCCGGCAAGGCATAACACCATTGCACATGGATCGTTCGGGTCGGCCTTTTCCTCAGCATGAGCAGTTCCGGCAGCGAACGCACAAAGCAGCACTGCCGTGGTTACGGTCTTTTTCATATACACCTCATGGATAACGGGCAACTAACGCCCTGCGGTTGTTCAACCCCGGCTCAATAAAATTACAAGAATTTTATTAATCCGGCGTTATCGTGATAAATAAACACTGGTAGTCCGGCAAGAAAAACAGTTCATTTTATAACGATACTGTATGACACCGTTTGCACCGTTCGCCCTCAACCAGTTTTTAGCTGTGAAAAAGTCTGTTCCGTTACTGGTTTCAACAATCACTGAATCAGAATGTGCAACAGAATAAAAAACAGCATCATCGTAAAGGCGGTTTTCAGGCCTGAAATTATGGATAACCTTAACCCACGATGAATTAACCTTGTCTGATTTAATAACTGAGTATGTCGGTTGCCAGTCCATTAATTGTGTATTCACCGTTTCAGGATTCTGTTCCCAGTCAACCTGTGGTGGTTCAGGCGGAGAGGAACAGGCAGAGAGAAAAAGGACACTGACCATTAACATTTTTTTCATAGTAAAACCTCTGACTCCAGCTCACCGACGGAGAGCATTTTTTCTTTAGAAGGATATTTAAGCCCTTTAACACCCAATACTTTTTTAGTCTTATTCAGAGAGGCGGTTAACTCGGTAAGTTTGGGGCTTACCATCATCAGCCTGTCCATAAAATACGGGTCGAGGAAGTAGAGGGCTTTCTCAGCTTTAACCGGGTTTTCACCTTTAAGAATGATAAATTCTTCTTTAAAATCCAGCGTTCCCAGCTCCTGCGGGAGCACAAGGGCGCGCTGCGCCTCACTTTCTGAACTGCTTTTCGACGTTGAGCGTCCGCTTGTCTTGCTTGAACCTGTCGATTTGGTGGTGATATAGCCCAGCTTTTCCGAAATCTTTTTAGCGTCATCTTCTTCACTGACAGCGTAGATAATCCGGCAGGGATGCGCACTCATCAGCGTTTTGGCACCTTCAACACCATAGATTTCATTAAGCTGACTGATATTCTGGTAAATCGTCAGAAGTTTGAGTTTAAACCCGGCAATATAACCCGAACCTTTTTTAATGATTGGCATGTAACCAATAGACGGAAACTCATCCAGGAACATCAGACAGTCATGTTTCAGTGTCGGGTCAAAGTCAGGGTTTTCTCGTAACGTGACTTCCACAACGAAGTTAAAGAACAGGTTGAGGAAGTCATAGGCCAGGGACATATCTTCAGCATTAACGCCAACATAAACAGTGATATCTTCCCGGCGCAACTGGCGAAGGTCGAAATCATTGCCGTCTGTACATTTGCGAACAGTCGGAAGATAAAACAGACTCATTTTCTTACGAAACGAACCATCAATACTCGAACGTTGTTCGTCTTCGGTTTCGTGATACTCCCTGATTTTGGTCAGGGCATCGCGCAGATGATACAGCGCGTTTTCATCAAGTCCTTTTGTTCCCTCCAGGTCTTCTCGCTTACTGAGTATCAGCTCCCGGTCGATGTTGCTGTACAAATCGACTACAGAACCAATTGAGAAAACAGGTTTAAGCCCGAACTCACCAAGCCAGGAGGGGTCGTAGTTAATAAAGAAATGAAGCAATTTTGCCAGCCCCGTCCAGTACTGCCCCGCGAGGTTATTAAAGTGTGCTTCCGCTCCGGTCAGACCGTAAGACGGGAACAGGATCTCAATCAGCTTCAGCAGGTCTTTAGCCCCGCTCTCTTCTTTTAAATCAATATAGAAAAGCGGGTTAAACTGATGCGTTTTACTGTTGAAAGGGTCAAGAAGATAGACCTTATTACCCAGCAGTTTTTCACGTACCTTACTGGTGATTTTCCACAGTTCCTGTTTTGGATCTAATGCAATCAGGGAATGTTTCCTGACCAGCAGGTTTGGAATACCTATTGCAGCCCCTTTACCTGCGCGGGTTCCTGCGCCAAGTGATACAAAATCTGGTGCGGTATACCACAGGTATTTACCTTTATATGCACCTACAAGAATATCAGTATCGTTTTCTTTCTCCCATTTCAGAAGTTTCGATTTTCTTAAATCATTATCACTGGCAAACTTCGCGTCACCATAAAGAGCAACATCCGTTTTATTCAGTTGCCAGATAATAAAAACAGGCACAATGAGAGACGAAACCATACCTGATAAAAGAGAGGGGATTGCGGTTAACCTGATATCTGTCCGTATATTACTCTCTGTTATTATCCGCCACAGCAGCATGGAATCAAAATTCTTCCATATATAAAGCGGCGTTTTTCCGTTCAGGAAGTAAACAGCAACTGAGCCAGTATAATACGTCACAAGACACATAACCAGACCGATAAAAGCCCACTGGCCTTTATCGGGTAGTTTCAGAGACATAATCACTCCTTCAGCTTTTCAAAGTATTCCTGAAAATGAATATCACGATAGTAAATACCCGATGCAAATCGGTTATCTTCCTCATCGATGTACTTAATACTCATAATCACATCGACGTTGCTTAACACCCTCCGCAATATAATGTTATAAGGCAAATTCTGACATTCAGGGTTCATATAGCACCGTTGAACCAGTCCAAGCACAGCATCTTCAGGGGTGCTCTCATGGACGGTTGTAAGGTTCCCTGCATGGCCGGAACTTGAGCCTTTGAGAAAATCCCAGGCTTCCGCGCCGCGAACCTCAGTCATGAGGATTCTGTCCGGGTTCATACGAAAACCAGAACGTAAAAGAGAAGCGGAACTGACAGTGCTACTTTCCCCTTCTGACGGGTAATACAATTTCACATGATTTTTGTGGAACCTGAACTTTGCTTCATCTGTATCTTCAATTGAAATACATCGTAAATGATGGGGTATGTACTGAAGACAGGCATTTGCAAAGGTGGTTTTACCCGCCCCCGTTCCGGCACAAAATACCATCGTTTTACCCTTAACCAGGCATTCAGGGACAAATTGTTCAAAACAATTATCTTTAAACATTGAAGATAATTCATCTTCTTTATCCCTGAATTTCCCCCCTTGATTTAGCCTTGAGTAAAACCCTTGTTTAACAAAGGTATCATGGTCGATAAACACACTGGACGGCTTACGGATTGTAATAGACACCGTTTCCCGTTCCGTTGCCGGGGGAATAACTATTTGTACACGCTCCCCTCCGGGGAGCGTAACAGAACGTAAGGGATATTCTGGCGTAACCGACCCACCATCATGATAATCAGAAATTGCCCCTGCAAATGACATACAATCTTTAAAATCCATTTTTAATTCATGCTGCTGCCATTTCCCACTCACTTTAACAAACAGTTCATCAGGCCGATTTACCGCGATTTCAGTTAAACCATCGACTTCATTAAGCCAGTGGTGGAAGTATTCATCTATTATTTCATAAACAATATGTCTGTTCTCTGCATCCTTCATAATTCACCTTTTCCTTTAAGATCTTCAATAAAACGCATGACTTCTTCGTAATTAAATCGATGCGTTTTGATTTGTTTCAGTGGTTTGGGGAAAGGAACGCCATTTATTGGTATGCCCTTACGAATATGATGGTATATTTCGCTTTCCCTTATTCCTAACAGCATTGAAAACTCTTTGATATCCAGCGTTATCAAATTACCTCCGGGTACCCACCATTTTTAATTTGTAGATGCTGGAGAAATCCAAATCCTGACCAACGATCAGAGTAATGATTTCCCCCTGGTTTTTATAAAGCGTTGGAGGGATATTTACGCTGTTTGCAAACGCTTCGCGTGCTATATCAGCAAAAGCCTGGCGACTGTTAGCTGTATAGTCGGTCTGATTGTCTTTATTACTTTTAGCCGCTCCACTTGCGGCCTGTGCCACATCGGGGATCATGCCAACCATCATCGCGCCCATAAAGCGATCTGCAAAATGTGTGTCAATCCAGCCTGAAGCCCCGGCCTCACCCAGCGCTCCCGCCGCCTGTGTATCAATCAGCGGAATATCAATGAAAGGTTCCTTACGTGTTCTAAGCTTCGTAGCAGCGATAAACACGGCTCCCTGACCATGATTGAACGTGCCCGTTTTATACATCAGATATGCGGCTGTTCCCTTTTCAATTAGCTTTACATTCCTGTTTGCACTGTATACGTCCTCATTAATCGTACAGACCAGCTTGCCAGCCAGATCAGAAATAAATCGTCTGTCCAGCGAGCACTTAATCGCGGTATTTTCAGGAATGAAAAGGTTAGGGTCATAAGGAACGCGCGTAATTTTAGAAAGCTGCGCGGGTTGCCCTGCATTAACAGGCTGAACCTCTGCCTGTTTGTCACTGCCGTCCCCCTCGTTCCTGGTATTGCTGGCCGTTGATGAGCTACCACCGGAATTTGAGGAAGCAGAGCTGCTCCCCCCATAGGCCACATCCAGCGCACGACTGAAGTTTTGTTGTACTTTTTCCGGTGGCGTTTCCGCTTTGCCGCTGCTTTCCTTCCGTTCTTCCGTCTTAGCCGGTTCTTCCCTGGTGTTGAATGGATCAACATCATCGCTGAGTCCTGTCGCGCGTTTTACTGAACCAGTAGATACCGCATTACTGGCAGGCTTATCATCACCGCTGGACATTGCACGAATAATCGACGGGATATAGTAGACAGACACCCCGGCGGCCAGCAGAAGGAAAGCGGCCACAATAATCACCAGCCCCTTACGCGATTTTTTAAGCTTCTCGATACCCAGGCGTTTTACTGATTTACCGTCATCTTCATCTCCCTTATCCGTTTTATCGTTTTGCTCAATTTCTTTCTGATGCCGTTCCCGTAGTGCCTGTTCAATTTCTACAGCGGTCGGGATTTTATTTTCCTGTTCGCTCACTGGATCACCTCTTTCTCAACGTTCGGGGAAACGGTATCTCCTGCCGGAAGACGGACTTTGCCAAAGCCCCGGTTTTCAACCCCAACAACCTGATTTCCCATACGCAAAACAAAGCGCTGGTCTACAGGAACACCAACAACGGTGAAACTACCGCTGTTTTTGACTACCGGGTTAGTCAGCGTTTCCTGTTCGCCGCTCATAACAAAGACGCTGGGGATTTTCTTCAGGGGGCTGAAGCCAAACCAGGTATAGCGGCCATCGTCATACGCATAATCCGGGCTGATTGACTGGCTGCCGTCAGCTACCCGCTTCCAGTAATCCCAGTTCTTGGGCGACTTCGCATTTTCAAGAGAACGGTTGATTGCCTGCTCCTCCTGCCGCTTGTTAAGAGCCTCAATCCGTTTCTTCTCGATTTCGGCTTGCTCCTTCCGGCGTTCCTGCGGGTACTGGTAATTAACAACAAACGCGATCTTATCCGGCTGCCGGAACGTTCGGGCGTTCAGCTCCATGCTGTAATTACGTTTTGTTGTGCGAACAAACAGGTTTGTTCGCCAGCGTTCCAGGTCGTTTTCAGGATCAAGGGCTACACTGACCACCTCTGAAGACTGGTTGCCATTGTCATCGGTACTGTTCTTCTGTACGGTCTGTTTGACGGGCTTCACTTCGAGATACACCAGGTTATCTTCTTTGTTCACTTCCCAGCCCTGGGGAAAGCCGGTTCTGGCACTGATGACCGTTTCATCCTCGTCAAATACCAGTGTGGTTGTATAGCCAACCGCACTGTTTATGACTGTCGTGTTTTGCGGGTTATAACTGACAATCTGATTACGGGGATCAAAACGGCTGGCTGCTGGCGTAACGGCTGCATGGCAGACGTGCGACACCAACAGAAGCGCCACAATTAGCGCTCCTTTATTCATTTTCATAGTTTTCACCCTTTCACTTCTTTATCGCGTACATAGCTCGTTACAACGAATTTAAGCGGGTTATTGTTTCGGTCACCCGATGCCATTTCGACCTGTGGTTCAATACGGTAGGTCAACCGGACGTTCCAGTATTCATAATCATCCTGGCCTGTCGCGACATTTCGAATGGTTAATTTAAACCGGATATATGCTCCCATATCCTTATCATCGCGCCGGGATGACGGACTGATAATCACGGACGGATTATCCTGAACAGATGCGGTTTTTTCCGCTTTATTATAAATAACCTTTGGTGACTGGTTGCCGTTGATTAAAGCGTTGTAATCCGTCGCCACATTCTCAGCGCTGTATAACAGAACATAATCATAATCATGCTGGAGACTGAAATAGTTATACCCTTCACGACGCTTCACATACTGAGTAATGAAGTATTTCGCCAGCGCTTCATTTTCAGAGAGGTTTTCTTTTTTAACAGAAGTCAGTCTTTCAGCAACGCCAGTGACACCATTAATAAGATAAGCTTCGACAACCGTACTCTTTAACGGTAGCGCTCCATTCAGTGCCAGCAGAGACAACACACCTACGGCAATTCCTGCAATACCACCGAATTTATAAATGCGGTTCATTTTCTCCTGCATCAATACATTTTTCTCTTCAAAAGTAGTTGAAGAGTCTGTTACTTCTTTTTTCTTGTTAAAACCGGGAAGTTTTAATCCTGAGAGTTTAAACCCCATTGCGCATTACCTCTGCTGAATTAACAGGTTCGCTTTTTCCGGATACCGGAGGTTGTTTATGTGACGCCTGGCATCCGACAAGGCAAAGCGTCACGATAGCCGTGATAAGTAGTTTCATAATGTGAGAACCTAAATAGAGGAGTGAATATTTACTGCGGAATACTCAGAGTTGACAGATTTAAATAATAAATCGGTTAACCTCCATATTTCTTTTTCGCCGCATCTATCGCAGCCTGGCGAAGCCTCTTAGCGCCAATATTAACGCCCTGCCCGGTCAGATTCCCCAACTTACCGGATACACCAGGAGACTGGTTGAACCCTCCATCCTGACGGCGAACGCCTTTCCATGCGCCAATCCCTGCATTTTTACCCATACCAAGCAGATTACGCCCCATACGGGAAGCGCCGAACACGCCAGCACCAATCCCCATTGCGGCTGCCCCTTGCATCGCGCCTTCAACACCTACCCCTGCGAGCTGGGAAGCATAGGTTTTGGCTTGCCAGATAATCCAGGCCATAAATGCACCTGCAACCCCGGCCTGAGCACCTGTTGATATCAGATTTAATTCATCTGCGTTAGCTATCGAGATTGTCAGAATGCCATTAAGGAACGTCATTCCCGCTTTAATTGCCAGTCCACAAAACAAGAATATGAAGCATGAGCTAAATATTAACTGAAGCCAGCTATTAAACATCTGCCTTAAAAAACCAAATGAAAGACAAATAATAAACAACGGCGCGGTAATAGTAAGTATCTTAATAGTAACTTCGGCGGCGAGATAAACTATTGAAGTTAGCAATAATGCAATTATCCCTCCAGCATATGTTAATAAAGATGCGATTGCCCCATCTGTTTTCACATACTTCGAAGTATCTTTGGACATAAGATATGCAGCTACCTGCTGAACTTTCTCCCAAAGCTCGTCAACCCATTTCCAAGGATCACCTCCTGCAAATGTTTCCTTCAGCCCATCAATGGCCTGAGTTGCACTATCTAACCACCCCCCCATATTTTTGACAAAAACAAGAATTAACCAGAATCGACATAGATTCCATAAAAAATCCTGCACTGCGGTTTTTTGCTTCCCAACTATTGTGGTATAAGCATACCACAATATATAAATGGAAATACCATACTTACCCAACTGAGACGCTATTGAAGAAAAGTTATCTAACTGACCAGTCAAAGACTGGTCAAGAGTTTTAACAATAACGTCATGAGCGGCCTGGAAATACCTAGAAGTTGCCATAGTGGCTCCTTTTAACTTCCATCTTTACCCAATACATTTTTGAATGCATCTTTATAGTCAACATGCTTAGGATGTAATTGCTTATACCTAAACAAACCTTCCTTAGCGTTTTTACAATTTTCGCTATCACTCCCAGACTTTTTGCATTCAGCTACTTTTTTCGTTGCATCGTCTACGTGAGACTGCCACCAGTCTACAGATTTAACCTCTTCACACCCGGTAAGAAAGAATGTAAGCCCCAACGCCGCAACTAATCCATATTTTTTCAAAATGCCCCCTCAGTTCATTTCATAACTCTGCTGCTCAAATGCTGCCTTATAATCAACAACTGGAGTTTCTTTATTAACAGCCCCTAATTGTTTCTCCTGGAAAGCAGCCTGTAACATTTTCTCCTTGTATTCTGCAAGATCGCGCTGCTTATCGCGATACATTTCATACTGAAATTTGAGCTTGTTAAATTTCAGGCTTGCCAGAGATACAGCGTTTGTCGCGTCCTGCGTGGCTTTCGTGTCCTGGGCGTTCTTCACCTGGTCGATAAGGTCGGCCATTTCCTGATTATCTTCACGCAGTTTACTTTCCAGCTTATTGCCGTACTCGATCCCCGCCAGTTGGGACAGGAACGAGGCTTCACAGCCCCGCACCAGGTCGCCCGTATATCCCAGCCCCTTACAGGTGTTTGTCACCTTATAATCGGCCAGTAGTGATCTGGCTTGCTCAGACAGGGTGGCTTCCGGGTTCTTAATGTAATCATCAATGAAGGAGTTCCCCTGGTCGTAAATATTCTCCAGCTCCTTACTGACAGATTGCGCAGACTGCACCAGTCCCTGAACATCACGAATGCCCGTTTTGGTCAGCAGCTCCTGCTTATAGGCATTAATCTGTTTCTGGTAGTGGTTCACGGTGTCCTGCCACTGTTTGAGGCGTTCTGTCCAGCGCTGCGCTTCGACAGCCCATTCAGGGTTTGCATCAATGGCAACGGGAACACCAGCCTGAGCACCAGAAATAACCGTAACAGAGGCGATAAGTGCCGCAACGATATGCTTTTTCATAGGGATTCCTTAAATCAGGTTTGCACGTTCCAGATAGGTATCAAGCCACTCTTCCGGCTTCATACCCTCTTTCCAGATTTCATCGAACAGTTCAAGCTGGGGTTTCGATGCGCTGAGAACCGGTAGGTAATACGCCGCTTTTCCCAAATCCAGTCTTGCGAAAGCCGCAAAATCATCACTTTCCCCCTTCCTCTGTGGGTTTTTGACGACCAGGAACTGACGAGATAACGGGTCAATGGCTTTAATTTTGTCAAAATAAAGTTCTCTCACTTCCAACTCGTCTACGTACTCACTACGTTTCGCTTTGGGGTTCGCCAGATAAATATGTGTTGCGCACTGCTCACGAACGGCAGCCGCGATAGGTGATTTAATTAGTTCATCCGGCGATTGTGTCGCTACGACAAGCACCATATCCAGCTTACGCGCGGTTTTGAGTTTGTTATAAACAAAATCTCTGAACGCTTCGTTGTTAATCCATTGCCAGAACTCATCCATGTAGATAAGGAGTCGGCGGCCATCAGCCAGCATGGTGACACGGTAGATGAGATAGAATGAAGCGGCGCTGGAAAGTACTTTGTTATCCAGAAACTCCGTTCCGTCTATACCGAAAACGTCCAGGTTGTCCACATCAAACGTATCGTCCGGGTTATCAAACACCCAGCCAAATTCCCCTCCCTGCACCCAGGCATTCAGGCGTGCTTTAAGCCCATGCCGCCGGGTTTCAGTATCATCAGGCTCCAGAATGAGTGGTCGCAACTTACTGATCGGATAAGAGCGGTTTGACCTCTGCATCAGGCGCTCAACGGCATCAGAAATCAGGCGGTTCTGGTAATCATCAAGCGGCTCACTGTTAAGCGTACAAAGTAGCCTCACCAGGTCTTTCATAAAGGAAATATTTCGTTTGGTTGGTGGCAAAGCCGCAGGGTTCCAGCCAGTCGGCTCTCCTTCTTTCACCCGAAAGTAAGCACCTCCCATTGAACGTATACCGGGTTCCGCTGCCCGATCTTTGTCGAAAAATACTGTAGTTAACTTCTTTAATTTCCTCTCAGGTGGAAAAGACTCCGGCGTTCCGAACTGCTGGGCGGCGAAAGCCTTAGTCATCATCACTACCGTTTTACCCACGTTTGACGTACCAAGAATTTCGGTATGCCCCAGCGTGGGGTTTTTACCGAAGTAATTTTGATGCTCGGTAGTCATGTGATAGTTCAGGTTATAAATATCATTTCCTGAGCCGCCCAGGGTGATAAGGTTGTTACCCCAGGTATTTCCTTTCTCCTTGCCCGTAAAGAAATTATGGAAGCTTTCCATTTCGGCAAAGTTCAGACTGCTGATAGAACTCAGGCGTGGCCGTAACGTGTAGTTACCAGGTAACTGAGCAAAATACGCTGCGCCAAGACTCAAGGTTGAATAGGTTACGATCAGCCCTAAATCCTCCAGGGTCGTCGTTACAATATTGGTGTCCTTCACCAGACGCTCCGGCGAATCTGCGTAAACAATCAGTGTCTGGTGACTTTTCCCGAAAGAAATATAGCCGCTGGAGACCATATCGAGACCAACTTTCAAATCAGCGAGCAAGGATTTAGCGGCATCATCGGTCATTTCGAGTTTGTCGATCTGATCATCCAGCGCCTTGATTGCA
Source organism: Enterobacter cloacae complex sp. 418I7 (assembly GCF_050030705.1). Classification (NCBI taxonomy): domain Bacteria; kingdom Pseudomonadati; phylum Pseudomonadota; class Gammaproteobacteria; order Enterobacterales; family Enterobacteriaceae; genus Enterobacter; species Enterobacter cloacae complex sp. 418I7. The sequence goes on from NZ_JBLGUU010000004.1 coordinate 22,248, forward strand.
GACTGCTTGTCTATCGGAGTTAAAGAGGAAGTCTGTACATACTCAACCGGGAGATACATCAGTGCATCAAAAATTCCGGCATCCGTTTCCTGAAAGTAGTCCTTGATCTCGATGCAACGAAAGTACCGGGCATGGTCAGAGGCAGTGATTTGTCCAGCATCGTTACCAAAGAACAGGTCTTTACCACCCAGGTATGTATAAAACGGACTATTGGTGACTCTGACTTTCTGCCAGCGCCCGGATAGCAGTTTCTGGAACAGCGTAAGCTGTTCTGAATAAACTATATTATTTTCTTCATATAACCCAAGACGACGGGAATGAAACCGGGAGAGATAGGTGCTCAATCTGCCACATATTTCATTCATATCATTAATGGGTTCTTCGAAGATATTTTTATTACCCTTTTTCCTTGAAAGAAAATGCGTCACTTTATCTTCAGCGCTGAACGGTTTATAGCATACGGTTAAGTATAATTTGTTTTCAAAATACTCAGCCGCCGAAAGCGATTCGTAATAATCGTTCATCACTCTGTTGACGAATGGGATCTTGCTGTCAAATACAGGTCGCACTTCTTTTCTAACCCGAATACGATGCGTATAAAAGGTAACGGGTTTCCCATCAAAACTACGTATCAGCGTATTGAGCTGGTCAGTAAGCAAGGCTAGATCCGCTTCATCTACACATTCAAAATAAGCTCCGTCAATCTGCCAGGTCGCCAGTAGATCATGGTTTCTGGTAACAATGAGGTTATCAGTGATGTGTGATGAATACGGGATTAACTCTTCAAGAGAAGACTGGTCTTTAAGCTTCATAAAATTGTCCACTTTCGATATATCGACTGCGTCGTACGAACTCCCCGCATAATGGACGGCATTGAAGCGCTTGTTTGCCAGAGGATTACCTTTGATTTGCATTCGCAGATAAAGCAGGTCAAAAAAGCGTTCATCTATCTTCGTAACTCGCTTGATGGCATACCAGCCAGGGAGGATGAGGGCATACATAGCCTCATGAATCCAGACACCAAGCAAAACGCAGATAACGCACATTCCAAGAAAGGGGTAGAGCGGAACGCCCAGCCCCCTAATCAAAGCGGGGCGTGTCAGCCCTTTAAAAACGGTACTCATTTTTACGCCCCCTTTTATTACATATTACGCTAACCAGTCAGGCAGATATGGCGCAACAATAAAGATGATAATCCCGATAATTAAAGGCGTAATCCACGCTGCATGCTGGCGTGAGAAGATAGCGATATAACCAATTACCAGCGCAATGATGGTGATTGCTGGCTTACGGATATCCGTCAGAAAATCGATAATCTTCTGCAAGAAGCCAGTTGTTTTAGTGGATACATCATCAGCAAAGGCGGGTTCTGCTACACAAAGCATCAATGCAGCCATAAATACAGAAAGAGTTAAATAACGTTTATTGAGTTTTAACATCGTTTGTTTCCTTTTCATCTAAAACAGTGCCACGCATGGCATATTGGGGATATACGGTAACTTCTTTAGGTTTGATACTCTGTGTTACATTCTCCTTTCTGATTGCATCTTTAACTGAAGGAACCACCCAGTTTTTTTTGTTATCAGGCGGATTAAACCCTATGCGCTGTATATAACTGGTGTTATTAAAATCTGATTCAGGTTTAGTTCCTGTTTCTGGATTGCCGGAATAATAGCAACTCAGGCCACGTAAAATATCGCCACCACGTTTATAACAATCCACCAAAATTTGCTCTGAAACCTTGAGATTTTCGCAGGGGTCAAACATTTTCTCAGCGGTTGTATTGAAGTTTGCAAAATTCGTACTCGTTATTTGCATAAGACCGACTGAGTAACGATGATTTCGTGATTCAATTTGATTTACGATCTGGAGTGCAGCCTCCTTAGTTTTGGGAAAGTAGGACACTACGCCTTTGTCACCGGGCTTACGTTCAACCTTCGGTATTATCTCGGCAATAGCATATGGGTTAAAACCAGATTCAACCCTTGCAACTTCATGCGCAGTATCGGGATGAACGCTGGCCGCGCATTGCAAAGCAAGCGCCGCAAAAGCAGTAGTAGATAACATGATTTTCTCCCGGCCAGAACAGCGCGGAAAGTTTAGACTGAATGGTTAGTCATCGAAGTCGTCATCGTCTTCATCGTCTTCGTTTATCAGCTCCTCAATAGCCTGGCTGGAATATTTTTTTATGAGGTACTGGACAACACCAGAGCTTGAAATACGTCGCCCCCTGCGATAGCCAATCTCCAGAGCAATTTTATCCAGTTCCTCACGAGAAGCTGAGGGCAGGTAGAGTGTATTACGTTGGGGCTTGCGTCTCGTTGCGGTTTTTTTTCGGGTAGCAGTCATTTTTCTTCCGTTTCATTTTGTGGGTTAAGCTTCTCTCTGTGATGTAGTGGATGAAAGCCATACTTCTTTGCTGCGGATTATCCATGAGTAGAATTTCAGCAAAATCGTGTGGAATTGATTTCCTTAAAAGATTTGCCTGAGCTGTTGTATGTGATTGTCTGTACAAAAGCTCCGCCATCACATCTTCTGGTACAGGTAAAGGCTCACCGCCAAATGAGATAAAGCGTTGTACGTAAGGGATAGCAGTTATTGTAGTGGAATGAACCTCTTCAAAATCTGCCTGGATAAAAAGATAACCGGGAAAAAGCGGCAAACGTCTTTCTCGATATGAAATTATCTTATCCGGGCGACGATACCTTTCAGTCTCCATAGGACAGAAGTAAGAGAAGTTCAGGCGTTCGAGATGAGCAAAAACTGCTGCAAATCTCGTAGTGGTGAATTGCAAAACATACCATTCCATAGTTTTTCCTTTCAGGCGCTCTCTCGACTCGGATGACCCCGAATCAGAGAAAAAAAACAAAAGGACAAATTTACATCTCATAAAAACTTTATCAGCTACATGTGCTGCGTTCAACCACACAAGCAGATCTTTAGATCGCATTTACGACACATTTCATTTTGTTTGTGCTTGTATTTTATTTATATCTAGATACATATGCTATTTGATAACAAAAAAGCAGATCGATTGATCACCATGCGCTTATTTTATAGTCAAGTTAACTAAATTTTTTACCGCTAGTTACTTTTTACAAAAACTCTGCTAACAAGATAAATAAATCGATCTTAATCAATAAGTTACCGGAGAGTATGAATTATCCTAAACGAATTCCGATTTTCACTTTCTGTTCGCTTTGAATCATCGACTGTTTTATTTGCGAGAAATTTCTCATCTGGAGTTGCTGTTTCTTAATCATCTCCGCGCTGTTCAGCACCAGCTCTTTACTGGATGAAGAGATTCTGTCTATGCCCTTAACCCCCAGGTTCTCTAGCTGCCACTCATTCCTGTGTGCAGTCTTCCAGCCATGCTGTACACCGTTCTTATCAAGTGCAGGGATTTTCACCTCCTTTTGTCCTAACTTCTTCAGCTTAACAAGATCACCTTTCTTAACGTTCTCGCGAGTGGTTAACTCACCAAAATCAGCCCCCCAATATGTTTTCTCCACGCCCTTGTTCAGTGTCTTAAGCTTTATGAAATGCTGCTTTGGTTTGGTTTTATCGTTCTGATAATGGTCGTAGCCAACATCAACAACCTCATAAACGCCCTTCTGTCGTTTTGGCGCTGTTTTGTGCGCATCTTTAATAGACTGGTTAAGTCCATGCTGCTGCTTATGAGTGGCTTTAACGTCATAGCCCTTCATCTTCAGCTCTTCACAAAAACCTGTACGAATTTCCCGTAAATCTTTTTTCCTGATATCAGCTCGTTTACCGTCATTATCACGAATACGAAAAACGACATGCACGTGTGGATGTTCTTTTTTGTCGTTATGATAGCCAAGCACAAAACGATGATTTGGGTACTTCTTGTTCATCGTTTTCCTGACAGACTCAAGCAGATCTTCAGGTTTTACCTTTGCTGATACAGGCGGTGAAAACACAATATTTTGGGTTACTTTTTTATTTTCCTTACCTTTATCATCGAAAACATTTTGAGGGTCATTAGCACGATCTATCATGTGCTCTTTAGCCTCCTGAATCTCATCACCTTTCCATACCTGACCGCTTTCACTCATCACTGGCAGCTCTGACTCCCGGCTCATATAGTCAATACTGTTTCGAACTCCCTGCCGGGTAATCGCACCTCCTGAGATTTTGACAACAACCTCCTTACTGGCACCCTTGCGGTTGATACGTTCCTGAACGTTGCGTTGATAGTTTTTACCACCATTTTTAACTTTATGGGCGAAAGCAGACTTGCGGCCAGCTTCAGAGGACTTACGCTTAACCCTGAATTCCTTGTCAACATAAACGCCCATGATTACACCTCAACCTTGTTAGAAACAGTTCGCCCTTTGCATAACATAATGTAGTTTTCAAACTCACTTTTGAGACTCATTATCTCTGAACTCAACCGCTCAGCGTCCTGATAGAACCCATCTTTATCAAGTACTCTGGCATTATCATTAACGATAATATAATGAAAGTTTCGCCCTATTTTATCTATTGCATTACGGCAACGATTCATCACCAGAAGTTCCTGATCGAAAAAATCAAGTTCATTTTCAAGTGTCGTCTGGATTCGATAACGACATTCTCTGGATAAATTCCAGCCATGACGATGAGCCGCTTTCTCTATTAAAGTTCTTTGTTTCCCTGTCAAATACATTGTGGTTTTGATAAAATCATCATTGTCTTTTGACACATTAACATCTTCATTTTTAACCTTGCTTTTCAGTAAAGCATTGGCAAGCAGCTTCATTCCTTTTGCCACGGTTAAACCCGGTTCATCTGGATAAAGTGTTTTAAGACAATCAAGTAGATCATCATGTTGGCTTTCTTCAATCCTGAATTGAACTTTTTTCATAAAACTCTCCAACAAGAACCGACTGTAGGTCACCGGGCAAACGTTGCGGAATGGCGTCAGAGACGTCATTTTGCGGCGTTTGCCCTATCCTGCATCGCAGTGAACTACCTCCACACATAAATTGTGCTTCAGCGTCCATCGAAATGCAAAAAATGAAAGGCTATCGTGGCTGTGATCTGGTGCGTCTGCGACCGGAGACAACGGATTCGCGGCTAACTTGGGCGGAAATAAATTCGCTACGCGAATGGCCTGGCAGGGGGCGCGAGCGCTGTTTTACGGAATATACAAAAAAAGCACCTCCCGTAAACGGGAGGGCTTCGGCGATTCAGGAACGGGAATTTTATTCTGCCTCTGGTGTGTCGCCTTCCATGCCCTGCCGGGCATCATGGAGCCAGCGGCGGAGGTTACTCATTCTTTCCCGGTTTGCCCGGCTGGGACTTTTTCCCCTGTTACCGCTTAGTATACTCCAGACTCTTAACCCGGCCTCGTTAGTCCAGTGCAATACAATTTCCCCTTTGCTGTTAAATCCCAGCGAAAACCGGACAGCTCCCCGCCTCTGTTCTGCACTGATAAAATCTAAAAACTCCTGTTTTTTCATAGCACCTCCTGTTTTTCTATCAGTGCTTTTGTTTCTTTCTTTTCCAGGGCTTTTCTGAGTAATGCCATGTACTCAGGAAAAGCAGAGAATGGCATCAAGGGAAAAACCGGACGCCCACCCTTTTCAACAGTCTGTATTGCTGATAACATGCGTTCCGACATTTTATATTCCTCGCGAGGGAATTGAGTGTCACGGTATCAGGTTGCCTCCACAACCTGATACCACCCCTAATTGATTAACTCCGCAGTTCTCTTATCGCTTCATTTTTGGCTTCCTCCAGTTCTTTAAGGGTATATGCGAAATTCTTCCAGTTAATTACTTCGTTTATAACCTCAGATTTACTTAAACCACACTCATTAAACCAAAAGTTAATATTTTTCTTGAGGGAATTTTTCGCCGTCAGTTCCTCGGACAACAATTCACTAACAGACGTGATAACATAACCACGACCGCGATTTTTATCTTCGAAAGAATGAACGGCAAGGAAGAGAGTTTCTGAATGGACAAAAGCAGAGCAGGTGATTTTTTCTTTCTTAGTGTTTAAAGCCTGGAAAGTGATAACATACGTGTTCATTTTAGTCTCCCGCCCGTTTGGGCTACTGGATCATGGTAAGGAACTATTCCCGACCTACAAATAAATTATACCATCATATGATGGTAATGCAATTTATTTAGTCACTTTATCCTGATTTTTTTCTCTCTTAACGAGCTGGTAATCTGGATGTTCATCAGCCAGGAGCAAAAGTAATTCATACGTACCAGCGGCTAAACCACGAGACGTTTTACCGGATGTTTCTTTGGCTTGCCAGGCTGATAACGTAAAACCAAACCGTTCAGCGGCTTCCTGCTGCGTAAAGCCAGCTTTAATACGTGCTTGTTTCACCTCTTCAGGTGTTGGCTTAAAACTCATGATTTTGTACCTTCACAATAGTATCTGTATAGAATTTCAATAAAATTGGATCATCAATTTCATCTTTAACGTTCGAGAATTCTTCGTAATAAAATGATTTTTGGAAAACAATCTTTTTAGTTGTTTTTTTATCCGCTTCTTTAGAGCGTACCTTCATCAGTTTTTCAAGTTCAATAAACAAACGTGTTGCATCTTCAGACACAACAATCCTGTATGTTACATTACCTTTGTTTTTCCTGTCGCTCAGGACTTCATTCATTTTTTGCCTCATAGCTGTTTAATAAACCCCGCTACCTTTATGAGCTGATCTACACTCAGGCCACGAATTACCATTTCATATCCGTCGCCCCGTTCTGATACGTTACCATCTAACCCATTCTCAACTTTAAACCCGGTCAATGTCCCATGCCAGCTTTCAAGATGCACTAAACGAGATAGCATTCCTTTCAGGATCAGTTTTTTCTCGCGTTTTTGCTGTAACTGTTGTTCATACTCTCGCGCCATATCTACATTATCTAAAGCATCCGACAGGATTTTCTTTTCAATATCGGCGGCGATTTCTACAGGGTTACGCTCTGGCGATACTGTGCAAGTATGGTAAGGACTTCTCCAGCTGCGACTATCTACGCTTCCAATGATAACTAACCTTCCTTTCTCCATTCGAATATGTATAGAGTAATTTTTAAAATCAGGTGAGGTTAGCTTAATCCTGTACTGGCAATCATCGAGCAGATTTACACGCCAGCCGTTCCCCAGGATTCGACAAACGATTTCAAACACCGGTTTATACCGTTCAAAGAAATTTTTCTGTTCTTTCATCGATTCAGCCTTTTGAACTCAATAAAAAAGCCGTAAATCGAATTACGGCAGTTTTAAGACTATTCATCAAAGTGTCCATCATCACTTGCAGCTTCCTGGGCTTCGCATTCCTGCTGATATGCTTCTTCCTTCGCAAAAAGATGCGCCCATCCTTCTGCGTTTAAGCCACGGTGCAAGACTGAACCATTTTCATTGCATTCTTTGGCTGTAACTTCGATCTCATCCGGGCAAATGTAGGCTCCGTAACTTTCAAAAATGTTTATCAGCTCCGCTTCCGTTATGGTCTTGTTTTTCATCAACGTGTCTCCGAATCAATCTTTGCCATGTTCTAGGGGGCTTTCGCCCCCATTCCGGTTATGCGCTTGCTTCTACACGTGTCCAGCCTGACGCCTTACGTTTACCCGCTGTACCATACATTTCACGAATTTCTTCAATGCTGTGTTCTTTACGGTTCCAGCGGCTTTTGTGTTCTTCAGGACGGTAAAACCATTGTTTTTTCTTAGATGCCCACTTACAGCCCATTTCCTTTAAAATGTCTTTGTGTTCTTTAGTTTCTCCGCTAATCCAGACCCAATTACCAATAACTTCATAGACAATCCCTGTAAGGCCGGAAAGCGTATTCAGAACTTTTTCCAGATCTTCACCGTAGTTGTAACGTGCGTTTTCATCAGTGCTTTGAAACTGATTGATTTTATCAATGTTAGCCATGAGAAAATCAAACGCAGCATTTACTGCTTTCATCAGCTCGGCACCCAATGGATTGCGGTCTGGATGATATTTTAAAGCCGCTTTTTTGTATGCCGCCTTGATGTCCTTTTCAGTCAGATCACCGGATAAACCAAAAACGTTTAATGCTTCCTGAATATTCATTTTTCGCTCCCGCCCGTGTGGGCTTCTGGAATCTGGCAGGGAACCATTCCCAACCAACAAATTCATTATACCATCAAATGATGGTTATGGAATCATTTTTAATGCTTTACATTGTAAAGATTACATAAAGATGTATATTGCTTTACCGCGCATGAAGGGATTTCCGAAAGAGGCGCGAACTGTAGTTACATAATGCGCTGTCGTAACATCGCGCCGGAGACGTTCGCCAGGACTGGCGAACCAACAAGCCCGAATGAGAGCGATAACCCCCCTCACCCCTGCCAGGCCAATTTCTGACTATCAGACGATGTTTAGCCTGTCGCAGTTAGCGCGTGAGCTTGCGAACGGTACGCCGGGTCAGTGTGAAACACTGGCGCGGGGCGCTGTATCTGCGCGTTATGAGATGCGTTAGCAGCGAATTACGGGGCGGGTTGCTGAAACCGATTGATGCCTGACAGCAAAAAATGAATCCGGGCGCCAGCTGCTGCACGAAAATTGCCAGCAAAAAACACTTGGCCATCCTCGCCGGTCGTGAAATTTTGCTGGCATAAGAAATAATCCCCCCGGTATGAGGGGCTTGTCTGAAAGGTTAGTGGTTGGGCTTACTGAGAGTGAACTGTAACCCGGCTACTGCTGCAAGCTGTGCAAGTGTTGTGATGGTCGGGTTTCCGTTCGGGGATAATGCGCGGTAGATACTCTGACGAGCAAGGCCGGATTTTTTGGCCGCCTCTGTTATACCCCCTGATTAGGGATCAGGTTAAAAACGAGCTGTATGACGTTCTAAGCGCATTTTACCCGCTCCGTTGAACCATGACCGGGTTAAAGCGGTTAAAACGCCTCTGAGGGCTTTTGAGAGCATTTAAGAATTGGATCGGAAAAGGATCCCGTCTGGATCTTTTAGAGAGATTACACCGCTCGCCGCAGCCGAACGACAGGGCGAAGCCCGCGAGTGAGCGAGGAAGCGGAATTTCCACGGGGTTTCAATAGAGCACTTACGCGCTAAGGTTAATATTTGCTCAATTTTTGGTGGTGCAGTGCTCAGGGAGGCCAGACGGATCTATCCTCTGGATTTATGCTGAGTTATCCACAGACGCTGTGCATTAAAAGCCTTATATTTTCTTCTTGATCTTAAAAACTTAAAAACTTAGCTCGCTTCAATTACCTGAAAATTATGGAAAAAAATTGCTAAAGGTGAGAGGATTTTTCACGTAAGGTGAGAGGATTTTTCACGTAAGGTGAGAAGATTTTTAAGTTAAGGTAGTTAGATTTTTCACTAAAGATGAGAGGATTTTTCACGTAAGGTGAGAAGATTTTTAACGGTTTCCACAGTTTGACTGAACATCAAGTGAAACATGCGGTTGTTGCTATCTTTAGATATGAAGATCCTCAGATCTTCATATCTAAAGGTGAGAGGTTTTTTAATTAAAGGTTGTATTGTTGTCTTGAATTACAACCTTTGTGGGGTTATGATTTGCCTACATAGGAAAGGTTATATGAGGCTTATCGTGAAGACAGTAACGGGATTAACGAAAGTTAGACATAGAAATGAAGTTGGGGTAACTCTTGCATCCCTTTCCCTTTCAGCAAAAAGAGTGCTTTTTCTGGCTCTTTGCCAGATTGATACAAAGGAAATGTTAGATGATGATATTTTGGAGGTTGATGCTGACTTTTTTTCAAAAGCTACTTCTTTAGATAAATATGCCTCTTATGCAGCTCTGAAAGAGGGAGCTAAAGTTCTTTCTTCAACTACGTTAGTTTTAAACAGAGATGATTTAAAAAATTTGGCTGATGAACTTGGGATACTATCATCTAAGAATAAAATACCTGATCGCTTGGATTTAAACTTAACAGAATTCTGTGCCTATTACGATCATCTTGCAACTGTACGGATAAAATTCACAAATACAGCTAAGCGATATTTTTCTAAGTTGATTGGTTCTGAAAATAGATATACCACTCAGGTATTGAAATCAGTTGTGTTGTTGAACAGTGTAAACTCAACAAACCTTTATCAAGTCATTAGGAAATATTACAGTCAGAATAGTTCAAAAAAATCTTTTGATATATCCGTGGATGATTTAAAAGAGGAAATGGGACTTTATACTATTGAGGAAGGGGAGAAGAAATATAAGTATCCTAAATACTCATTTTTTGTTCGTGATGTTATCAATAAAAGCATTAATGAGATAATTGAGAAAACGGAAATAAATCAGTTATCTTTCTCTGTTGTTGGGAAAAAAGGGAGAATGGCTCACATGCTTAGATTTGAGTTTAGTATAAATGAAAAATCCTCATCCTTTTCGGAAGATGATATGGCATTTTTAGAGGAGTTTGACAAAGTCGTTCCACCAAAAAAGAATAAGTGAGGCAAAACATGGCTAAAATATATGAGTTTCCGCAGGGAGCCGAACGAAGTAAGCTGAAAAAAGAAATCATCCGGGAACGTAAAAAACGATTGCGAGAAACGAACGGTAACCCGGTTATCCGGCACGCTAAATGGTTCTGGTTTTATCTACGTCTTGCTACGGCTGGCGCACTGCATTTAGTCTCTGTTATTTCTCTGGCAGTCCTGGGGGCTTTCAGTAAAGCTATTTTCTGGATTGGTGGAATGCTCTGTGTTGTTACATGGTTCCACCTTGAGCGCCAGTTCTGGACGCCGCAAAATTTCACGATTCCAGTAATCGTAACGCTGTGGGGATTGAGTTTGTTTGCCACTCCCCTGATGGAGCTGCTTAACAAAAAAATGCCGTGGTATCGTCTTCTGGTTCCTGATGCAAAGCACACTAGCACTGAGGCAACCAATGATGATCAGCCGTGAAGCAACAATGTTATCCAGTCGGCTTGCAGTGCTTCTTTCAGCCTTTTATCATCGGTTAATCATAGCGCACGAGGCGAGTTCTTTTCACTGCGATGCAGGATAGGGCAAACGCCGCAAAATGACGTCTCTGACGCCATTCCGCAACGTTTGCCCGGTGACCTACAGTCGGTTCTTGTTGGAGAGAGTTATGAAATATCAGGTTAAAGAGTTTATTAACGAAAAATATTCTAAGGCTGTTAATATTTTAAAGGATAACCTTAAAGAACACTACCATATTTTTTATGGTTTGAGATTAAGTGAGATTCTTTTTCCTGCCAGCGAATACGGCTCTGAAATGTTTTTTCAGGAGTTTGAAGCGATTAACAGTGTAATATTGCCTTTGGTGATTTTTGATTTGATAGACCGAAAGCCGATTATGGTTATCGGCTTCGGTGAAGTATGTGGAGTTGATTCACTTGTTGATTCTGGTATAGAAGTTGTTTCTTTAGACGGTTTAAGCGATCTGCTACTGGTTGAAAAACTGACGCCATTATTTAACTAAACCTCTGGATAACTATCTTTTCAGTTTTCCAGTAAGATTTTTTCTATATCTGAAAGCACTATTTTTTCAATGCTTTCTATATAGTAATGCTCATTAAAACCTGTCATTTCTGTAAATTTTAGCTCTGCATCATCTTTCGAATAAGCAATAACAACTCTGAAATCATTTTCCCACAAATCCCACCTGTATTTGTCTTTTATACGAACCCTGTACAATCCTTTTTGGATAGTGCCATCTTTTTTCTCTTCCTGTACTTTTTTTAATTTTTCATTTTGCACCTGTTGTTCAAGCCATGATTTATTCATAAATCCCCCACGGTTAACGTCTTTAGGCTCGGTTTTTACTTAACGAAATCTTCCGGTTTTACACCTGTTTTTACCTTCATATACTTGCCCTCCCCCCTTAGCTTCGGCTGAAGTTCGGTAAAGTACCATCCGGCAACGGTAATAATGCCTAAAAATACAAAAATAGCAGGCTTCAGAACATCAATAGCTGATACAGCGCATAACTCAATATTGAGATTAGTACAAGTTCCCTCATCAGGTGCATAGAACCCCCATAAGCCTATACCTATAAGGAACATCCCCAATATCGGTTGGATGTATAACAAGTAGATATTAATAAGAGTTTTAATATATCTGAATATGAACATTTTTCTTTCCTTAGGTTTCTTTCTATTTTGGATTTCCAATTCTTAACCAATGTGATGGTTCGACAATCCATTCTCCGCAGTCATAGGCAACGGCCTTATTATGCCTGTTAGCGAACCATACTAACCAGGCTAATAATCGCTGATTGCCGCTGTATTTGGTTTATCTCTAACCATCACAACATATCTCTTTTTCTTAGCCATAACGCTACCCTAATTTTGCAGATTCAAGCAGCCAGTGGTTTTTCAGGTTCTCGTCCAGGTTATCGAATGCGGCCAGCGCTGCCTTTAGAACGGTTGTCTTGCTCTGGCCTGTTCTCTGCGCCTCCGCTTCCAGGATCTCCTCAAAGTACGCTGGCAGTCTGAAGTTCATCAACTTTGGTTTACCCGCTACAGGCGCTCTGGTAGCGCCGGAGATAAAACGCGCGGTTTCTGCGTTTGTTGCTGGTTGCTGAGATTCATCGATGTTCGGGCGGTTTAGTTTTAAAGCCATGAAAATTTCCCCTTGTACGGTATGCATTAATTGTAAATATCATAGTATCTTTATGGTGTATTTACAATGTAAAGATTTCGATGAATATTGTTGATATTTCTATAAAATGCCAATTTCCTGTGCCACAAGTTCAATCTGTGCTTTCGCTGTTGAAAGGCTCGATGCCCGGCTAACGTCATGTACCCCTGCCCCTTCATTACAGGCGCTTTCATACACATCCAGCTCGGATATCCGGGTTTTCAGAGGTTGAATCCAGATGTTGTCCGAACGCAGTAATTTATCCAGATCAATGGCCGCTTTTCTGTGGCGGGGTTTCGCTGAGTTGATTCTGGTGAACAGCACCCACGGTTCCAGAGCTGCGTTAGCTTTCTGAGCGGTGCGGATTTTCTCTGTAACACTGGTCAGTGTTTCGCTTTCGAAATCAGAGGACGGCTTAACCAGTGTCACCACGATATCTGATACTGTCAGGGCGCTACGGAACTCCTGGCTGTCGTGGCCGGGGCAATCGACAATGAGAACTTCACACAGCTTACTAAGGCGCTTAATTTCGTTGCTGACGTTTCCGTAAGCTGCGTGAACCGGGATAGTGAGTAAGCCGTTATCTGTCCGCTTTTCGTTCCAGCTCAACAGATCGTGGTTTTTATCTGTCTTCAGGATAATTACCGACTTACCTTTGTTGACCAGCATTGAGCCTGTGTTAGCCACGTAGGTGCTTTTGCCTACCCCACCTTTATCTGATACGACAAGCAAGATTTTACCCATTTCAGAATCCCTCTCTTTATGTTGTAAAGCTCATGTAAAGATATGAATGTCTTTACATGGTGTGTTTTTCGTAAAGATACTTTTGTCTTTACAGTGTCTTTATAATGCAATGGCTTTACCATGTAAAGCACAAATAAAGATATATTTATCTTTATGGTGTCTTTACATGGTAAATGTTGCTGTGTCTTTATGTGCGCTTTATGGTGTAAATCTTGGTGTGTCTTTACATCATCTTTATGTTGTAAATTTTTAGTGTGACGTTGTCACTATAGGGCTGGGGTCTGTTTGCTGGTTCTTTTTGAGTGTGCCTTCCCTGAACCAACTGAAATGGGTACTGTATGGGTGTGTCTGGTTAACTCAAAATGAACTGGTTCCCTATAATGACTCAAACAGTACCGAAAGGCTTTGTCAGAGCTTACTTACGCGCATCCACGACTGAACAGGATGCAACACGCGCCCTGGACACGATAAATACCTTCGCCATCGAGCGCGGCCTGAGCATCTGTAACTACTACATTGAAAATGAATCAGGTTCTAAGCTTGAACGCCCTGAGTTGTTCCGGCTCCTGAAAGATTGTCAGCAAAACGATATCTTGCTGGTAGAGGATGTGGACAGGCTTTCACGCCTGGTAGGGGAGGACTGGAACACACTGAAGAAAATGATCCGGCAGAAAGATATCCGGGTTGTGGCCGTCAACGTTCCGACAACCTGGCTCGCATCGGGTCACAATGATTTTGACAGCCGAATGTTTTCGGCCATAAACGATATGTTGCTGGATATGCTGGCCGCCGTCGCCAGGCGAGACTATGAACAGCGCCGGGAACGGCAGCAGCAGGGGATCGCCAGGGCGAAAAGGGAAGGGAAGTATAAAGGCCGCCAGGTTAATCAGTCTCGCTATGACGCCATAAACAGGCTGATTGCGAGCGGCAGCTCCTGGAGCCAGATTCAAAAAGTGCTGGGTTGTAGCCGGGCGACTATCAGCAAAGCTGTGAAGCAACAGACCGTTAACAAAATGAACCATGAACCTGAAGGTAGGGAGTAGTTACAACATAATAAACAGTGTGTTGAAGAATAAAACTGATTCTTTATACTGTATATGCATGGGTCTTCCCCGATCATGGTGGGAAGGCTCAGAACGCCATATTCAGCTTTCCGTAGTGGAACATCACCCCCAGTTTAAAGCGCTCCCGGTTTCGGTATCCCCTGGCTTTTATCCTCAGCAGCCTGATCTTGCTGTTAAGTGCCTCCGCATTTCCGTTTGAGACACTGTGTCGCATCGCATTCAGGATCCCGTACAGCCTTTTTCCTATCGTTTTCGCGGCATTTTTCATCATGGGAACGTCACTGTTAGCCGCCAGCGCCAACCATCTCTGCCAGTCACTCCGTCTTTCCTCGCTCCATGGCCTGTTCCAGATATCCTTTGCCAGCTCTTTCAGCGCCCAGCACTGGCTCGTCAGCTTCATCTGTGCACGCAGCCACATCAGCTTTTCCTGCCGGGATTCGGTCATCCACTTATCGCTGTACTGCCACAGGAAGCGGGTTCCTTTTGCCTGGTGTCGGCTTTCAACAGGGAGGTGCGGATGTTCATTCTGACGGGTTTTATCAACTACCTCGCCCAGTTGCTTCGCCACATGGAAGCGGTCAAAGGCGATTTTCTCAACCGCACTGGGTAAGTGGATACGCGCTGCTCTTATATAGCCCGCGTTCATGTCCATTGAGAGCGTTTTGATAGCCAGCAACTGCCCATCAGTGAGCGTGCGAAGATAGCCGGCAAGACTCTCTGTGCCGCGATCATCCGTTAAGGCCAGCGCCCGACCATCGCGATCGGAGATCACCGTTATGTAACGATGTCCTTTTTTAAAGGCGACCTCATCCACATTCATATGACGGGCGGATAATGGCTTTTTTATCCGGGCAAGACCTCGCTTAACTGCCCGGGTCATAATGCCGTCAACCGCATTCCAACTGAGCTTAAGTTGCTTCCTGACAGCATCAACGGTGCTGATTTTCAGCCATGAGAGAACGAACGATTCGAATAGCAACGTATACCGGCTTCCGGGGCCAGCCCACGGAACAGGCAACGTCAGGCAGCCATGCTCCGGACACATAATTCGTGGAACATCGGCTTCAACAATAGTGGTGAACTGGTAGGTATCAAGATGGCGCCATTTACGATGACGGTGATCGTGAACAGAACAGGATTTACCGCAGGTCGGACAGGCTAGCCGGGTGTTTTCAGCGATCTCAATAGTGACAGTAACAGAACCGGCATTTTCATCGAGAGAAAGGGACTTTACCTGCCACGGATCGGACAGGTTGAGAATATGAGCGTAGAGGGACTTTTCGTCCATGGCGGTGACCTCTGGCGATTAAATACACCATTATCATGCCTTCAGCCACCACAACAAGGGAAGACCCATATGCATACAGCTATATTGATCGGAGGTTTTTCATGCCTAGACACTATGAAATTGACTCAGCCTGGCGTGCGAGCATTAAGCGTGAGCCGAACGGTCGTCAGACAGTTACGACAGAAGCCTTTGTCAGCCAGCTTGCGCTGATTAATTTTCACTGGAGTTGTCGCCAAGCAAATCAGTGGATTGAAACCTACGTGACCGTTTTTAAAGACATTTCCACTCAGGAAGGAGAGAACCGGACATTCATGCTTTTTAACCCCAACGGAGGCCGTTAAAAATGGGTTTTCCATCGCCAGCAACCGACTACCAGGAAAACAGGCTGTCACTCGATCAGCACTGTAATACAGGAGCGCCGGGAGTATTCTTTTTTCGAAGTGATACCTACTCTTTCCGGGAAGGGATAAAGCCTGGTGCGCTGCTCATAGTAGATTTTGGGGGCACGCCCGTTGACGGGTCTTTGGTGCTCTGTGTCCTGGAACAAGAATTCAGGATCATGCGATTGCGACTACACCCCAAGCGGTGTCTCCAGGAACTCGATAAGCTGGATAACTTCAGGGCTATACCTGATGACGATGAGGACGGGTTGGAGGTCAGGGGGGTCATTACGCACATTGTGGCACTGTTGCAAAGTTAGCGATGAGGCAGCCTTTTGTCTTATTCAAAGGCCTTACATTTCAAAAACTCTGCTTACCAGGCGCATTTCGCCCAGGGGATCACCATAATAAAATGCTGAGGCCTGGCCTTTGCGTAGTGCACGCATCACCTCAATACCTTTGATGGTGGCGTAAGCCGTCTTCATGGATTTAAATCCCAGCGTGGCGCCGATTATCCGTTTCAGTTTGCCATGATCGCATTCAATCACGTTGTTCCGGTACTTAATCTGTCGGTGTTCAACGTCAGACGGGCACCGGCCTTCGCGTTTGAGCAGAGCAAGCGCGCGACCATAGGCGGGCGCTTTATCCGTGTTGATGAATCGCGGGATCTGCCACTTCTTCACGTTGTTGAGGATTTTACCCAGAAACCGGTATGCAGCTTTGCTGTTACGACGGGAGGAGATATAAAAATCGACAGTGCGGCCCCGGCTGTCGACGGCCCGGTACAGATACGCCCAGCGGCCATTGACCTTCACGTAGGTTTCATCCATGTGCCACGGGCAAAGATCGGAAGGGTTACGCCAGTACCAGCGCAGCCGTTTTTCCATTTCAGGCGCATAACGCTGAACCCAGCGGTAAATCGTGGAGTGATCGACATTCACTCCGCGTTCAGCCAGCATCTCCTGCAGCTCACGGTAACTGATGCCGTATTTGCAGTACCAGCGTACGGCCCACAGAATGATGTCACGCTGAAAATGCCGGCCTTTGAATGGGTTCATGTGCAGCTCCATCAGCAAAAGGGGATGATAAGTTTATCACCACCGACTATTTGCAACAGTGCCCCCCGCCCTGCAGGAACGCCTGCGCCAACTGCATCCCTACGAACTCCCGGAGCTGCTCGCGGTCGAAGCCGCGTCCGGCCTGCCCGAATACCTGCAATGGCTGGCCGCCGAGAGCCGACCGGTAAACTGAGCCAATGACCGCATCCACGATCCGCCTGCGCCGCTGGCTGGCCGGGCTCGCCCTGCTGCTTGCGCTGCCCGCGACCTCGGCCGTCGCCCAGGACTTCGAACTGCCGCCGGTCGACGAGGTCTTCGTCCTGTCCGCGCAGGCCACCGCGCCGGACCGCATCGAGGTGCGCTGGCGGATCGCCGACGGCTATTACCTGTACCGGCACCGCACCTCGGTCAAGGCCGATGCCGCCTTCACCGGCGCGACCATGGCGCTGCCGAAGGGCAAGGCCTACCGCGACGAATTCTTCGGCGACGTCGAAACCTACCGCAAGGAATTGCTCGGCACCCTCACCGGCACGCCCGCGGCCGGCGCGAGCGCGACCACCCTGACCGTGAAGTACCAGGGCTGCGCCGATGCCGGCGTGTGCTACCCGCCGCAGACCCGCACCCTGAAGGTCGCGTTGCCGGGCGAAGCGGGCGCTGGCGGCTTCGGCTGTAAGGCGCGCGGGCTGCATGATTATGTCGTCAAGAACGGCTCTGCCGATCATCCCAACGCCGAGGTGAAATTCGCACTGGGTGATGTGGTCAACACCATGATCGGCTGCACTAATGGTGAAACGATCATGCTGTGCCACGACACCTCGCTGCCGCGCCCCTATTCTCTCGGCTTTCGGGTGCAAGGCACCGAGGGGCTGTGGATGGACGTCAACAAGTCGATCTATCTGGAGGGCAAGAGCCCACAGCCGCACCGCTGGGAGCCTGCCGAGGGCTGGTTTGCGAAATACGATCACCCGCTATGGAAACGCTACGCCGATCTGGCGGCAGGGGCCGGGCATGGCGGGATGGACTGGTTCGTGATCCACGCTTTTGTCGAGGCGCTGAAGGCCAAGGCCCCGATGCCAATCGACATTTACGACGCGCTGGCCTGGAGCGCGATCACGCCTCTGTCGGAACAATCGATTGCTGAGGGCAATCGCACGTTAGATTTTCCCGACTTCACCCGAGGGCAGTGGCGCACCCGCAAGCCGATCTTTGCGCTGAACGACGCCTATTGATCGACGCGATTTAGGCCAAGCGCACCGCAAAGGCGAAATTGGTAATCTTGTCGGTATCCTTGACGCCCGGCGCGCTTTCGACGCCGCTGGAGGTATCGACCAGCGGCGCTCCGGTGCGCGCAATCGCCTCGGCAACATTCGTCGGATTTAGCCCGCCTGCCAGCCCCCACGGCAAGGCACCGCGATATCCGGCCAGCAGCGACCAGTCGAACGCCAACCCCATGCCGCCGGGCAGCGCGCCTTTGGGGGTCTTGGCGTCGAACAAGATCAAGTCCGCCGCCCCGGCATAGGCTGCGGCGCGTGCGACATCGCTGGCGCTGGCGACGGGCAGCGCCTTCCACACCGGCTTGCCAAACCGCGCGCGCAACTGGGCCACGCGTTCGGGCGATTCCGAACCGTGCAGCTGCAGCGCGTTCAGCTTGGCTGCCACCAGTGCGTCGGCGATGACAGCATCATCCGCATCGACGAACAAACCGACCATGGCGATCTGGCCAGCTGCGCGCGATGTCAAAGCGCCCGCGACATTCGACGTAACCGCACGGGGCGACGCTGGATAGAACACCAACCCGGCATAGTCCGCCCGCGCCGCGATGGTCGCATCGAGCGCCTCGGGTGTGCTGATCCCGCAAATCTTGATTTTCGCGGGCATGCGGTCAGTCGGGGTTCTGGATCAGCCGCACCAGCGTGCAGTCGGGATCGATCAGGTAGCCGATCCTCAGGCCGCTCGCCTCCAGTTGCGGAGCTTTGAAGCGCGGCCAGCCGGTGCTTTTTTCCTCGGCTCCCGCCGCGTTCACCAATGCCACCATGGCATCGAGATCATCCAACCGCAGGCAACAGCCGAACGAGCTCGTAGCTGGGTCGAGGTCAGGATAGGGGAAGAATTCGAGCTGCAAACCGCCGCGCTGCAGGATCATCCAGCCGCGATCCTTCCAACTCGTCGCAAAGCCCAGCTTCGCATAAAACGCCTCTGTCACATCGAAATCGCGCGATGGCAGATTGGGGGTGACGTGGTCAGCCATGGCTCAGCGCAGCTTGTCGGCCATGCGGGCCGTATGAGTGATTGCGGCGCGGCTATCGGGGGCGGAATGGCTCATCACGATCATGCTGGCCTTGGGGAACGCCGCACCAAACGCGCGCGCTGACGCGGCGTAGTGCTCAGTGTCGGCATCACCGAGATTGCCGAGCGACTTGGCCTTGCTGTCCTTGATCAGGCAGCCACCAAAAGCGATGTCGGTGCCGTCGATCCCAACGGTGATATTGTCACTGGTGTGGCCGGGGCCGGGGTAAAATACCTTGAGCGGGCCAAAGTTGGGCGCGGTTGCTGGTTCGACCCAGCCATTGGCGGCGAAAGTCAGGCTGTGTTGCGCCGCAACCAGCCCCTCTTGCGGGGCAAGCTGGTTCGACAACGCATTGGCATAAGTCGCAATCCCCGCCGCATGCAGCGCGTTCATACCGCCCATCTTGTCCTGATGCGCGTGAGTCACCACCGCCAGCGCGACCGGCAGGTTGATCTCCTGCTTGATCCAGTTGAGGATCTGGGCGGTCTGGTCATCGGTCCAGGCGGTATCGACCACCAGCACGCGGCCGCCATCCCTGACGATCAAACCGTTGGAAGCGACTGCCCCGAAACCCGGCATGTCGAGATAGGAAGTGTGCTGCCAGACATTCGGTGCGAGCTGGCGGAAAACCAGATCGCCAAACCGTTGGTCGCCAGTTTCCATTTGCTGGCCAATCGTCGGGCGGATTTCACCGGGCATGCACCCGCTCAGCATCAATGCAGCGGCTAATGCGGTGCTCAGCTTCGCGACCGGGTGCATAATATTGGGCAATTCCATCAAGTTTTCCTTTTATTCAGCATTAAAAACCCCGCAAATGCGAGGCCTAGTAAATAGATGATCTTAATTTGGTTCACTGTAGCAAAAATATGGGGCGAATTCAAACATGAGGTGCGACAGTTTCAAAAGCCATATGATAATCAACAAGCTGAGCAAATTTCTCTAAGGAAGGTGCGAACAAGTCCCTGATATGAGATCATGTTTGTCATCTGGAGCCATGGAACAGGGTTCATCATGAGTCATCAACTTACCTTCGCCGACAGTGAATTCAGCAGTAAGCGCCGTCAGACCAGAAAAGAGATTTTCTTGTCCCGCATGGAGCAGATTCTGCCATGGCAAAACATGGTGGAAGTCATCGAGCCGTTTTACCCCAAGGCTGGTAATGGCCGGCGACCTTATCCGCTGGAAACCATGCTACGCATTCACTGCATGCAGCATTGGTACAACCTGAGCGATGGCGCGATGGAAGATGCTCTGTACGAAATCGCCTCCATGCGTCTGTTTGCCCGGTTATCCCTGGATAGCGCCTTGCCTGACCGCACCACCATCATGAATTTCCGCCACCTGCTGGAGCAGCATCAACTGGCCCGCCAATTGTTCAAGACCATCAATCGCTGGCTGGCCGAAGCAGGCGTCATGATGACTCAAGGCACCTTGGTCGATGCCACCATCATTGAGGCACCCAGCTCGACCAAGAACAAAGAGCAGCAACGCGATCCGGAGATGCATCAGACCAAGAAAGGCAATCAATGGCACTTTGGCATGAAGGCCCACATTGGTGTCGATGCCAAGAGTGGCCTGACCCACAGCCTAGTCACCACCGCGGCCAACGAGCATGACCTCAATCAGCTGGGTAATCTGCTGCATGGAGAGGAGCAATTTGTCTCAGCCGATGCCGGCTACCAAGGGGCGCCACAGCGCGAGGAGCTGGCCGAGGTGGATGTGGACTGGCTGATCGCCGAGCGCCCCGGCAAGGTAAGAACCTTGAAACAGCATCCACGCAAGAACAAAACGGCCATCAACATCGAATACATGAAAGCCAGCATCCGGGCCAAGGTGGAGCACCCATTTCGCATCATCAAGCGACAGTTCGGCTTCGTGAAAGCCAGATACAAGGGGTTGCTGAAAAACGATAACCAACTGGCGATGTTATTCACGCTGGCCAACCTGTTTCGGGCGGACCAAATGATACGTCAGTGGGAGAGATCTCACTAAAAACTGGGGATAACGCCTTAAATGGCGAAGAAACGGTCTAAATAGGCTGATTCAAGGCATTTACGGGAGAAAAAATCGGCTCAAACATGAAGAAATGAAATGACTGAGTCAGCCGAGAAGAATTTCCCCGCTTATTCGCACCTTCCCTAACACTCTTCACTTATTTATTTAAAATTTAGCGACGTTAAAAGACAATTAAGTATTTTTAGATAATGGGGTTCTAGGGATTTTCCGTCCAAAAACGACAAAGTGCTCTGGAGGCCGCGCCGTCCGTGGCCTCCAGAGGGGTATTACTTTTCGCTGACGGGTAAATATCCCTCGATTGAGCGCATAAGCTCCTCCAGATCTGGCAATTTTTCGCTCAATTCGAAGTGGTAAGTCCCCTTGAGGTTAATGTTGTGCCAGGCCACAGGGGATGCCTGTTTGACGATATCTATTCTCTTGGTATCTCCTTGGTATTCGAAGCTGGTCAACAGCTGGCTGAGTATCCTGGAGTTGAAGTAAACGATGGCATTGGTGACCAGGCGAGCGCACTCATTCCATAGCTGGATTTCTTCGTCTGAACTGCCCCGGAACTGATCCCCATTGACGCTGCTCACGGCCCGACGCAGTTGGTGATAGGCCTCTCCCCGGTTCAGCGCGCGCTGAACATAGTTTCTTAAACTGGCATCATCGATGTAGCACAGTAGATAATTCGCTTTCACCAGGCGATTGTATTCCGTCAGGGCTTCCAGCAGCGGGTGATTGCGCTTGTACTCCGAGAGCTTTCTCACCAAGGTGGCTTGCGTTGTTTTCCGCTGCTTAAGTGATACTGCAATCCGTTGGATGGTATCCCAGTGCTGCGCAATACGATGGGTATTGATTGGCTTTTTTAAGCACAGCTGAATTCGGTGTTCTTTGTCTTCCTTGACATCAAACATGTCATTGATCACTTTGCCAACCTGGGCATAGCGTGGGGCAAACTGGTATCCGAACAGATCCAGTAACGCGAAGTTCACATGGTTCACCCCATGGGTATCGGTTGAGAGCACATCCGGAATGATGTCTGACGTATTGCTCATCAACAAATCAAAGATGTAGTGCGATTCATGTTCGTTGGCGCCGATCACTCTGGCGTTGATCGCAGCGTGATTGGCGATCAAGGTCATGGCAGAAACACCTTTTTGAGTGCCAAAGTACTTCGACGAATAACGGGTTTTGAAGGTCTCGCGCCGGGCTTCGAACTTTTGACCATCGGCACTGGCGTGGATCACATCTTCCTGGATGTTGTAGTACCGGAAGATGGGTAGCTTGGCTGTCGCGTTATTGATGTTGTCGTTAGCAGCATTCAATGTTTCCAGGCGAAGATAGTTCGCCTGGATAGTGCTGAGCTGATCATAGGTACGATCAGAGATCTGTGCCATGCCGTAAATGCCTTGATTGGTTGCATTGCCGACCAGAATTGCCAACAGGTCATATTCATGGGAACGGCTTCTG
>NZ_JBLGUU010000005.1:0-32349 GCF_050030705.1 Enterobacter cloacae complex sp. 418I7
GTGATTGTTTTTTTAAAAAAACAAAAAGGAGAAATACTATGAAAGTGATTAATAGAGTAAAAGAGATTCCGATCAAAAAAACAATTTTAGTTATTTTTGCATCAGTTGCAGTTTTAACTATAAGCCAGTCATTAATTTATATGGCTATAAAGATAGTAGACAAAATTGATGGTGTAGAAGCTTTATATTCAAGGGAATTTTAAAAAGGAGTAAGTAATGATAAAAACAATAATTAATAAGCTAAAGTTTCTTAGCAAAAACACGAAAAAGAAGCAGAAAAAGAATAGTAAGAAGAAACCTAAAAAAGGAATCACTCTATTTAATTGCAAAGCCTCTGAGGTTGATTATTTCATAAATGAAATGAAAGCTGATGTGAATCAGATAAACAAAGAAGGTAAAACCCCTTTGTTTTATGCTTCCGATAAATTAAAAACCATCAAATTAATATCTAACGGTGCAGATATTTTCTTTGATGACATCCGCTGTGAACATTACCCCATATTTGATGCACCGTTAGATTGCATTCCTATTTACATCAAGTCAGGTTTCAAGGTGGGAACTCTTGCTAATGATTGTTCTGAAAGAATGCTAATTAATTTCTTATTATACAGAATTAGTAAAAGCAATGATATTAAAATTATTCCAGGAGAGGAAAGTGAATCTATCTTTTTAGATATTTTAAAATCAAGTCCTATTTCAAATCTTGATGATGGTATGGATGGTTATACAACATATCTGCATAGTTCAACCTTCAATAAGATCATTAATTTTTATATTGAAAAAGGGGTAGCACTTACTGATATGTTTACTGACAGTATTAATGTTTTAGATAGTCCTCGCGGCAGGTTTTTAGAATTATTAACTTGCGGTTTAGAATTTAAAATGGAAAGGTATAATTGCTCTGCTGAAAGCATTTTAAAATATGAGAAAATAAATTTTAAAATTCTTCATGATCATGGTTTTTCATTAGACGGTGTTCTTAATTCTTCATTGAAGGATTGTAGAATGCGTTGGTATACAGACTATGTTGGGGAATATTATTTAAAAAACCCACTATGCCCTAAAAACAAAAGAGACAAAAATGACCATTTATATTATGCTCTTGCTACAGCGGATGTCGATGAATTCATATACTTTATAGATAATTATTATCAGAATATATTCAAAGAAGACTTGTATTCTTCCGATGATGATAAATACTATAAATTGCTATTATGCATAGCTTATTATAGAAATAGCTCAGATCATGATGACTATATTAAAAAAACAAAAATGATGTTAAAAAAGATTGCTACTAAAATGAATAGTATAAAATCTTATAGCGACAGCATATTCCTAAGCTGCTATAGTTGCGATACAGTAATTAAATTCTTTATTGATTTAGATTGTAACCCTAATGTTATTAATTATGATAATTTTAATATTATGAGCTTAATGTCTGTTAATGTTCATGACCACTATAAAGCTCACTTAGTTAAAAAAGAGAAAGCTCTAATAGAAGAGTTTATTGCTCCTGAAGATTTACAGCCCAGGAGGAAAAAAAGGTTATAAGTCCTCCGCTTATTGGTGTATGTATACCGTTTGGTAAGAAAGCCTCCTACAGTAATTTACTTTAACCACTAATGCATTATAAGAAACTAAGTAAATAAAAAAGGAGGCTTTTATATGAACAAGGAAGTAAGGCAAGAAATCAGGCGATTTGGATATGTAGATATTGAATCCTTTATGTCTGGTATTGATAACTATCAGATCATCCGCAAAACACACAAAATTTTAGAACCCGGAAATTTTCTGGATAAGCTCAAGACTGAAACGGATTACAGCCTGGTTAGTAGCGATTACAGGCGGGCTATCGTGTATCGTAAGCTCTTCGGCGGCGGTTTACTGTCCTATGCAGAACCATTGATGACTATACACACCAGTAAGGCTTTAGAGAGCTTCCCAGCAGAGATAGACGATTCTACCCTAACTGAATGGTATGTAATGCTCACAGACTCGCTTAGAACCGTTCTGGCAAGCACAGAAGCAACTAAAGACACTATCACCGCTCACCTTCGTTAACCCCTCAAAAGTCACCAAAATAGCGGTGACTTTTCCTCTATGAGTTCACCATTCAGCCTTTCGGGTTTTCCTCTTATCAGAAATAGCCAGATTATTTTTAATTTAATATCACAAATATTTGACGATTTAATATAAATAAATTAAATGATTAATGTGATTAAAATAAATAACTATATAAGGAAAATAATATGGTCAGGAAAATACAAACCTCAGATAAAACAAAGGCTCTGTTTCAGCCTTTCTATGAATTGAAAAAAGCAATTGAAGATAAAAACAGAAATTTGAATGATGACGAATATAAGAAGATGGTTGATGATTGTTTATCTTCATTCTACGGTGTCGATAAGTTAAGCCCTAACAGAAAAATGTTCAATTACCACTCCATAATTTTTTATATCTACCATGATATTGATTCAAACATGTTTTTTGAAAATTTCATAACTACCTTCGGAAATAAAATTTCTTCTTGCAATAAAGATCATTTCCTTCTTGAATATCTCAGGAAACTAAGAGCACCCTTTGACGATGAAGTAATGTCTGAAGTTGACAGAGTTTTTTCATTAGTCTCTCCAGATTCTGATACAAGAGAAAAACTACTTGATAGCTATACAAAGATTAAGGACAGACTTACTTACCCTAATGAGCTTTTAGCAGCTATCGAAAAGTTGAATATAAATAAGACTGTTAACTATAGTGATATCGACAACGAACAACCATCTAAAAAAAGGAGGTTGTAATATGGCTGACACTACAGAAATCCTTATGAACTTAATTGAAGACATTAAATCTCATATAAATATTGAGTTTATAAAGACTAATGGTTTGCAAAGTTATCTTTCTTTTCAGAATGGTAAACCTCCATCAACTGAGGAGGGTTTGACTAAATTAAGTGCATCTTACAGTGAATTCTTAAAAACCCCAGAAGGTCAATTTGTTAAAGTAAGTGATGTAATAGAAATCGCCATTGACTCAGTTAATTATGAACTTGGTTTTTTCTTAAAGAAAGAATCTGGTTTGAAAGTTTTGGGTGAAGTTATTGCACAGCTTGAAACCACACTTATTGAAAACAGCTTGCCTGAAGCTAACCCTGATAATAAAAGCCTAATAACAAAAAGGAGAATTTAATGCTTTTTCATAAAAAAGGATTTGTTTTTAACAATTTCCATATGTGGATATATAACTCAAAAAAGTTATACCATTTCAGCATTAAAAAAAGAAGAGGTAAAGAATTTTTGAAAGAAGCATTAGCATATTGTATCTTTCCATTTTGTATAGGTTTTTTGCTTCAATTGTTAATCGGTTTAGATATTCATGGTAGCTTTATGCTTATATACTCAGATTTCAAACTTTACCTTTCCTGTGCATGTATTTCATTTTCTTTGTTTGCATCTTTAAAGCTAAAACTTGAAATATTTTTTACAAAAATTGAAGACAGAATGCATGGTTGGTTTCAAACGACTTATAAAGACAAAGTTAATGAGGCTCTAAGTGAAATTAAGTTGGCTGTTTATTTTGTTTATTTATTTCCTGTCTTTTTCTTGTCTTTGCCTTGCCTTTGTGAATTGGCAACTAAAGCAATCAATTAAAATAGAGGTTAAAATGAAAATATTAAATACAAATAAAGACACGATAGATAAGCTCAATAATTTATCCGAAAAAATATCTTACTTCTTTCATGCTAATTTTACTCATGTATGGGCAAATCATCCTTTGATGTCTGAGAGTAATTCCACTATTAAGCATTCACACTTTTTGAATCTTATTGAACCTGGTGATAATGAGAAGCAGCTAAACTCAATAGAAAATGACTACTATAATTTAATTTGCACTAAAGACGGTTTACTTATTTCACCTCAAGAAATTGTTGATCTTGTTTCTGATTTCTACTTAGATAAATCTTTTGATCAATATGTTAAAATAGCGAGCTTTCTAAAAGATTCAATAAAAGATGAAGAGCAGAGAGTTAAACTTCTTCTTGTTTCAGTTATGGATAAGGTTTTATTGAAATATAAATTAGAGCAAGATACTTTCTTTAAAATATCCACTCTACAGGATTTTTTGATGGATTACAGGAATCAGAGAGATACAGCTTATTGCGATAGCGAATTCTTTGATAATGCCCGTAAAGCCTTTAATGCTGTTCCCGATCAAATGGATGGCTACCCGTCAAAAAATGACATTAATGAGTTTTGTAAAACCGCATATTTAAACCACTTCATAGAGCTAAATCCCTTCGATAGTGATGCTGACTTATCAATCGAAGAATTTAAATGTGTGTTTGGAGATTTAACAGGGTTCATTCAGTCGCAAAATGAAAAAGAATTGATAAATAGAAGTATACAAAGCAGTGAAGCACCAATAAGAAAAAGGAGATTGTAATATGGCATTTAAGAAATACACAAAAGAACAAGCTAAAAAGGCTAAAGAAGATAAAGCAGAAAAACTAAGCACTTTCACAGAAGACAGGTTAACTCAGATTTTAAACTCATTTGAACAACTGCCTGATAAAAAACCCGCCTGGTTATCCCCTGTTTTCTTCTCAAGAGCGATAAATATCTCAAGCAATGTAGTTTACTCGCAATCAAACACTGTTCATCTTGCACACCAGATCTTTGCAAGGGCAGTAAATGACGACAGACCGAAAAACCAGTATTCAGGCTTACCCTTCTTTATGACCTACAAGCAGGCAGAGAAGGAAGGTTTGCAGATCGAAAAGGGTTCTAAGAGCTACCAGATCCTGAAAAGTTTTGGACAGTTGGTTTCCTTCGATAAGCGAGAAGAAGAAACTGGAACCGGCAAGATCACATACAAAGAATATCAGTTCTATCGAGCCTCGCAGACAATCAGCCCTGTGTTCATGCTCTCAGACTTCACAGGCGAGCTTTCAGACCGTCTGAAGAGAAACATGAGGATTAACACAGAAAAGCCCACAGAGGAGCACATAGGCACTCTGGTAAGTGCTCTTGAGGCAAGTTCTCCAGTGAGGGTTCTCAGAACAGGAAGTTTCACTTCTAAGAGTGGATCGTTCTACTCACCTTCGCATGATGTAGTGAACATACCTCCTTCCCCGTTCTTTAAGTCTCCTGTAAACGAAATGTCTACCCTGGCACATGAGATAGCTCACTCCTGGGGGCATGAAGACAGGTTTAACAGGGATAGTCTCAGGGACTACGGGAGAGATGACCGCATACGAGCTGAGGAAGAGCTTGTAGCGAATGTTGCCGCTCAGGCAGTGCTTAACCACTTCAATGTAGTGATGACAACAGAAGAGAGCCAGGAGAGCTTTTCAGCTAATCATGATGTTTATGATTTCGGATGGGCTTCTCACCTCAAAACTGACCGTGAAGCCGTCGAACGGGCAATGTTCAATGCAGACAAGACGGCGGCTAAGATCATACATGCCCTGGAGCTGGAGCTGGTAAATCAGTATCAGACAAACCCGGACTTACCTGTCTCAGAGTTCATTAAAGAAAGAATCCTCGCAAAGCAATCTCAGGTAGAGAGCGAAAACAAGGAAGATAATGTTATCGAAGAAGATAACAAACAAACCAAAAAACCTAAATTTTAAAAGGAATTAATATTATGAACAAAAATCAAGAAAGCGGTTATGAAAATCAATTAATAAAAGATTTTTCACTGAGTGCAAGCCCTGAATATTCTTTTGCTTTAAGCATGTTTTATGACTCAAAAGGAAAGGAAAGCGATTTAGTTGCCATACAGGTTACTAAAAAAGAAAAGATCTCTTTCCCTGAAATTATCCACATTGAAACTTTAAAGGTTATGGTTTTCTATGAGGAGAACGGGATTAAATATTATGAAGATTGCGAAGGTGTAAAAGAAAGCACTGCGATATTTGATAATCTCGAAGTCAAAATGAATGATTTTGATGAAGTGATAATTAAAAAGTTGGATGACCAGATAGAGCTTGAGCACTATACGGGGAAACTAAATTTTGATCTTATATGCAAAGCCTACGATTTGATAATTAAAAGAAAGGGTTAACCGTTAGCGATAAAAAGTTAACCTTTTAATCATTTAAATAACCTCAGTTATTTACAGAAATGAAATTATATATTTAAATATAATCAGGTAGTTATAATATTACCTGATTATTAATTTCAAACAAAAGGAAAATAACATGAGTATAATTAAATTAGGAGTTTGTAAGACTAAAGAGTATTTTAAAGATTTTCATAAAATGGCGGAAAGAGTTTTTGATGATAAAAAAATTTCGATTTTATTTTCATTTCTTATTCATTCCCTTCTTGCTGCATGGTTTGTTTTAGGTATGTCAGGCTATACAAAAGAATCATCTATACCCATGCTTTTAATTATTATTACATACGGTCCTGTTTTATGTAAGTTAGACAAAATGAATAAAGCGGAAAAAGCTAAAGCTGAGAATGAAGAGGTTTAAACATGCTGAATGATAAAAGATACAATGTTGACAGGTTCGGGGAGCATGACAAGATCTACTATGGTAATAAGGAACGAGCTTACACGATAGAACCCGACAGTATGGAAAAGAAAAAGTATGATGTTTTCTCTGACTTCCTCGCCTCCTTCGTTTACAAACATGCATATAAAGACGGCTTGAACGGAATGAGTCAGCAAGCAAAAAATTATGTCTTTGAAAAGGATTTTGAAAAACTGATGAATGTATATGAAGCGGTTTCAGATATTAGGTTAAAGCACAATATGAAATCGTTAGGAGTCAGCACTTATCTAAACAACATAAAAGCGAACGGTGTAGAAATATCGGTAAGCGAAGAGTTGAGAGATAAAATAGAGCAAGGTATTTATTTAAAAAATAAAGGCAAAGAGATTAGTTCCAATATTGATTTTGATGACGGCATTTCCATCAGGAAAAACACTGTGAAATTATAAACCTCCGGTTTGGGGGTTTATAAGTAAACCATTAAATTTGACAAGTAAACCAGTCAGTAAAAAACGATAAAATATTATATCCTGTAATATTGCTTAATTCCTTTTTAGTGGTAAATAAAATAGTGTGATTAAACATTATAACTATAAAAGGAATTAAAGATGAAAAATGTATTTTTTAAAACAGGATTAATACTATCCCTCCTTCTTTTCTCAAGATTTGCTTCAGCAGAAGACATTGCTGATATGTTTAAAAATTCAGCCAACACTTGGGAATCAGGAATTAAGCTTGCAAGAGGTATTGCGATGTTGTGCGGAGTGATAATAAGTGGTGCAGCACTTATGAAGCTTAAAGAAATGTCTATGGTAGGTAATCAAACGAAAGCAATTGTTCCTATATCGCTTTTTTTTATTGGGGCAGCACTTATAACAATAACAACTCAGATAGATGTAGCATCAGAAACCCTTTCTCTTAGCAACTCAGCCTCTGACATATTTTCCTCTAAAGGATCACAAGAAAATGCCGGAGTAAAACAGTTCTGGGATTGGATAGGATATGTAACAATATTCTTTGTGTTCTTAGGTAATATTGCATTTATAAGAAGCTTTTTTATATTCAGAGCCGTGGCACTTAGAGAAAACAGAGAAGCCACTTTACCAAAAGCACTTGTTCACTTAATAGGTGGTGTTGCTTTAATCAACTTTAATGCTACTGCCGAAATACTTGTATCTACTTTCGCACCATCACTCATGGCTTGATTTAAAATAAAATGCAAAAGAGGCTTAAAGCCTCTTTTTTTATATCTTGAAATCACTTCCCTTTTTATGTTGATGGTCAACACTGGCTTTCTTTTGCTTCTCAGAAATAATAAACTGATATTGTTTTCTGATTTCACTGTTAAAGATGCATCTTTCGTCGATGCTAACATTATTATCATAGAGATTTTCAAGTTCGGAGGCATCAAGGAAAGAATAATATCTGAAATCAAAATCAGTAGCTTGCTGAGATTTTATTAACACATCTTCCATTGCAACACCTGCAACTGAATGCATTTTATTGATGATTTCAGCCAGTTCTTTATGATTCTGTGGGGTTGTATCAGAGAAGAATGTTAAGCCGTCAGAGTGCGGTTTAAAGCCGTATTTGAGCGATTCCTCTGCCAGTAGTAGACTTTTGCTGTTAAGCTCTTTGATATTATCGAAACCGAGCATTTTACCGAACATGTAATCTACTGCATCTTTCCTGAAAGGTGTTTTTCTGTATTGAATGATTGCAACAGAATTTAATGCTATATCAATTTTATCTTCATTTGAAGAATTAAAAACCACATACATTTCACTTTCTCTCACCTGATCTACTTTCAATGTAGAAGCGGTTAAAGCAAAATTATTATCTTTAGATTCTACTTTCTTACTTATCAGTTTTTTAAAAAAATCATTCATGGTCAACACCTTTTCTTTTGCAAAACAATCTGGCTGCTATTTCTTTAACAATATCACTATTAAAAGATTTATCAACAGGGTATTTTGATAAAAATAGATTTTGAGTATTTTTTGTTATTGGTGCTTTTAAATTAATAAGGTGAGAAATGATTATAATGCTTTCGAAATTGTCGCAATTGTTATAGTTGATAAAATGATATAGATAGTCAGATGATGATTCATTTAAATATATTTTTTTGCTTTCGAGTGTTTCACACTGATTCAGTATTGAGTCCAAATCGCAGGAACGAAAAGAGAGCATTAATCTGTTCCGCTCAATTTCCATTCTCTTTAGTCTTTCGCTGAATGGTATGATCATTTGATTTTAGCTCTCTTGAATATCTTCAGATGTTGAATCTTAGCCTCAGGATTTTTTGATTCTCTCCTGTTTTTGCCTCATTTCAAATCTTTCAGGGGTAATCGACTTATCAATTTTATTGTATAATATCATAACCTCTCTGTTTGAGAAGATTTTGTTATACACTTTTGTAGTGCTTTTCATTTCGTAGAAATACACTATTTTTTCAAAGCACGCACTTTTAACCGTATCGCTTAATGAGTCAATGTGTTTAAGAAGAAGGTAGAAGGTTCTGATAGGTTCCAGCAGGGTTCTCGCTTCTCCTGTATCATCAAAATCACTGTAATAGATTCTGTCTCTTGCAATGCTGATGATGCTATCTATATTCTTCTCAATATCAAAATATCCCCTTCCCAAAAATTCATTCAGCAGAGAACAATTTTGAAGCAGAGAATTTTTAATCAGGCAGTTTTTAATTGTTATTTCTGTCTTTGGCGGCAAACCATCAGTAGATAGTTTGTATACATCCAAATAAGAAGATCCCACATCAAGATCAAAAAAGACTTCAAAGCCTGATCTTTTTAATCCCAAAAGATAATTGCTAACTTTTGATATATATTCATCATTATGAATGAAATATTTATTATTAAGCAAGCATTCAGCAAGAGATGTCTTCTTTTCAATAAATAATAGTTTGTTGTTATAAGCCGCTTTCTTTAATTCTGAAGAATGCCATGTTTTGAGTATCAGAGCATGATATTCAGAAGAGTATGGATCTTCAATCATTCTTTCAATATCAAGTTCATCATAAGAAAAATACTGTTCTCCTTCAACATAATATATATAAAATGGTGTATTGAAATCAACTTCTATATTACTTAATGAAAAATAGTTATGATCTAATGTCTTTACAGCAATATATGCGGCTTCAAGATCTCCTCTATGAAACCTTCTCAACTTTTGATGATTTTTATCTTTTATTTCATCTATCATATTAAGATAGTGATTTCTTTTTCTGGTTACTTGATCAAGATATTGCTCTTCAGCTTTTTCTAAATCCTGAAATTGAGTATCGACGAAATGAGAAATTTCATTTATTCTTTCACTGATTAATTCCTGCTTAAAATTTTGTAGTCTATGCTCTAACATATTAAACTCCTTTTAAAATAGTCTGATTATTTGAATCAACAATCAGAAGTATATTTATGCTACTTACTCCAATATAAACACATGCAACGGCAACTAAAAATATACCTGAGTAATACCCTATCGCTGATTTGTTCCTTTCTTTAACGGAACTCACTAATTCAGGTATTATTTCCAATAATATTCCTTTAGTCATTACTGCTGAAACAACAATAAAAATCAATGTAAGAAACATTCTTAGGCTATTATTTGATATTCCCGATAATAAATACTCCATAAATAAACTCCTTTCTTTGTTAATTGTGTTATTAATATATAACACATTAAACTAATAATATATTTTTGTTATTTTGTAAATAGAGTTTATTAAATTGGTCGCAAAAAAAGCACCCATGCGAGTGCTTTATAAAAGAGAGGTTTAATAATTTACATCATGAGATCGCTTAAAGCTTTATTGAGTGCTTTTGCTGATGCCTCAATATTTTTTATCTCCTGAATTAAATGAATATAATCAGATCCTTTTGCACTGCAAGCTTTAGTCAGAAGTTCTATTTTCCTCTTCCTCAAAATCCCGATTTCGTTTCTGTATTCACTTTGTTTGTTTATAGTTGCAGTTTCCATAATCCACCTCTCTTTGTTTGGTATTATATAAGTGATTATAGGATAAAAATAGAAAAAATCAATATATTGATATACTGAAACAATATATTGATTTGGTTTTGTTATGGTTTGTTTTTCTTTTCACTCGCATTCTTAACTTCAATTTCCTCTTCAACATTCTTTACAGAACTTGAATCGTTATCACTTTTTTGTTGCTTCTGTTCATTAAGTTTAAATCTTTTATCTAATTGTTCAAAGAGGAATTTTTGAGTTTCATCTATTGGTTTCACAAGCAAACCCTCTTTTCTTGCAGCAAGATACATTTGCTCGATATATGCCCTTCCTCCATTAAGTTCTATCTTCTTCCAGCCTTTTTCTTTTGCTACAGCAACAATTGTATCTATGTTTTTTCTTATGTCATGGGTTTTTATCTGGAAGCTATCAAGAGTTTCTTTAGCAACTGAACCATCTTTTAAACGGTAATATCTTTGATTAGAAGAGGGGTGATCTTTTATCTTTACTATATCCATACCAAAAATGGCTTTTGCTCTTGCTCTGTCCATCATGCGAGAAATACCAAAGCTTGCCTCCATACTTTGCCCTGCCCCTTCAAACTCATTAAACTCTTTCTCAAGGGCTTCAAAATCTTCATCGTCTAATAGAGAGGGGGAAGGTTTTTGTATGGTTTTTTTACTGCCTAAATTTTTCAGCTTTTGTGATAACTGTTTCAAATCGCAAATCCCCATCAGATTTGGTTTTTTTTCATCTTCGTTATCCCTTTCCTCTATAGTTGCACGGGCAGGCTGTGCAGTGTTAATGTCCGGCTTATGCTCATGCTGTTCATCAATGGATACTGGCTTGTTAGGTTCGGGTTCGGCAGGCTCAGGAACTACTTGCACCTCTTGTTCCTTCAATTCTGTTTTGTCTTTTTCTGAGTAGAAAGTATCAGGTATGTAATCGTCAAAATCATGATCGGTGACTGAATCAGCGATGTTGTTTTGGGCTATCTGCTCAATAGTTTTCAAGTGCTCCAGGCTATCAGGCTTCGCTTTGATCATGGTCTGATACATCATCTGTTCTGTCTCAGGTAAGTTAGAAACAAGCTTTTCGACTCTTTTCAGCATTTCATTTAGCTGGGTTATCTCATCCGTATTGTTCATAGAATTCTCCTAATATTGTCATATTATATGATAGTATAGTATATAACATGCTTGCATTTGCACCTCATGCTATACTATACTCATACTATTATATGATATTGTGCTAATCTGACAATACACAGGTCAGCCGTCTGTCACCTCACATATACCATTAAGGAATAAAGAATATGATTTCATTCTCAGTTTGGAATAAAAAAGGGGGTTCAACTAAAACTACCCTATCGCTGACATACGCTGGGTATCTGACATCTCTGGGTAAGAGAATTGCAGTCATTGATCTTGACCCGCAATTCGGTGCTTGTGTCTGTGCTGACTTAGCCCGTGCCGCAGGTAGAGAACTCCCGTTCCAGGTAGCTAAAAGCCTCGATGAAGTTAAAGGGGACATTGATGCTGTCATATATGACCATGCACCGGGTATCAATCCTGGTGGTAAGATTCAAAACATCATCCTTGTCCCTACTATCCTGGATGCTGCCAACTACTCAATCACCCTCAATACAGTTAAAGAGCTACAGAAGACAAACAGCCTCTATATCGTCATTCCTTCCCGTGTAGAGATAAAAGAGAAGGAACAGCGGGAAATGCTGGAAACCGTGTTCCCTTTACCGGCAGATGAAAACGATCTGCTTCTTGCTAAGTCTTACTTCAAGAAGTCATCTACTGTCGTTCCCTACATAAAGAAACGAGTAAGCTACAGCCGTGCCTATGGCATGGGTATGACTATCTTCAGCGAGAAATCCGGTTTAGAGAACCTAATCGCAGCTCGTGATGAATTCAAAGATGTTGCTGACTACATCGATATGAAGATTGAAAAATACATCGCCCAGCTCAAAGAGAAGAAAGCTCAGGCTACCGCCTCTAAAGCAACATCATAAGGATAACGAAAATGAGTAAGAATCTTGGCTGGATGGATGATCTGAACAACTTTCAGAAAATCGCAGAAGAAACCGCCTTCAGGAAACATGATACCTATTGGCAGTATGAGTATGGTCCTCATGGAGGGGATAACAACCCTTACATCATGTCTCTCGTGCAGGTAAAGGCAAAGGAAGATAATGCCCGTCTGATGAATGTAAGGATTCCGGCAGATCTCGAAGAAAAATTAAAAGAGATTGCCCCAGGTATTCCTATCGCCACTGTTTTACTTGCACTTGCTGATTTAAAGAGTGAAGAACTCATAAAAGATGATAAAAGTATATTAGTAAGATATAAGGAAAAGAGTAAGTAAACCTTTTGGTGATATTTTAATAGCTGAGTGGTTTAAATATTATAATATTTTTGACATATAAAAAATTATAATGTTTAATGTTTTTGTAGTTAAAACATTATAACATTAAAATATTAAATATTTAAAAAGGAAAATACTATGACAAACAAAAATAAATGGAAACTATTATCAGATCAAACTGAAGCGGCAATGTGGAAATCGGTATCTAAAAAAGGTGGCGGTTCTTCTGCTGAAATACCCACTTTGGAAGGTGCTGAATACTTTGATGCCTACACCGGAAAAACATTAAAATTCAAAAAAGATCCTGAGAGTGGCAAGCTTGAGAATATGACTCTTGCAGAGTTAGCACAGACTCTGGCTGAAAATGAAAAGAACTATGACTCAATCAGGGCTAAAATCGACGAAATACGTCGTCAGACTGATCTTGATAATTACAACGAGCAAAAGGCTAAAGGTGTTGAAAAGCCTGTAATCACTCCAGCATCTTTTGCTGTAGGGTTTAAAAAACTATCGCCTGAAGAGCAAGAATTATATAGAAGCAGTGATGTAATGGTATGGGGAGTTAAAAGATTTTTAAAACATGCAGTTAATATGCATTCCCGTGAAACTATTACCACACCATCTATAATGAATACCGTTCAGGAGAAGCTAAAAGATATAGGATTCAACGAAGATAAACATAAAGATATCCTGACCAGACAGGGGCATAAATCTGTATTAATTGGTATTTTTGGTAAAGCCGGTGCAGGCAGCAATGTAATGGATAATGTTGCCTGGGATAACACAGTAATATTTTATAACGACGATATGGTTCAGGCTCACGATAAGTTAAGAGCAGAACTGTATCATAAGCTTATGAATGGTGAAATAACTGAAAAAGAGATTGAAGATCAGTTATCTCAGACAGCATTATCCAAAACAAGAAAAATAGTATTTGATAATGTATGTCATAGAAAAATGACAACCGAAAGAAACGGTTTACAATATGGTGATGTTTCAGCATTCAGAAGTGGTGTTCATAGAGGACAAATAGACTTAGGAACAGGGGCTATAAATATACCTCACGAGCATATTATATTAAACACTCGTGTTATTAATGATTCCAACTATGCAAACTTCAGAAACTACTCTGATGACGATTTAATTAAAGGTAGGCTCCAGAAAGAAGCTCAATTCTCGAATGTAAGAAGAGTTACAGCATCTTCATCTTTAAATGATGAAAAATTTAATTCTGAATTTCTTAAAATTATTAATAAGCAACTTACTGATGCTAAACTTGAGCCTGTAGATTTTGTTAAAAAACAAGAAAAGTTAGATCGCTTTGTAAATGTTATTCAGACAGTAAATCAAGTAGCAATAAATACACAAGCAGCACAAAATCTAACTCAAAATATTCAGTCTCCTCTAAGTTCTTCACCACTTAGTGATGATGATAAAGAAGCTAATGATAAAGCCGCATTAGAAGCCATTGATTCCAACACCGTTAAGGATATTACAGAGGTTTCTGTAGAAGAAGCTGATCCTATTCTTGTTAAAGCTCATGCTATCCTTAAAGAGAAAAGCGAGAGACTTGCTAAAGAATTACTCGATACTAAAGAAACTGCTGATGCTATTCAGACGGGTATCATTGCTTCGGTAAACCTGAAGAAAGCTAACCTCCAGATTGAAAACCTGACAAATGTTGTTGCTGAAAAAGAAACTTCCTTAGCTGAAGCCAGTAAAACTATTGAAGTTAAGAATGAAGTCATCGAAGAAAAAGAGCAGGAAGTTAAAGCCTTTGCAGCTAAAAATACTGAGTTGTTTGATAAGTTGACTGTATCGGATACAGAACTTGCTCAAAGAGATTTTGAGACTAAACAAGTTGCTAAAGTATTTAAAAATCCGAAGCTTATTTCTGAGATTAAAGATAATAATCTGGTTACAAATGATGACATGTTCGCAATTCTTACTGGCATTGAATCTAAACATGCTGGAGTTATAAGGTTAAGAAACAAGATAAAAGAAATCCATAAAGAAAAGCGAGTTGAGATTAAATCTCTTAATGAACAGGTTTCAACCCTTGAAGGTAAAATTACTGCCCTTACCCGTGTAATTAAGGCTAAGGATATGGTTGTTGCTAAGAAAGACAGTGTTATTGAGTCTCTAAACAGCACCATTGACGGCTTGAAAGACAACATAACGAACCTGGTTGAAGCTCATGCTAAGAAGCTGGCTGATGTTAAAGCAAGCATGAAGCAAGGCTACAGAAGCTTTATCAACAGACTCAAAGACAACTTCAACAACACTGTTATACCTGCTAAAGAAGCACAGGCTAAGACTGATGCGGTTAAGCAGTATGAGGAAAATATCTTACCTGGTAAGATCGCAACAGTGAAGGAAGCAGCCATGCAAGCAGCTATTAAAAAATATGAAGAAAATAATCTGCCTGAAAAAGTGGCTGAAGCAATTATTGCTTACAAAGGCACCGAGGAATATAAGACTGAGTTTGAGCAGGAAGTAAAAGCTTCTGTTTCTTTGAAAACCGCTGAGTTGTCTAAGAAAATTTCTGAGCTTGAGAAGTCGCAAAATGTAAATGTTGAAACCTTAGCTCTGTATGTTCTTGAACTGAGAGATCAAATCGAATCGCTGAAACAGTCCCCGGTAGAAAATCAGGGTGTTGATAAAATTCTTGATGACCTCCAGAAATCTCTCGACAACGACAACGACAACGACAACGACAACGATATTAATAATAATAAACCTAAAGCATAAGGAGATAAATTTATGGGTGAAAGGAAGAACCTAAAAGAACTACTTGAAAAAAAAGTAGAGCACAATAAAAAAGCCTTATCTGCAAAGGAGGGGGAAACCCCTCTTTTCAGAGAGGAGGGATTTAATATTGATCCCTTCGAACATGAAGATTTAGTAAAGGCACAGTCTGATTTATACTGGAAATATATATTTAGCATTGAGAAATCAAAATCAAAAATTAGAATAAATAAAACTGGTAAAGCATCTTTGTTTGATAAAATAAAAATTGTTGATTATGGTGATGCAATAGATGTATTTACTCTTGATTATACAGATATAAAGGCAATTACTAACACTGAAAGTATTGTTTATTCAAAATTTGATTCTGAGTTATTGTCAAATGAGCATCTTGAGAATAAAACAAAAGAAGTCAGCTACTATACTTCTATTTCAAAAGAACTTGCAGATAATAAACCTTATTTAAAAAGAAATATCGAAAACTTCCTTGATTTGATTTTTATAAATTATTTCAACGAGGATAAGTCTCATGTGGTTTATGTTAAAAATACATTTGATAGTTTACTTCACAACATAAACAATAAAGATGAATTGAGAAGGTTTATATATAAAGCCATCATTTCAGAAAGTGCTTTCAGAAAACTGAATATTAAAATAAGTTTCCTTCATGAAGATTCGGATTTTGTATGGTCAGTATATGAAGAAATAATCCAGGATATGAAAGTCACAAGAAGGAAAGTAAATAAAGGCAATGTATATTTTAGCGACAAAGAAAAAGAAGTTGAAAATCTTAAACTGTCTTTACTATTAAAGCATTTGAATAGGATAAAAGATAGATACGAAAACTCTTGATTAGCATCCTATTTTTATGCTAAAGGGCTTGATTTATTTTTTAGTTCATATAAGATCGGGGGTGTGATTGATATATTTTTGCTGACATTTGTTAGCACTTGATTATTTAAAGGAAAATACTATGGATGAAAACAATGATGATTTGCTATCTCTATTATTAGAAGATGATTACGAAAACGATTTAAATACACAACAGGTCGAGGTTTTACCTCTTCCACAGAATACAAGTAATACCGATACTGTGGAATACGGCTTGTCTGTTCATGAAGAAGAGTATCTTGATGCTCAGGCTGACTATGATGATGAACTTAAATACAAATACTCACAGTCATACGAAAGGTTTGCATCAGGAGAGATTGAAACTCCAGATCCCATTTTAGAACATGAATTCAGCGATGATGAACCACACCAGGGAACCATCGCTGAATCACCTGTGCAAGAAACCACACAACCTCAAGTTGTTCCGGTTCCAGCTCCTGTAACTTCCAGACCAGTGGTAAAGGCGGGTTTCAGTCCTGCCCGCTTTAAGACTCCGGCGGAGGATAAACAGCCTGTAGTAGCCCAGGAACCCGTTTCTAAAGAAGAAATCTACTTTACCTGCTCAGAAGGTAAGATCACCAGTGAGGGTATTTTCTTTACTACTGTGAAGAAAGGAACACAGGGAGAGCCTGATCAGGTTCTGTATGTTAAGAAGCATGATTACTTTCTTCAGCCAATGGAAGTTTACACCGCCATTGATTCCAATGATGAAGAGTTTGTAAAGTTCAGATTTTCAACATTATCTGACAAAATCAGAGAAGTGTTCTTACCTAATACCGATCTCAATAACTTTGGCAAAAGAGGGGAACTGCTTCAGTCAAGCTTCCCACCTCCACCGCCTAACATCATATCAAGGCTTTCCTCTCTGGTTCTGTCAGCAATCAAAGCTCTACCAAAAGAGAAGAAAGCCTTTACAGGCTATGCCAAACCGGGCTGGACTGCTGACGGTAAGTATCACATCCGTCCGGGTCATCCTATGCACATTGGTATTGGTGCTGAATACGGCACACTGATGAAAGCCGGTAGTAAGGAACTACAGTATAGTGCCATCAAGAGAGCTATAGACGATGCCTTGATCACCGCAGCTATCTACTCTGCTGCAATAGCGGGATACATGAGGGGCAAAATCTGGCAAACCTCTGTAAGCCACAGCCTGATCCTGCACGGCGAAAAGGGAAGAGGAAAATCAGCTCAGTTGATGGGTGTTGCTGCTATCCAGGGCAAACCAACCAATGAAGAGAAAACTAACTTCTTCTCCGGTAAGAGCACAGAGGCAAGTCTTGATCGTGAGTTTGCAGGAAACAACCACGGGGTTGTAGCACTGGACGAAAGCGACGATGTTTTACTTGCTGACAAAAAGAAAGGTATTTCCCGCTTTATGAACTTCGGTAATAAAGGCGGTAATACCCGTATGGAAAACGGCAAGAGCACCACTTACTCTTTTGACTTAACATTATTTGCCTCTTTCAATGCTAACTATCAGGACTTAATTTCTGGTAGTGAAAAAACTGAAGCCCTTAATGCTCGTATGATTGGAATTGATATTAATCATCCATTACTGAAGACTTTCTCTGATGTTAAAAAGGTAAATGAATACAGGAATACTCTGTTAGAAAACTACGGTCATATGTATGAAGAT
This sequence comes from Enterobacter cloacae complex sp. 418I7, assembly GCF_050030705.1. Lineage (NCBI taxonomy): Bacteria > Pseudomonadati > Pseudomonadota > Gammaproteobacteria > Enterobacterales > Enterobacteriaceae > Enterobacter > Enterobacter cloacae complex sp. 418I7. The sequence continues at coordinate 18,138 of NZ_JBLGUU010000005.1, forward strand.
ATTATTGAATACATAAAAAACAACGAAAGAAAAATAAAAGATAAATACGACTCTGTTTTTAATGAGATATACGACGACAAAGCTATGTATATCCTTAAAGAAAAAGAACCTCGTGCATTAGAGTTTCTTGCTATTTGTTATGCTGGAGCAGAGGCTTTAGGCGATATTTTAGGTGATGATAAATATAGAATCAAGGCTATTGAAGCAATTGATGTTCTGGTTTCTGAATACAGATCGGCAAATATAGATAGCGAAATAGATCTTGAAAAAGAAAAGAAATTAAAGCCGATGGCTACTTACTATCAGCTTAAAGAATTTATCATTACAAACCCTAACCGCTTCTACTGGAAAAGCATGGCTTTTGCAGAGCCAAATGATGATTATTTTAACAGATCACATGATTTGATTAAGATCCAAAAAGCCAAAGCAAAAGAAATCAATAACAGGCTTTCAGGTAATAATACTGTTTTGGGTGTTATTGATATAACAAAAATAATGAAAGATGAATCCGATTTAAACGGCTCAATCATGCTTAACGAAGCAGGATACAGAGAGTTTGAAAAGAGTTATGGTATTACTAAAAGCTCTTTATTACAGGCTGTAAGAGCAATAAATATGATAGCTGAGGATAAAACAAAACTTAATCAGAAGTTTGCTGAAAAACTTAACTTTGACAATTTGAGAGGTTATAAAATATCTCTTTCAGAAGTGGAAATATTAAGTGAAACACCTGATGTTAAGGTTATACCTGCAACACCTGATAATATGTTTGATTTAGATTTAGATGCTCTTGAAAGCTCACATGCAAACCTTAAGAGTTAATAAAAAAGAGGCTTTAAGCCTCTTTTTTTAACAACACTTGATAATCTTTATATAATCAGAACAATATTTTATTATCTTTTCATCGTTAGTTATCAGGTTAAGGTTTTCTTCCTTCGCCTGGGCTACCAGTAAGCGATCAAACGGGTCTTTGTGCATATCTTTAGGTAAATCCCTGATTGCATAAGCATGTCGTGATCTGATTACCAGCTCGATATACCCCGCATCTTCAAGCCCTTCAGTCAGAGCTACCGGGTCGAAACCAAAATCTGGTTTTCCTAAGTCCAGCTTGATCGCGATTTCCTGGATAGAAGCAGGTGAGTAGTAGAGTCGGTTCCTGGGGTTAGACAGGATAGCTATCACCTCTTCACTCAGCTTTTCCGGTTCCCATGCCATCCAGATTAAAGCATGTGTATCCAGTAAGTATCCCGTAAATGTGAGGCGGGGTATATCGTCCTTCTTTGCCGTCATTACTCGTTATTCCCGTAAAACAGTTCTTCTATCTTCTCTGAATGCAGCTCGTTAAAGTTGGCCGGCACAGCGATCTTCCCTTTCCCCTTCATGAATCCTATCCGTGGGCTTTTCTCTCCAGGAGTGAGGGGAACAATCTTGGCCATCGGCTCACCGTTCCGGGCGATGATGTATTCCTCTCCAGTTGCAGCAACATTAGCGACAAGCTTAGAAAGGTTGGTTTTAGCATCATAGAGATTCAGCTTCTGCATAAATCCCTCCTGTTTGGTTTGGTCAATTGAGTTGGTCTACTCAGTTAGTCTAACCTTGCTTTAAAAGTTGGTCAACCTGATGTGTGCATTATTCGATCATCAAACTACAATACGATAGTATAGTATATTATTTTGCTATGAAGATTTTAAAGTCTTGCGGGGGGAACTTATCACTGGATTGTAAGCAAAAAAATAGCCCCATTAGGGGCTAAAGAGAGGAGTATGTTTTTATTAGAAGCTGTTCATCATAACAGATACACCAACACATGATACGATTACACCCAGGATAGGGAAGATAGCACCTGTTCCCGTATGACCGTATCGATACAGAACCTTAGTGAAGTAGCCTTTTACCCCAGAAACTTTATTATCAATATCCATGATGGAGTTGAATTCAGTAGATTTAGCTACAACTTTGCTATAAACATAGAAGAAAAACAAACCAACCATTAATGTGATGAAACCGCCCATAATATTTACCCCTCTCTTTAGATAATGTTTTGCTGCTTTAGAATTAAATTAGCGTACAGATTTTCTACTGTCAAATAATTTTTTTGTTTCTTCATCGCTGACTTCCTCAAAATCAACACATTCAATTACTTCATTCTCTTTTTCTTTTAAATAAAAACCTGGTGCAAAATTTTCAAGATTCGTGAAAATTTTTCTCAAGCGACTATCTCCGGTTCTTATGTATTGCAGTCCTAAAGCCATGCGGATAATGATGTTGAGGGAAAAAACTGAATATATGAAAAAAAAGTAAGCTTCTACATCGTTAACATACATTGCACCTGAAAATAAAACCATAAATGTGATAAGAACATAGTATAGACCTGAATATAGGTTGTATTTTTTGGTGTTAACCTCGTGTTCATCTGTTACTTCTACCGTATAATAATCATTAATATCGTAAATCATAAAAAACCTCCATTTAATTTTTTACAAACTTGTTGCATCCAATTTCAAGCAGCTTACTTATATGAAAGCTGTTCATTTTTGCATTGAACAAAGCCTGGTATTGCTCAAGTGTTTTTTTGCTCAAATATAGTTTAACTCTGTGGTAGTTTTCATCTGTCGTGATACTACCAAATGAAATATCATTTACATCCATCGAAAATTCTTCTTTTGCACAGTCTAAGCCCTTTGAAATAAGCTCGTTGATTAATAAATACTTCTTCTTTTTCTTAATTCTAAACTCTGTATTCACTTTCTCAAGAACTTTTTTCTTAATATAAAAGTGGCGAACTTTAAAATGGCTCAATGGTTTGTAATCGAGTTCAAAACACTTATCGCTCTCATCAATCCTTACAACTATATTTTTATCCTCTAACATTTAATTCTCCTTTGCCTGTATGTTTATTTACTGTAGGTGCTTGACAAAACACCTACAAGTTATATTTATATATAAGTGATTTAATTTTTTGTCAATAACAAAAGGAATTAATTCATGGAAAATAAAATATTTATAAGGAGATTACTATAATGAAGAATAAATTTAGCTATTTATTCTTGCTATGCATAATGATGTTATTTAGCAGTTATGCAAATGCAAGTGTGTTATTTGAAGTTCCAGAAACAGACTGGGTTAACAAAAATATAATGATACCCCTTTTCGATCCTGATCAATCCCCATTCGGTGCTATATCTGCGGTATTCCTCGGAGGTGTATTAATGATTGGTGGGGTTCTTGCAGCTTACACAATCATTCAAGGAACAGTTGCTACAGCCCATGATGGTGAGATTCTTGGTAAAAGATGGTCAGCAGTATGGATTCCTTTAAGAACAGGATTTGGTCTGGCTATGATACTGCCTATCAAAAAGGGTTTCTGTGCTATTCAGATGATAGTTGTTTGGCTTGCTACACAGGGAATAGGATTCGCTGATTTAGCATACAGTAGTTGGATAGACAGTGGCGGTATTACAAACAGTGCTGTAAGTATTCAGCCTGCAAGTAAGAGCCTTAGTAGAGAGATCTGGAGCAGTGCAACTAAAAATGCAACATGCCTTTATTCTATCCAGGAATTAATAAATAAATATAAAGTTCAGGGCAACCCTGTTGCAAATATATTTACTAACCTGAATTTAGGTTATCATCAAAGCACTATTGGTAATACAATTCGCTATGATTTGGGTGTCGGTAATGCTTCTGTTGTTGAAGGTTCTATCTCTATATGTGGTTCTCTAAAGCTGGATACAATCTCACAAAGCACAGTATCAAAAGTTAACAACTTCTATCAGTTACAGATAAACGACAGTATCGTAGATATGGGTAAAGTATCCATGATAGTAGATGATATTAACAAAGAGCAATTCAAGCAATTAATTTCATCTACTCAGGCGATGGGTGCGAAAATAGCAGCGGGAACAGCAACTGTTGATGATGTTAACAATGCATTCAATTCTTACTACTCAAGTTATGTTGCTTTAGTTAATTCAAAAAAATCCGCAATGACTGAAGTAGTAAATCCGAATGTAACAGAAGCAATGAAAGAAGACGGGTTTATAAGTTTGGGTGTATGGTCTTACAGAATAGCTAAAGCTCAGAATGATATAAACACAGCAATAAACAATGGTCCAAAAGCAATGGAGAACGGTAATGATTTGACGGGTTTGGTTCTTAGCTATTTCTCTGACACAGTTAAAGGCGGCATGAACAGGGCAGCTAATTTACTTGATGCTGCTGACAGAAAATTTAATACAGGTGTTGAATCTAACGGAATATCAAGCACAGGTAATAAGTTATTAAACTCTTTGATTAATGCTTTAACTCCAGAAAGCCTAAGACCTGATACAGATACAATCATGGGTAGCCCTATGGTTATGGTTCCTCATTTTGGATTCATATTCCTGGGTATTGCTCAAACTCTGTTGACAGTATTGTTAGGTTTCTCAGTTGCGGCTTTCGTTCCTGGCGGTTCGGGAACAGGAGTAGTAGCAGCAATATTAGCAGCTACACCATTCTTATTAATGATCGTTCCTACTTTAGTCCTCGGTGGTTTATATGCAGCTATTTATGTTCCAATGCTTATATTTATTCAAATGGTTGGTGCTTTGCTGGGCTGGGTTACTATGGTGTTTGAAGCACTGTTTGCATCGGTAATATGGATGGTTGCTCACATGTCACCTGATGCTGATGGGTTTGTCGGTAAGCAAGGGCAGGGTTATTTACTTGTATTGTCACTGATACTCAGACCGGTATTCATAGTTATTGGTGTTATAGGTGCAATATCCATAATTACACCTTTCAGCTACCTGATGGGGTATTTCTGGTCGGCACTAACCACTAATATGGCTTCTGGCTTCTCATTCGTGCTTGTCACTTACGGACTGCTTATCATTTACTTTATGCTAATGAAGAACATGATGATAAAAGTGTTATCACTCACACACAGCCTGGGCGATGGCATCCTTACCTGGATTGCTGGAAGAGCAGACACTGTTATGGGTCAGTATGCTCAAGGAATTGAAGGTAGTTCTAAACATGATATTGGTCAGTTCAATAATACAATGTCTAATACAGCTAACTCGGCAGGCAGAACCTGGAACAGCTCAGTAAGTAAGCTCAGACAGAACTTAGCTAATAGTCAAAACAACTCTGGTGTCACTAAGAAAAGTAACTAATAACAGTGATTAATTAAAGCTCCTGAAAGGGGGCTTTTTTTTGACAAAAAAATACCCTCAGAAGAGGGTAGGAAAATACTAAAGAAAACATATTATGATTTTTATGTATTTTAATGGTTAATTTTAATAAAAGCAAATTTATTTTATATTTATTGTTGACTTTACTGTAAAAAGAATTATCTTATTTTTATCAAGTCCTTCATACCTTGATAATCCTTTCTATAGTTTTGAAATTATATTTAATCACAATTAAAAGCCAGCTTATACTGGCTTTTTCTTTTAATGCCCATCAAATTTAAACCATCTGAAACAACACCCTACCAGCTCAGAATCAATAACCCCTCTTTCAAAAAGCTCTAATATCAACTCATATCCTATGTTCTCTCCGTGAACAGATAAAACATCTTTCTTTTCTTCAATGCTCAAGCCTTTCAGGTTTTCTACCAATTCATTTATATCCATTGATATATAATCACAATCTTTATTCACAGCATTTACTCCTTAATTTTCAAAATCTTCTTGTAATGACTAACATTTATTCAGTCATTTAATCATTATCTGATAAGTTTTTTACAATCTTCTTTTTGTTTTTTTGTTTTCTCCAGAATCCAATTTCAACTCATACTTAATCACTTCTTTTTCATATGAAGAATAATCTCTACCCTTATCTTTGCAGTATTCAAGCATTTGTTTATTTATTTGGTAAGCATCATCTTCTGTTAGTTTTTTCATCATTTTCTTAATGTATGATAACGAGCCGTCATATATTAATTTATCAGCAACAAATGCTTTTATATATGTCTTTTTATAATCATCATTTTTTATTTTATCTAAGAATAAATTAAATCCTTTATGAGAAAACTGAGAGAATGAAAACACCTCTTTATTTTCTATATAAAGATCCATTAACATTTTTTCGTCGATTTCGTTTAACATTTCTATATCGTAAATTTCAAAATATTCCTTCTTTGCATAATTGATTCTGTCTTGCAATAAAATGAATATTTCATTTGCTGAAAAATCAAGCTCTTTCACTGTTAAAATCATTCCTCTTAAAAAATGGAAACATCTGTAAAGATCATTACAGCCATGAATTTTCACATGCTCAAGAAGAAGGGTTTTATTTTTTCCAATATTTGGTTTTGAATGAAAAGTAAAATTCAAAAGAGAGCATAGTAGTCTTGTATTGAAATCATCAATATTTTTAAATTGAGTATGTTTTTTTAAACCAAATTTACCATCAGTAAAGTCAGCTCTTTTAATCTTCACAACCTGTTCTATATCAATATTTGACAAGCATCTGACAAACTCATTGCTCAGTAATCTTAGAGGTATTTGTATCTCACCGGAAGAAAATTCCAGATAATTTGGGAATCTATCATAAAGCTCGCATAATTGAGAAAAGTGTTTAATGTAGTTTTGATACTCTTTTTCTGATTCCGTTAAAGCAGAAGTAGTAATAAAACCTAAATCTCGAAGTCTGTTATTCTCTCTCAGATACTTATAAGAGCGTTCTACTTTTGTTTGAAGAGATTTATTTCCAGTGTCGATTAAAAGGTTTTTATCGGAAACTTTTCCATTGTATTTTTTAAGTGCATTTGAAAGTATTGCTGCTGCATCATATTCTTTTTGTGTAATAGTAATCATAGTGATACCTCTTCTTTTTGTTTTTGAATTTTATTGTTTGTTTTTTCATTTTCATTAAATATATTTGCAATGACTAATCCATATCCACTTTCACAGAATTTATCGTAATCAAGAATTGCATCGATGTTATATACTTCAAGTATGTTTACAGCCCTGTAGTGAAAGTTGTTTAAAGCAAGCTGTGCATAGGCTCCGGCACACATAACAGGGTCTAAATCGGCTAATGCAAATCTTTCTGTGATAGTGTTTTTCTTATGTGATTGTTTGAATAATTTAAGTGCTAATGCACCCAACCCACAACACATATCCATACCTGTTTCTATAACATCATCGTTATTTTTAATTATGATCTTACTTCCAAACTCTGCAATAGATGAAGGTGTTAACATCTGAGCAGAGTTATTCATCTTATTTGAAATTCGGGATGTATACATTTCCTCATAAACAGGGCTTAAGATATCTTCACCAGGTTCACTCTGATGGAAAATATCTGTGTAGCACTGGATTGCTTCTTCGATAGCTATCGTTCGGGTGAACTTATAGATCTCAGGCACACAGAGAAAGTCATCTATGAAGACTTCAACTTTACCAGTTCCGATCATTGCATTCTTTACGGTGGTTGCAAGAGCATAGATAAAGGCATCAATTGCTTTCTTTGTGCTCGTCAGTGAATCTGATTCTGTAATCAGTGATATTTTTTTTATCAGTTCTTTTCTTTCTTTAGTGTTCATAGAACCCTCCTGTTTTTGTTATAGTTCCTGCATGGGCATGGAGTGCTCTATCTGTTCTGCACTGACTGTTAAAGAGATGGATTTCTTTAGCAGTTCCTCCAAAAAATCTTTTCCTTTCGATTTAAAAACATTATGCATATAATATTAATTAAAGTACATATAACATTTTATTGGTGCTTATCCATATAACCTTAAGCTATTGTGTTATTTACATTTTTATTAATGTAATGTTTTGTAAATCTTGAGGATAATGTTATATGTGGTTCATTAAGATCAAAAAACAATCAAAAAAAGGTTGTTAAAATATTTTTTTGTGGTGTAAGATAAGATTATCAAAACAGCGAGGATCAGTCTTATGTCTAAGTTCCCTTTTACTCTTAATGCTATTCGTGAAGCCTTAAAAACATATTCTTTTAGTGAATTAAAAGAGATTAAAAACCACTTCGACACTGTTTATGCAGAGAAAGAAGCAGAACAAAAGGAACTTGAAGAGAAAAATCAGAAGTATGCTGAGTATCTTGAGAAAGCTAACAAGCTTGCTGAAGAGATGGGGATCTCTGTTGAACAACTCGCAAATCTTGCTGGGCTGGGTATCAAGGTAAGCGAAGACAACAAAGTTGCTCAGTTATTGTCTGCCAATGCTCCGGCTCGTCAGAACCGACAGAAAGAATCTGGCTCTGTAGCAGCAAAGTATCAGTATGAAAGTAATGGTCAGGTTATGCAGTGGTCAGGCAGGGGTCGTTTACCGCTGGATCTGGAACAAATGCTGTTGAACGGAACCCGCCTTGAGTCTCTACTCATTACTCATACTCAGGAGGATGAAGATAAGGCTAAAGATCGTCAGATAAAGCTTTATATGCAGAAAGGTAAGAACCCTGATTTGCTGAAAGCTCCTGTAAGCGATTCTAAGCCTGTTCCAGACACTATCCCTTCCGTGGATACTCCCGAGAAGGCAAAAGAGGCTGTAAAGCCCGCTCCTAAAGCCGCTAAGGGGATGTTTGCTTATGAAGACAGTGCAGGGAAGCTTCACACCTGGAACGGAAAGAAAGCTATGCCCCAGGCACTTCAGGATCTGGTTAAGGGTGGTGAGACTCTTGAAAGCTTCCTTACCGATGCTACTGACGAGAATGTTGCTCAGGCAAGAGAGATTGAGCATGAACTTCTGAAAGACTGATAACAAATCAGCGAAGTAAAGAGCACCCATCAGGATGCTCTTTTTTGCATAAAAGATAAAACCCCATTAATTTGGGGTTTTATCTTTAACAAAAGGAAAATTACTATTGTGATTAAGATATTTTTCAACAAAGAAAAGAAAGGAGTAAACTAACTTTTCTTTAAGTATGGTAATGCTTATATAATATTAGTCAATAGATAATGACTAAATAATTAAAATATTATCCACATTTATTTGCTCTGAAACTTTTATCTGGTTTAAAAACACAGTTAAAGCACTTTCAAAATCCTGGAAATCCTCATTACCGAAAACATCTGATAAAACAGAAAAACTTTCACTTATTATTAATGTTATTGAATCAATGGAGTGAGGATCAATGTATTTAAAAATCACTTTATTCTTGTTTGTTATCTGAGTGATATTTTCTATCCTGTCTTTATGAAGTGCCAGTAATACCCTTTGAATCATTTCTTCCATAAAACATCCTCCTTTAAACAAATCGTGTATCGTTCTGAAGAGAAATCAGGTAGTTCTCAACTTCTCTGAAAAAACGATTGAAGCCTTTACGGTTAAGCCCTCCCTGTGTGATAAACTCCCGTTCGCCTTTAATCAGATCGGATAGCATCAGGTGATAATCTTCAAAACCATTGGAGAGGATGTAGCATTGCGGTTTACACCTAATTTTGACACCAGAAACAGATAAGCCAGGCTTGAAAGAAAGCTCAGTGTAAAGGTTACCTATTCTGTCCCTGGTTTCGATAGTGATCAGTTTCCTGTCGTAGAAAGATTTTAGGACAGGAAAGTTAGTGATGGTGTTTTCTATCTCAGCAGCAGCAAGGCTCATTTGTAGTTCGGGAAGAGTGAAGGAAAGCTCCAGTTCGTCTCGCTGTGCAAAAGTCTGTTTTAACATATCAGGTAGTTGTTCATGGACAAGACAAAAGTAAGATAGAGAGGTTAACTTTGAGTCCTGTTCTAAATCTTCATTTTCAATAGATGCTTTTAAATTTATGTATTCAACCGCCTTTTTAATTCCGAGTTTTTTCATATTACTCTCCTTCATTATTTTTTTTGTTTTGTTGCTCCTTAATCGAATCCTCATACTCTATATTGCTTTGCTTGATTCTCGTATAAACGGAATAGACTAAATAACAAGGAAATGCGATGGGAATTGAACATAAAACAATTGTGCTTGCTGCATTAGCCAAATCAAAAATCTGAGTTAATTTTGAAAAATTAAAATCCTTATTGAAATAACAAAATAAACTCATGCCTAATATTCCTACGAGCCAAAAAGTTGAAGAGGAAACAAACTTTTTAGATACATCCTTTTTTTTGAACATATAACTCTCCTTTAATAAATTGGTCTCAATTTTGAGACATAATAAATATATATTAATTTATTTAAATCTTGTCAATGCTGTAAATAAAAAATACAGGCTTTCACCTGTATTAATTAACATTGTTTTGTTAAAAACATATCACATGCCAAAAGTTTTTGGTTTAACTTCGTATTCGTGCTCTTGCTGATTTAAAAACTCTTTTTCATCTTGAAGATGGTTATACATTTTTGCAAAAGCTTTAGCTGCTTCAAGTAAAGTGAAGTATTGCATTTGCTCATTTTCATCAACATTAGCCATAAAAGCAAAACCATTACTTATACTGTCAACACCCGGATCAGGATGCACTTCAATAGAAATACAATCCTGGCATCCGTGTTTGTTTTCAAACATATACTCAACAACTGGATAGCCTCTTTCAGAATGAACATAGAGATCATCTGGTATCTCACCTTTAAAAACCGTGTTTACAGCATCTACCAAATCATCTGTTGCCAGCTTCTGCATCAACTCCTCAGTAGTGAAGTTGAGAAGCACACCATCAACAACCCTGGACTGCTCAGAATCGCTTACAGGTCTTACAGTGCCTATGTCTGATACCTGTTGCTCAGTGGGATGGCTGTAGCCCTCAAAATCATCCCCGTACCCGAACTCAGCAAACCATTCAAGGCGGGTAGTGTCGTGATTCTTGTTCACTTCAACTGTTTCATTGATAGCTTTTGCCATTTCGTCTATTTCAATTACTCTTGCTATTTGAATCATAATTATTCTCCTTTATTTTATTAAATTTGATTCCATTTAAGTTTAATACATTTTTTACTGATAATTGCTCATACACTTCTCTGAGATTTTTTAAATCCTCCTTAGACATAATCGCCTCCTTATTTGAATAAATCTATTAATAACCATATTGAACCTATACCGAATAAAATATTTGCAAACAGGGTGAGTGCTTCACTCCTTTTAATTTCAGATACTTCTTTATTCTTTAACTTCTTCTTACCTTTAGCTTTGTCAGACCTTAACGGGTTCCTGTAAACCTTGAAGCTTGTTGCAGACTCATAAACACAACCCAATAAGCAGAATGAGAAAGCTATCAATTGAAAATAAAACATATTATTTAACTCCTTCAGAATATGGTTTAACCACATAAAACTTACCTTCTGGAAGTTGATTGCCTGGGACGACTTCAAATGCAATCCCGCAGTTAAAGGCTTCACACTGACCAAAAGATTCATATTTGTAAAAAAGTGGCATTTGCTCAACGATTTCTAAGTAAGTGACCCCAGTTACATGCTCATTAATTTTTTTATTAATAGAGTCTCTGAACTCTGGAATTAAAGAGAAAAAACTATATTTTAAAACATTAAGAAGCACCAACCTTTTTTTATTCTGAAAATCTGTATATTTATAGGCAAAATCATCTCTCACTAAAACTGTGACAGGGGAGTTCGCAATGAACTTGTATGATATTATTTTGTTGCCTTTTTCAGTTGAGCACACTAAATTAGCAAGGCTTAAGAGACCTTTGTGATTTTCTTTAAAATAATTACATTTTTCAAAAAAGATACTCTCATTCAAATCCTTTATGCTATCACTTTCTATTTTATTTATGTGTTTAGATTGCGCTTCATAAATGGCACTTTCTTTTTTTTCATAAATAATAAAACATCCTAAAGGAAAAATTAGAACGAGAATCACCGAGATATGTTTATACTTTGAATGTTTCGCACACAAAGCAAATACCAAAAAGCTAAAAAACAATAGATTTATAATTAATATCTTCAAAACTTCCATAGACACCTTCCGTTATAATTATTATTACCAGTCTCAATATTGCGACATATTTAATATATATTAATTTAATTGCTCATTGTCAAATATAGTTATAAAAAAACCACCTAACCATTTTGATTATCTGATGGAAGGGTAACTTTAATAATTAGGTGGTTTACTTAAGAAGACTAAATTCTTCTTTTTCTTGATGTGTCGCCGTCAATGGGTGCGAGAGCATTATTAATCTTCTCTTTCTCTAAATGACAATGTAATTGTGCAGGAAGGTTATAAAGTTTATCGTAGAGAGGGATTTCCCGTATGTTATTCAATATCTCTTGCCTATCTGTAATGCTGATCCCCAGCTCTTTACCATCTCTCACAAGGGTAGTGAGAAGCTCACACTCTCTGGCGAACAGTTCAGATGCTGGGTCTTCGAGGTTGGAAATGTTGAAACACTCTTTACCTGCGATGACACAATCATGTTGGTTGATAAACTCAAATTCCAGGTATAAAGGATGCTTTAACAGGTTTTTTTCTTTAGCCCATTTTGAAAGCTTTAAGTAGTAAATATCACTTCTGTCTTCAAAGGTTTTATCATAATAAACTAATACCCAGGGAGTTCTGTAATCATCTCCTTCGTATAAAGGAGGTTTGCTTTTATATAGGTCAATTAAGTTATTAATAGCCTTATCCTGCATGAAACACTCAAACATGTAATCAGCGGCTATTGAGTCTGTTATATTGTAAACTCTGTATTTTGTATCATTACTCATTTAAAGCCTCCTCTTAATCATTTTTGAATCAGTTAAGCCATCAACTATTAATTTATCCTTGATAATTGATTTCTCTTCCGATGCTAATTTAGTAAGTATATTACTTAATTCATCTCTTCCTTGTCGAACTAATAACTTCTTATAGTTTATGCCATATAAAATACTTTCCGTAGGTTCATGCTTGCAAGCACTAATAATCATAAGTTTATCTTTTATTGTTTCTTTAGTGGCTTCATTAATTTCTTCTATACTTGAACAAAGCCCAATACTTCTTCCTAAATATTCATCAAAAACTAAAATGTCTTCATGCCCTTTAAGGTTTCTTTCTATTTCATTACATAAAGTTGTTTTACCAGTGCCATGATCATCGCATATGATAATAACATCGGCATTAAACCGCTTCTTTAAAATGTCAGATAATTTCATAATCACAATCTCCTTTTGTTAGTTTTTACTTCGGTTTCACTTAATTCAAGATTTGTTTCTATAATCGCTTTTTCTATCTCGGGTATAATTTCAGGGTGAGAAGTTGCAATAGCCAACAGGAATTTACTTATATCTTCCTGATCGTATTGTTTAATCTCGTCAGAAAGGAAACCTTTAAGATATTCACTTTCTTTTTCTTTCATTAGTGTGGCGGGATCTAAAACCAAACCTTCATCTATTGCCACCTCTCCAACTCTATCATAAGATTCATAGTTAAATGGTCTTTCTTCAAGGTATTCAATGTCGTTTGAATAAGCCCTGCAAAGAAGCTCGTTCATGTCGTAATAGTAAGCATCAAAGTAATCAAGAACAGTGTAATTTTTCTCTAATTTATCTTCAAAATATTCATGCATATTTGAGTAAGAATTTAAGTATGCATCCCAAAAATAATCAGCTACCATTTCATCGTTAAGTACCAGTATTTTGCAGTTATCATCATATTCTAAATCGTATTCCATAATTATATTCTCCTTTTTCTTGATGGCGATGTTAAATCGGTAGATTCTTTTTTTTCTATTTTTTTTACTATTTTATCTTTTTCCATTTTAGATAATTGTTCATAATCACCTTTAAAAATTAAATAATTCCTCTCTAAAGTTTCAATCAAAGATTCAATATAGTCTTCACTAACCTCCTTTAAAGAGGATGAAATTATTATTTTTTCTTCGTTTGCCAATGCTTCTTTCTCTATGAGTTCATATTTTTGCTTAACCGCTTCAGTATTAATAGTCCTTGAAATTAAACTACTATTTTTTGACTTTGGTGAGAAAATAGCAGATAAATAATTATGGCTATATAATGTTCTTTCTTTAAAATCAGGGTTTTCCTTTTCAATGAAATTACCGAATAAATAAGGTTTAGTATCATCATTAACTTCTAAAGCAGAAGTGATTTTATTTTTCGGAGATAGGTAGCTACCCATAATACAGGCTAAATAAAGAATTGCCCCTGGTGATAAATCGCTGGTTAAGACTTCTTTTCTTTTCTTTTCCCATAGATTTTTTTCATAACCTTTGCTATATGCTGCAAACTCAAAATGAGAAACAGGACTTGTTCTTTCCCCATTACTAAGCACGACACTCTCTTTCTCACTACTATTTTCTTTTCTCATATTACACCTCTTTGCATT
>NZ_JBLGUU010000006.1:0-4760 GCF_050030705.1 Enterobacter cloacae complex sp. 418I7
GCAACGGGAGAACGCGGCGCTGAGCGAGCGCGTCACGGGCTTGAGCAGGCAGGTGCAGAGTTTGAGCGATCAGCTGCGCCGGTTGTCGAGCGGCTGAATGCCGTCGAGCTGCAGCAGGTGCGGGAGGCGCGGCATCAGAAAGCGCTGGAGCTCGAACGATCACAGCGACAGCGGGTATATCACGGTCCGTCCCTTTGATTCATTTCAGCATAATTCCTGCTGAAATCCTCTCTGCCTGTGTAGTAGATATGTTCTGGTGAAGCTTCGATTATACTATTGATAAATAGCATTTAGATTATAATTTAAGTGCATTCATTATGTTATCTTTAAGAGATTTTTATTATTGGCGTGAACAAGGAATATACACATGCTGTCACTTATTATTATTTTTGTTTTTCTTATCAGTGTATTGTATGCGCATTCTCGCGGTAAAATAAAACAAAAGTTTTCCAGGCAGTTATTTGATCATTCAACATTTATGGCTCCGATAAATATGTTTATGACAGGCTTTTCGAAGCTGCCGTCAAAGCAGGCATGGTTTCCCCCAGAAACATTTCCTGAACTTCAACCATTAATTGATAACTGGCAGGTTATAAGAGACGAAGCTGTTAATTTGCAAGGGCACATTAAATCATCTGAAAAAAATAATGATGCAGGATTTAATACATTTTTTAAGCGCGGTTGGAAGCGCTTTTACCTCAAGTGGTATGGAGATGCTCATCCATCAGCGGAGCGGCTTTGCCCAGTAACAACCCAACTGGTTAGCTCTATTCCCTGTATTAAAGCAGCGATGTTTGCTGAATTGCCTTCAGGAAGCCATTTAGGAAAGCATCGTGACCCTTATGCCGGTTCAGTTCGTTATCATTTAGGATTATCAACACCAAATGATGAACGGTGTTTTATTGAAGTTGATGGTGTACGCCGCAGTTGGCATGATGGTGAAGTGATAATTTTTGACGAAACTTTTGTTCACTGGGCTCAGAATGATACCGAGCAGACACGTATTATTTTGTTCTGTGATATAGAAAGGCCGATGAAGTGGCGGTGGTCACAAAAAATAAATAGGTGGATAGGTGGGGTGCTAATGTCAGCGGCAGCATCACCCAACGATAATAATGACAGGACTGGTGCTATAAATCATTTATTTAAATATGTTAATGCTATTCGTGATGCAGGTCAGAAGCTAAAAAAAAGGAATCGAAAACTATATTATTTGATTAAAAATGGAGTTATTTCTTTGATTTTTGTTTGGCTTGCTGTCTCAGTGTTTAGATGGCTGTGATTTGTTTTTTTCTATTGAGTCATACATAAATTTGGGTCTTCTATGCTCAATGTATGGTTATAGATAAAAATCGCCTGCTAAAAAATTCTATTGAAATCTTTTTAGTAAGAAAGGCCCGAATCTGACGCTCAGCGGGCCTTTCGTGAAGAAGTGCGGCAGTAGACAGATTTCATCTGATCACGTTCATGTGCTGCTGTGCAATTAAGCGTTTCTTTCGGAGCTTTCACGGTATTTCCTTCACGAAACCGGCCGCCATTCACTCTTGTGCATAGCCATGCAGCCGCGCAGAAATTATCAGGGGCGTTTTTCAGGGTTTGGGCCGGGGAAAGGTGCCGGAAACGGCCCTCAGGCCGCAGAAACGCGCTGAGGGGCTCTCAGGGGGTGCGGCCAAGAAGCGTTATGGTAAATACATATTATGGTTATTTATTAGGAGTAACTCTGGGAGAGTGGGCTATGGGATCAGATGTTCAATGGCAGATAGATAATGGTTATTTGGCGCAAGTTATGGGGGATTTTTCGACAGAGTCGCCTAGCTTTGAAACGCCAATGTTTGGGCGATATTTTGATACCTTTCAAGCTGCTATACATGTTGCAAAAGCTTTCCCAGGGAGTACGTTGCAGCCATCAGAGTACGAAGATAAAACTGGGATGCTAATACGTCATTATTATGTGGATTGTCATCCGTATTATGATCGACTCCCTCCTGAAAAAAGCGATAATTTTCAGTATGATGAGTACCCTTCTGCTATTCATGTGGCTGCGTGTATTGATCAAGCTAGCAAAGAACTCGACGAACTATTGTTTGGTGGTGGATATGGGGAAAATGGTGAGGGGCATGCAAGCCCGATAATTTTATATTAGTGTTAGGGGCGGAGGGATATTATCCAATTTGTAAAATGATCTTCTTGAGATCGTTTTGCTCTGCGCGTAATCTCTTGCTCTGAAAACGAAAAAACCACCTGGGGAGGTGGTTTTTCGAAGGTTCAGTAAGTTGGGGAACTTCTGAACCGTGGTAACAGTCTTGTGCGAGACGTGTCACCAAATCTGTCCTTCCAGTGTAGCCGTAGTCCGGCCACCACTTCAAGAACTCTCGATACATCTCTCGCACATCCTGCTTACCAGTGGCTACCGCCAATGGCGATTTTGTCGTGTCTTTCCGGGTTGGACTCAAGTTGATAGTTACCGGAATGGGCGTGGTAGTCGGACTGAACGGGGGGGTCGTGCATACAGTCCAGCTTGGAGCGAACTGCCTACCCGGAACTGAGTGTCAGGCGTGGAATGAGACAAACGCGGCCACATAACAGCGGAATGACACCGGTAAACCGAAAGGCAGGAACAGGAGAGCGCACGAGGGAGCTACCAGGGGGAAACGCCTGGGATCTTTATAGTCCTGTCGGGTTTCGCCGCCACTGATTTGAGCGTCATATTTCGTGATGCTTGTCAGGGGGGCGGAGCCTATGGAAAAACGGCAACGCCGCATCCTTTTCCCAGCCCTTCCTGATTTGAGCGCCATCTCTTTATCCCGCCATTCGTGAGCCGGTAACGCCCGCCGCAGTCTCACGGCAGGAGCGTAGCGACCGAGTGAGCGAGGAGGCGTCATTTCATCGTCCCCAGCATTTCGCACTTACGCCCCACAGACGCATTTTTTACCTGCCACATGAAGCACTTCCCTGAATTCCCACTTCGATTTACCATATTAAGCCAGTATACACTCCGCTAGCGCTACGTGACTGGTTCAGGGCTGCGCCCCGAAACCCGCTAAAACCACTGACGCGCCTGCGGCTTGTCCAACACCGCGCCGACCGGGAAAAGATTTCCCGCCCGTCCCGGCGTTATCAGGAGGCCGGATTGGCAGACAAACGCAGCAAAATGCTCACGATGTGGGTGACCGAGGATGAGCACCGGCGTCTGCTGGAGCGCTGCGACGGTAAACAGCTTGCAGCCTGGATGCGCCAGACGTGCCTGGACGAGAAACCCGCCCGCGCCGGCAAGCTTCCCTCGATCTCGCCGGCGCTGCTTCGTCAGCTTGCCGGCATGGGGAACAACCTTAACCAGATTGCCCGGCAGGTTAACGCCGGTGGTGGCAGCGGGCACGACCGCGTGCAGGTCGTCGCCGCGCTGATGGCCATAGATGCCGGACTCGAGCGGCTGCGGCATGCCGTGCTGGAAAAGGGTGCAGACGATGATCGTTAAGTTTCACCCGCGAGGGCGCGGCGGTGGCGCCGGTCCGGTGGATTATCTGCTGGGGAAAGACCGACAGCGCGAGGGCGCCACCGTTCTGCAGGGGAAGCCGGAAGAAGTCAGGGAGCTTATCGACGCCTCACCCTACGCAAAAAAGTACACATCCGGCGTCCTGTCCTTTGCCGAAAAGGATTTACCGCCCGGGCAGCGCGAAAAGCTGATGGCGAGCTTTGAACGGGTTCTGATGCCCGGACTCGACAAAGACCAGTACAGCGTGCTGTGGGTTGAGCACCAGGATAAGGGGCGGCTGGAGCTGAACTTCCTGATCCCGAACACGGAGCTGCTGACTGGCAAGCGTCTCCAGCCGTATTACGACCGCGCCGACCGTCCGCGCATTGATGCCTGGCAGACCATCGTGAACGGCAGGCTGGGGCTGCATGACCCGAACGCGCCTGAAAACCGGCGGGCGCTGGTCACGCCGTCCGCGCTGCCGGAAACGAAGCAGGAAGCCGCTCAGGCAATTACACGGGGTTTACTGGCCTTGGCCTCGTCCGGGGAGCTGAAAACCCGCCAGGACGTCACTGAGGCGCTGGAAAGCGCAGGTTTTGAGGTGGTACGCACCACAAAAAGCAGCATCAGCATTGCCGACCCGGACGGGGGGCGAAACATCCGACTGAAGGGAGCCATCTATGAACAGTCTTTTAACGCTGGCGAAGGACTTAGAGCAGAAATCGAAAGCGCAGCAGCAGAGTACCGGCGAGATGCTGAAAGCCGCATTCAGCGAGCACGAGAAGTCTGTCAGAGCGGAACTGAGCGAAAGCGAGAAGAGAATCAGCGCCGCCATCCTCGACCACGACCGGAAGCTGTCCTCAGCCATGAGCCAGCGTACGAAAGGGATGCTGCGCATGGTCAGCCAGACGTGGCTGACCATCGTCCTGGTCTCCGTGCTGCTGATCGCCTCGAACGCGGCCATTCTGTGGTGGCAGAGTCAGCAGATACTCGACAATTACGTGAGCATCCGGGAGCAGAAGAGCACGCAGGCGATGCTGTCCGAGCGGAACAGCGGCGTGCAGCTCTCGACCTGCGGCGAGCAGAGACGCCGCTGCGTGAGGGTGAACCCGGAAGCGGGACGGTTCGGAGAGGATTCGAGCTGGATGATACTGGCGGGGAAATAGCACATGACAGAGCTGGAAAAACAGTTGCTGAGCGCATTAGAGCAGCTACAGCAGGACTACTCGAAAAGGCTGGACGAGTGGGAGAGCGCCTTCGCGGAATGGCGGACGATGTCTGGTCTTAT
>NZ_JBLGUU010000007.1:0-4665 GCF_050030705.1 Enterobacter cloacae complex sp. 418I7
ACTGTCCTTCCAGTGTAGCCGCAGTCAGGCCACCACTTCAAGAACTCTGTAGAACACTCTACTACTCCGCTCCGTGAATCCTCTTACTAATGGCTACCGCCACTGGCGATTTTTCGTGTCTGTTCCGGGTTGGACTCAAGATGATAGTTACCGGGACAACGTGGTAGTCGGGCTGAACGGGGGGTTCGTGCATACAGTCCAGCTTGGAGCGAACTGCCTTCCCGGAACCGAGTGTCAGGCGTGGAATGAGATAAACGCGGCCATAACAGCGGAATGACACCGGTAAACCGAAAGGCAGGAACAGGAGAGCGCACGAGGGAGCCACCAGGGGGAAACGCCTGGTATCTTTAAGTCCTGTCGGGTTTCGCCACCACTGATTTGAGCGTCAGATTTCGTGATGCTTGTCAGGGGGGCGGAGCCTATGGAAAAACGGCTTCGCCGCGGCCTTCTCGCTTCCCTGTTACGTTCCTTCCTGGCATCTTCCAGGAAATTTCCGCCCCACCTGTAAGCCGGCACCGCTCGCCGCAGCCGAACGACCGAGCGCAGCGAGTCAGTGAGCGAGGAAGCGGAATATATCCTGTATCACATATTCTGCTGACGCGCCGGTGCCGCCTTTTTTCTCCTGCCACATGAAGCACTTCACTGACACCCTCATCCGTGCCAACATATTAAGCCAGTATACACTCCGCTAGCGCTACGTGACTGGTTCAGGGCTGCGCCCCGAAACCCGCCAAAAGCCTGACGCGCCTGCGGCTTGTCCAACCCCGTGCCGACCGGGAAAGGTTTTCCCGCCCGTCCCGGCGTTATCAGGAGACCGGTTTGTCAGAGAAACGGAACAAGATGCTCACCATGTGGGTGACGGAGGACGAGCACCGGCGGCTGCTTGAGCGCTGTGACGGCAGGCAGCTGGCGGCGTGGATGCGGCAGACCTGCCTGGACGAAAAGCCGGCACGTTCCGGAAAGCTCCCCTCAATCTCGCCGGCGCTGCTGCGCCAGCTTGCCGGCATGGGCAATAACCTGAACCAGATAGCCCGCCGTGTTAACGCCGGCGGCGGTACCGGCCATGACAGGGTGCAGATTGTTGCGGCGCTGATGGCCATCGATGCCGGACTTGAGCGGCTGCGGCACGCCGTTCTTGAGAAAGGAACGGACGATGATCGTTAAATTTCATCCACGCGGTCGCGGCGGTGGCGCCGGGCCGGTGGACTATCTGCTGGGTAAAGACCGGCAGCGTGAAGGCGCCACCGTCCTGCAGGGGAAGCCGGAAGAAGTCCGGGAGCTGATTGACGCGTCGCCTTACGTTAAGAAATACACCTCCGGGGTACTGTCGTTTGCGGAAGCGGATTTACCTTCCGGCCAGCGGGAAAAGCTGATGGCAAGCTTTGAGCGGGTTCTGATGCCCGGACTTGATAAAGACCAGTACAGCATCCTGTGGGTGGAGCATCGTGACAAGGGGCGGCTTGAGCTGAATTTTCTGATCCCGAACACGGAGCTGCTGACCGGCAGACGGCTCCAGCCGTATTACGATCGCGCCGACCGTCCACGCATCGATGCCTGGCAGACCATCGTGAACGGCAGACTGGGGCTGCACGACCCGAACGCACCGGAGAACCGGCGGGCACTGGTCACACCGTCTGCACTGCCTAAAGCGAAGCAGGAGGCTGCAGAAGCGATTACACGCGGTCTGCTTGCTCTTGCCTCATCCGGGGAGCTGAAAACCCGTCAGGATGTCACTGAGGCGCTGGAAAGCGCAGGTTTTGAGGTGGTCCGCACCACAAAAAGCAGTATCAGCATTGCCGACCCGGACGGGGGGCGAAACATCCGACTGAAGGGAGCCATTTATGAACAGTCTTTTAACGCTGGCGAAGGACTTAGAGCAGAAATCGAAAGCGCAGCAGCAGAATACCGGCGAGATGCTGAAAGCCGCATTCAGCGAGCACGAGAAATCTGTAAAAGCGGAACTGAACGAAAGCGCGAAGAGAATCAGCGCCGCCATCCTCGACCACGACCGGAAACTGTCCTCAGCCATGAGCCAGCGCACGAAAGGCATGGTGCGCATGGTCAGCCAGACGTGGCTGACCATCGTCCTGGTCTCCGCGCTGCTGATCGCCTCGAGCGCGGGCATTCTGTGGTGGCAGGGGCAGCAGATACTCGACAACTACACGACCATCCGGGAGCAGAAGAGCACGCAGGCCATGCTGTCAGAGAGGAACAGCGGCGTGCAGCTCTCGACCTGCGGCGAGCAGAGACGCCGCTGCGTGAAGGTGAACCCGGAAGCGGGACGGTTCGGAGAGGATTCGAGCTGGATGATACTGGCGGGGAAATAGCACATGACGGAGCTGGAAAAACAGTTGCTGAGCGCATTAGAGCAGCTACAGCAGGACTACTCGAAAAGGCTGGACGAGTGGGAGAGCGCCTTCGCGGAATGGCGGACGATGTCTGGTCTTATGCTACGGGAGAACGCAGCGCTGAGCGAGCGCGTCACGGGCTTGAGCAGGCAGGTGCAGAGTTTGAGCGAGCAGCTGCGCCGGTTGTCGAGCGACTGAATGCCGTCGAGCTGCACCGGGAGCAGGAGCGCGTGGTGCAGCATCAGAAAGCGCTGGAGCTGGAGCGATCTCAGCGACAGCGGACGTATAACAGCCCTTCACTGTGATAACCTGATAAAACGGGGCTTTCGGCGGACATCTGCGCTGAAAGCCGGAGCCATTCACCCGACTGCATAGCCATGCAGCCGGGTGAAATTTATCTGGCGCAGAATGCGCGGTTTAGCGGAGAGTTTGCTGCCGGTTTTACCGGGCTGACGCCGCATTTGTTCCGAACCCGTCCGGGGCGGTGCTGATAAGGGATGTTATGGTAAATGCGGCATTTTTTATTATATGGAGTGTATTTTTATGAGAATTAAAAAGCCTCACCTTCGTCCGATAGTCATAACCTTGTCCGTTGGTGGGATTTTGTTAACTTCTATTTTTCTGATTGCCGTTATTATGGTTTTTCAGCGCGAAAATATAGAAAAAGATTTGCTTTATGCTAATTCATCGTACGCTATGAAAATGTCAGATGTAATGAGTGGTTATATTGAAATGGCTCAAGGTGAATTAGCATATGGAGCAAAAAAAATAAAATCAACTAATGATATTGACTCACTTAAAGATGAGGCGGATAGGTTAAGATTGCAGTCTGGTATGTTTAATTCAGTTCTTGTTGTTAGTAATGATGCTGTTGTTCTGGCGACTTCGCCAGAATCTCTTGATTTAGTTGGTACCCGCTTGAATTCAAGTGCCAGCAAATTGGCGATTGAGGAAAAGAAACCATTCATATCTTCACCGTTAAAATCAGTTACTGGGAATTTGATTATTTTGTTGTCACATCCTATTTATGATAAGGGTGGCAATTACATAGGGTATGTCGGTGGGTCTATATATCTAAAAAAACATAATTTATTTGGCGATGTTTTGAGCAGGCATTTTTTCAAGAACAACACTGAAATTAGCATTGTTAGTGATGATGGGAATGTGATCTTTAATAACGATAAAAGTGCTGTTGATCGGCCTATGGTTATGTCTGATGATTTGAAATCAAAGTTAACTGCGTCTGATAGAGGTGAGGGGGCATTTTTTTCTTCGGGGCATAGATATCTTCTTGGTTATGCTAGTATGAAAAATACTGCTTGGAATGTGTTGGTTTATAGTCGTGCTGACAGTGTGACTACTATTCTTATTGCTTATGCTAAAAGTGTACTTGTTCTGCTAATTATAATAATTATTGTGTTTTCACTTATTTCATATTTCATTGCCTCCAGTATTTCACTTCCTTTAGAAAAGCTTGCTATATCTACCAATGCTAAAGATATCGGAGCTTCGCTAGTTTATATTAAAGCTATCAATGCTTGGTATGCCGAAGCTGATAGGCTTAAAAAGGCGCTTTTTACGTATATTAAGGTAATGATGGAAAGAGTTGATTTTCTAAATGAGGTGGCGCTTAAAGATCCCCTTACCGGCGTGAACAATAGATTGGGGTTTTTAAGTAAAATACAGAATCATAAGCGGGATTCAGGGTATTCAGTTATTGTAATTGATGTTGATTTTTTTAAAGAGATAAATGACAGTTTCGGGCATGGGGTCGGAGATGAGGTGCTTGTTTCTTTGGCTCATATTATTAATTCCTGTTGCCGTAGTGAAGATGTTGTTTGTCGGTTTGGTGGCGAAGAGTTTGTTGTTTTCCTGCCGAATACATCTGTGGTAACAGCTAAGTGTGTTGCGGAGCGTATTAGGAGTGTTATTGAAAGTACTGTCTTCCCTAATAACTTGCGGGTCACCATATCTGCTGGTGTGGCAACACAAGATGATCCTCTTGGTAGGATCGATTTTTTGCTGAAAAATGCTGACGATGCTCTTTATCAAGCCAAAAGGGAGGGGCGTAATAAAGTGATTGTATATAGCGCTATTTGAGTTTTTTGATGATGCTTTACGCGCTAGTGTGTCGTTTTTTTTGTGGCGAAGAGTGGGCAAGAAGCGGATCCTCTTGTTATCCCTTCGATGTCGTCGTAATCTCATACCCTGTAAACAAAAAAACCACCGCTACCAACGGTGGTTCGTTTGCCGGAATTCAGAGCTACCAACTCTTTCTTCCGAAGGTAACTGGCTTTCACGGAGCGCAGGTACCAAA
>NZ_JBLGUU010000008.1:0-3029 GCF_050030705.1 Enterobacter cloacae complex sp. 418I7
GTTGTGTGATCTGCTAGGCTCTGTTCTTCGCCTCGTATTAAGCCGTGTTTCTTATTGTGTAAAGCATATTGATCAAGAAGTTTAGAATACGAATTTTTACCACGGTAAAAGGCTTTACAGTTAAATTTTCCGTCTTTAATCGGTAAAACCACGGCATGAATATGAGGTGTTGATTCATCGAGATGAACAACAGCATTTACACAAATACCGTAATTTTCTTTTTTCAAATAATCAACCTGGGTTTTAATCCAATCTTTTAGGTTTTTCTCGTATTGTTCTTTTGTTTTCTTTGAACCGTCTTTATTGTTAAAGAAAAACTCCGGGCTTGCTGTTAAAATAAATTCTTGGAATAAAACCGTGTCTTTATTTCGAGGCTTAATTCCTGAATTTTCGATATAAGTATTAATATCGTTTTTAATATTATTCGTTCCGAATAATAAAATATTGTCTTTTGTTTTTTCTGTTTTTATATTTGTTTCAATATTTCCATTTCTGAAATTATGATTATTAACTGCCGAGACAGATCCTTTCTTGTGTTTTTCAACTCGTATAATTGCAAACTGTTTTACCATCGCAAACCTCACTTTAATGTTAAAAGCACGTAGTGAGAGTTGCCGTTAAATTTCCAAAAAAAGGTTTTAATTTATATATAGGTTCCTTCACAACTGCCAAATTTTACTAATTCAAATATTACAATGTAGACCTTTTGGTTTTGACTTTGACCTTCATTTTCCGTAGGAAAATCACAGGACTGACACTTGTGTCGGTCTACTGTGTGATAGACTGACATTGTAAAACTCAATCTATTTACAAGTTAACTCTTAATATAAAAAAGTCAAATTCCTTACCGCCTCACTTCGTTCGTTGGACAATTTCCTATTTCAAAAATTAAAATTTTTAAAATCGAAAATTTTTGATAAAAACCAGGTCAAAACCTTTTTTTTGGAATGAAGGGCGGCGGGTTGTCTGCCGACCTTTTTTTCAAAATCAGATTTTCAAGCGGGAGGAGAACAGCCGAAGGCCCGACCATAACTTGAGAAATCTGATTTTGAAACTCAACACAGCCGTAGGGTGAGCAAAGCGAAGTCTAACCTACGGCTGAAAATCCTTCGTTCACTCGTCAGCGAAGCGAGCCAGATCCGTCCTAATGAGCGATAGCGAATGACCAGGGCGGATGAACGAAGGATTTTTTTAGTCACTTTTCCTAAATCCTATAACAAAGTTATAGGCTCAATGAGCCTGTAAGTCTCTGTATGGTTCTACTTCGCATTAAGTGAACTAATGACAGGTTTACTACTGAGAACACGATCAGAACCGTGAGGACTCAC
Source organism: Enterobacter cloacae complex sp. 418I7 (assembly GCF_050030705.1). Taxonomy (NCBI): domain Bacteria; kingdom Pseudomonadati; phylum Pseudomonadota; class Gammaproteobacteria; order Enterobacterales; family Enterobacteriaceae; genus Enterobacter; species Enterobacter cloacae complex sp. 418I7. Next base: position 1,329 of record NZ_JBLGUU010000008.1, read on the forward strand.
ACAGCTTGTCTGTGTGGGTTCGAGGGGTTGAACTTGCCGAACGATTTTTGAGGTAGTTTTCAGGCTCAAATCGGCAAGTTACTTGCTCCGATCTGGGGTTCTCTCTTACCTCTTATTACTTATATATATTATAACCACCTCTACAACCCTTGATATTACTCACTTTTTTCTCTTTTTAGTTGGTAGTTTTACCAACTTTCAGTCTAAAAAGTTGGTAATTTTACCAACTAAAAGTTGGTAGTTTTACCAACTAGAGTTGGTAGTTTTACCAACTTTTCAAAATCGATCTAAGCCGTTTGTTTTTACCAACGGTAGTTGGTAAAGTACCAACAAAGTTGGTTTTTTTTGAACTTTTTCTATTGACAATTATTTTAAATGTTTTAAAACAAATTATATAAAATAAATTAAGGAGGTTTTAAAATGAGTAAATTTTCAAATTTAGCAGTTAGAGAAATAGAAGTTGACGAGTTAGATCTTTTATTTGGTAATGAAGAAAACGAAGAAGTAAAAGAAGTAATAGAGAAATTACAGAAATCCGGTGAGAAAATAAAAAGCACTGTAATAATTGAAAAAGATCAACCGAAGGTTGATATTAAAAACCAATTTGTAATTGCTTTTACTGAAAATCTTGATTATCTGGCTAAAACACTAACCAAAACAGAATTTAGAATAGTATTCTATATTTTGGATAAAATGGAATTTGGGAATTTAGTTTCCTTTAAACAATCTTCTATTTCTAATGCTTTAGGCATAAATAAGAGTAATGTTTCTAACTCATTTAAAAAACTAAAAGAAAAATGCATTCTTGTTGACGATGAAGACGGAAACACTTTTTTCAATTCTAACTTAGTTATAAAGGGGTTACCAAAAAAATTAGTAAAAGAAAAAAGACAGAATTTAGATAAAGCAAAAGTAAAAAATAAAGATATTAAAAATATAAATTTCGTATAAAAAAATGCCAAATCCGAAGACTTGGCAGAAGATAAAATAAATTAAGAATATGTATTATAAAAAAACCTTTGACAAAATCAAAGGCTTTTTTACATCTTAAATGCTTTAACTTTAGGTTCTTCTTGCTCATTTTGAGCCAATTTTTGCTGTAATGTATCTTTATCCATAATTTTCAAATTAACTGCGCGAGAGAGCGGTTTTTCTTCTAACTCGTTGTTTTTATTGATATTTTTTTCTTCTTCTGTTTGTTCGTAAGTTGTTGATTTTAAAGTGTTTTTTCTATTAGTTAAAAAATCTTTTAAATCTTTCATCGTCTTGAAAGGCTGTTTTACAATATCACTCAAAGCCTCTTTTGCATCGTTTAAAATATCATAATAATAATTTCTTTCTTCATCGATCTGATTTAAACTTCTTTGCTTTAACTCCATAGCTTTAATATCACTATTTAACTTTTTTTCTTTTTTTTTCAATTCCTCTATTTGTTTTTTTTGTTCGTTGTTTTGTTTTTCCAAGCCATTATTAACCGAGAATTGAATTTTATAATTATGCTTATAAAATGAATAAGCATTCATTGTTTTTTCATTTGAAATTTTTATTAGCCTTTTTGTTTCGTCGTAAGAGAATTTTTTCTCAAGACCTAAAAAGTTAGTTTCTTTTTTTACTAAATTACTGTTTCTACTAGCAATATTTCTTTTTTTAATTTCAAGATCGGTTATGTGTTTTTGAGCTAAGTCTCTATACTCTTTTAGT
>NZ_JBLGUU010000009.1:0-2511 GCF_050030705.1 Enterobacter cloacae complex sp. 418I7
TCGCCTGTCTGTGCGTTCAGCATGGTGTAAAGTGCTTCGGCCTGATCGTGCAGGTGCTCACAGCAGCCGGCAGCCTCATCCAGATCCATCTGTTCGAGCCGCTCGAGGAGGAGGAGTGTCTGTGAGCGGATAAATTTGGCCATGTTGAGGGCGGCGGATTCCTGTCTGGTCACTGGTGATTTTCCCCGTCTGGTGATGATTTTTGCGTGAAAAGAGCATGCCGTCATTCTGGTGCATAGTCATGCATGCCGTTAAAATTTAACAGGAGCGTTTCTGGCGGGTTCCGGGGTGGTTTGTTGTGGTTTTTGGTCATGGTTCCGTCAGAAAAGCGCTGAGTGCGTCTGAGGCGGTGCGGGCAACGGATGTTATGGTAAATTCTTGGGGGGCTTGATTATAAAAACCGCACTTCCTCTAATGTCTTGTGCTTTTTAGACAACCCTGGAAGCTTTTAGCTTTGGTGGTGCAATTTGCTGGGATTTTGGCGGAGAACCCCAGGTAAAGAAAAAGGCCACATTAGCGGCCTTTTTCGGAGAAGATGCTCAGTGCGGAATTTCGGAGACTTCTTTAACGTCGGTTTTATTGATCTGCTGTTTGACACCATTCGCGTCTGTATAGCCAAGCAGGCCTGAGTCTGATTCTTTAGGTTTGCCGTCGCTGACAATAGTGCGCCCGTCATTGGTGTGTATGGCATAGCTTGTGCGCGTGCAGCCGGTGAGGGCTGAAAGCGCAACTGCCGCTGCGAACACGGAAACAAAAATCTTTTTCAAAGCCAGCTCCTTTTATCCATATCAGTTTTGGTCACTAACCATCTAACTATAGGTCATTTTTTATGTGAAAAGAGGCTTGATGGTGGGCTGCATATCGAGTTAGGTGCGAGGTGTTATGGTTAAAGTGTGGTGTCTGGCGGGGAGGGGGCAGTGCGGGCTTATATCTGATGTAATCCGACCGATACATATACCAAGATGATTTAAGTATTCCTCTTTGTGAGGTTGGATGTCTAATTTATAAAAGGATCTTCTTGAGATCCTTTTTTTTCGCGCGTAATCTCTTGCCCTGTAAACGAAAAAACCACCCGGCAAGGTGGTTTTTCGAAGGTTCAGCAAACCGGCAAGTTTCTGAACCGTGGTAACAGGGTGTACAAGACCGCTGCCACCAAATTTGTCCTTCTAGTGTAGCCGCAGTCAGGCGTCAACTTCAAGAACTCTGCACCAGTAATCTTGTATACCCCTTACCAGTGGCCGCTGCCAGTGGCGTTTTTACGTGTCTTTCCGGGTTGGACTCAAGACGATAGTTACCGGATAAGGCGCAGCAGTCGGACTGAACGGGGGGTTCGTGCATACAGTCCATCCTGGAGCGAACTGCCTTCCCGGAACCGAGTGTCAGGCGTGGAATGAGAAACCGCGGCCATAACAGCGGAGTGACACCGGTAAACCGAAAGGCAGGAATGCGGGGGAGCACGAGGGAGCCATCAGGGGGAAACGCCTGGTATCTTTAAGCCGCATCGGGTTTCGCCACCACTGATTTGAGCGTCAGATTTCGTGATGCTCGTCAGGGGGGCGGAGCCTATGGAAAAACGGCTTCGGCGCGGCCTTATGCCTTCTTCGCTAAGTATCTTCCTGGCATCCCCTAGCTGGCATCCCCTAGGAAATTTCTGCTCCACCCGTAAGCCCGTACCGCTCGCCGCAGCCGAACGACCGAGCGCAGCGAGTGAGTGAGCGAGGAAGCGGAATATATCCTGTATTACATTTTCTCCTGACGCGTTTTCTTTCATTTTCTGCGCCTGTCTTATGTAGCAGTTATGCTATGCGTTACTGCGGTGTTACATTTTAGCCAGTATACACTCCGCTAGCGCTGAGTGACTGGTCCGGCGCTGCGCCCGGAACCCGCCTGTACCGGTTCAGCAGCCGTTCCGGGCTGACTGCAATTTTTTTATTTTCCTGCCCGCTACCCTGTAAACCTTTCTTCTGCGTTGCCGTTAACAGGAGGTAAGCCATGTTTGGTTTTTCTTCCGGAGACCTGATGACTCTTGATGATGAGCGACACCTGTTTGTGTCTGTTGTTTCGGGCTGGCTCCGGCGTGCCGGGGGGATGCCGGAGCCATGATGCTGGATGCATACCGGCAGATTTTGTCTGAAACTGAACCGGCCGTAAGGACGGTCATGCTCGAATTTCTTGAATCCGTTCGCATTCATTACATTTCGTCCTGAGCATTTTCTGTATTTCTGTCCATACTTAAACGAGGCGGCCGTCACGGACGATGGTCGTCGTTGCATGATGCTGTTATGGATGAGTGAAAGTAATCTAATCTAACTTGACTTACCTTCCGGGCAGCTCCCCGGTTTTTTTTTGCCTGTTCCCGGGGAACCACTCAGGACAGGATGTGTATTTGTAATACCGCGCACGCGCCGGCATCACAAATACCCAGGTCAGGGCTGCGCCCCGACACCCCGCCATCGCCTCACGGCCGCGCACTGAATTGCGCACCCGTTCACCGATTTTCACGCATCTTCC